>NZ_MLCO01000347.1 GCF_001982615.1 Teichococcus deserti | reverse complement strand
CGCTGAACCCCCCGCCGTGCCGCGATTCGGCCTGGCCCAATCCCCCTTCTGGGGTGGACGGTAACCATGCGTCCGATGCGCAACATCCTCTCGCGCGTGCCGCTGCTGGGGCGCCTGCTGTCGCTGCTCGGCGCGGTGATCGGGTTGACCTTCGTGGTCGCGCCGCTCGAGGCGGAGCAGCAGGCCTGGCTGGCGCTGGGCGGCTTCCTGGTCTTCCTGATCGTCGGCCGGGCCCGCTCGCGCGGCGCGCTGTTCTTCCTGGTGGCGCTGTCGACGCTGATCTCGCTGCGCTACATCTACTGGCGGGTGACGGAGACGCTGGACTATACCGGCTTCCTCTCCACCTTCCTCGGCACCGGCCTGCTGCTGGCCGAGATCTACGCCGTCGCCGCCCTGCTGCTGTCCTATTTCCAGCAGCTCTGGCCGCTGGACCGCAAGCCGGTGCCGCTGCCGGCCGACAGCGACCTCTGGCCCACCGTCGACGTCTTCATCCCGACCTACAACGAGCCGCTCGACGTGGTGAAGCCGGCGGTGTTCGGCGCGCTGTCGATGGACTGGCCGCGCGACAAGATGAACGTCTACATCCTCGATGACGGCCGCCGGGAGGAATTCCGGCAATTCGCCGCCGAGGTCGGCTGCGGCTACATGATCCGCCCCGACAACAAGGGCGCCAAGGCCGGCAACATCAACCACGCGATGACCCGGACCTCCGGCGAGTACATCGCGATCTTCGACTGCGACCATGTCGCCACGCGCGCCTTCCTGCAGCTCTCGCTCGGCTGGATGCTGCGCGACAAGGGCATCGGCATGCTGCAGACGCCGCACCATTTCTACTCGCCCGATCCCTTCGAGCGGAACCTGGCCTCGGGCAAGCGCGTGCCCAACGAGGGCCTGCTGTTCTACGGCCTGGTGCAGCCCGGCAACGACCTGTGGAACGCCACCTTCTTCTGCGGCTCCTGCGCGGTGCTGCGGCGCGAGGCGCTGGAGCAGGTCGGCGGCGTGCCGACCCAGACGGTGACCGAGGACTGCCACTGCTCGCTGAAGATGCAGCGGCTGGGCTGGCGCACCGCCTATCTGCGCGTGCCGCTGGCGGCCGGCCTCGCCACCGACCGGTTGATCACCCATATCGGCCAGCGCATGCGCTGGGCCCGCGGCATGATCCAGATCTTCCGGATCGAGAACCCGCTGATGGGCAAGGGGCTGAAGCTGTACCAGCGGCTCTGCTACCTGAACGCCCAGTGGCACTTCCTGTTCCCGCTGCCGCGCGTGGTCTTCCTGACCGCGCCGCTAGCCTTCCTGCTGTTCGGGCAGAACCTGATCGCCGCCTCGCCGCTGGCCATCCTCGCCTATGCCGGCCCGCATATCGTGCATTCGATCGGCACCAACAGCCGGGTGCAGGGCCGGGTGCGCCACAGCTTCTGGTCCGAGATCTACGAGACGGTGCTGGCGATCTACCTGCTGCCCGTCGTGCTGGTGACGCTGTTCGACCCGAAGCGCGGCAAGTTCAACGTGACCGACAAGGGCGGCACGCTGCAGGAAGGCTTCTTCGACCTGCGCGCCGTGGCCGCCAACTTCGTCATCGCCATCTTCCTGGTGCTCGGCCTGCTGTCGGGCATCTACGGCATGGCGGCGAACTCGCCGGCCAGCCTGGAATTCCAGGCCAATGCGCTGAACACCTTCTGGGTGATCCTGTCGCTGATCACGGTGATGGCGGGGCTGGCCGTCGGCCGTGAGCGGCGCCAGGTGCGCGAGCGCCACCGCGTCAATGCGCGGCTGCCGACGGCGGTGATCTTCGCCGACGGCACCCGGATCGAGGGCGAGAGCGCCGACCTGTCGCTGGGCGGCGCCGCCGTCTTCATGGCGCAGCCGGAGCAGCCGCCGGCCGATCCGAAGGTGATGATGGAATTCGACCTCGGCCCCGACCGCGTGACGGTGCCGGCCGAGGTGCTGCGCTGGCAGAACGGCCGCATGCAGGCCCGCTTCCTGCCGTCGAAGCTGATGGACGAAGGCAATATCGTGCGCGCCGTGCTCGGCCGCGCCGATGCCTGGATGGACTGGGACGAGGCGCGGCACGACCGACCGCTGCGCGCTCTGCTGGAGGTTGTGGTGAGCATCACGGGTCTGTTCCGCGGCGACAGCCAGCTTTCTTTCCGTGGCCGTCGCGAGCGTCGCGCCCGGGCCCGCGCCGCCGCCGCCCGCCGCGCGCCGAACATGGCCGCCGGCGCGCCGGATGCGACGCTGGCCGCGGCCGCGCCGCCGGCCGCCGGCCCTTCCACCGGTCCCGCCGCGCCGCGCAAGAAGGCCAGCGGCAATGGCCGCCGCGCCGCCAGCATCGCGCTGCTGGCCGGCATCGGCCTCGCGATGGCCGGCAGCGCCGCGGCGCAGCGTCTGCAGGCGCCGCCGGTGCCGCCGCCGCTGACCCCCTCGCAATTCGGCGGCCAGCCGGCCGGCGGCGGCATGCAGCCGCTGGCCATGCCGCCGATGCCCGCCTCGACGGCATCCTCGACCGCCGGCGCCACCCCGCCGCCGATCCTGGGCGCCCCGGGCGTGCCGCCGGGCCTGCCCCAGGCGCCTGTGCTGGCCCAGGCCACGCCGCCCGGTGCCCCCCCGGGCGCGCCGCCGGCCTCCAACCCCTCGCTCGGCGCTCCGCCGGCGATCTTCGGCATGCCCGGCGCC
>NZ_MLCO01000346.1 GCF_001982615.1 Teichococcus deserti | reverse complement strand
ATCATGCCCGAGCCCCCTGTGTTGCCGGCGGGCGAGCTTGCGAATGTCCAAGCCGGGCGGCGGCCTTCCTCGCCAGGGAAGATCGCCGCGCCACTCCGCCCGCGCTGCCCGAAACGTGAGCAGAAGGATTACGGCGAGTCAATGCATCGCCGCACGTGGCGACGCTTTGGTCAGAACGCCCGCCGTTGCAGCGGCCTTGGCGGGCGGGACGCGCCGCGCTTGCCGGCCAGGGCCGCCAGCCCGGCGGGTGCCGGATCGCCGGCGAAGCGCATCTCCGCCAGCAGGAAGCTGGTGGCGTCGGTGATCTCCCCCTCCAGCTCGCGCGCCGCCGCCTCGCCGTCGCCGCGCCGCAGCGCGTCCAGGATCTGGCCATGGCGATGCGCCGCCTCGGCCGGGCGCGCCATCAGCACCCAGCGCGCCTCCCAGAACAGCGGGCCGCGCCGCAGCCACAGCGCCTCGATCATGCCGATCAGCGTCGGCGCCTCCGCCGCGCGATACAGCGCGAAGAGGAAGTCGCGGTCGACGCGCAGGAAATACTCGGGCTGGCCGCTGGCGCGCGCCGCCGCATGCTCGTCCAGCATCGCCTGCAGCCGCTGCAGCGTTGGCGCGCCGAGGCGGGGCGCCGCCAGCCGGATCGCCAGCGGCTCCAGCGCCGCGCGGATCGCCGCCATCTCCTGGAAGGCCTCCCGCGTCAGCCGCGGCACCACGGCGGTGCCGGACGGCATGACGTCGACCGCCTGCTCGGCCGCCAGCCGCCGCAGCGCGGTGCGCGCCGGCATCGGGCTGGTGCCCAGCGCCTCGGCGATGCGGCGGATCGACAGCTTGTCGCCCGGCGCGAAGACCCCCTCGACCAGCGCCTGGCGCAGCCGGCGATAGGTCTGCTCCTCCAGCGGCAGGGTGGCGGGCTCGGCGGGGTCGGGAATCGTTGAGATAAGCATTGCCGTCATTTTGTGATCACGATACCGTCCTATTCAAGATGGCGGATGGTCCAAGGCCGCCCTCGCCAGCGTCCCGATCCTGGAGCCAAGCGCGCGCCGATGACAGACAAATCCGCCTGCCGCCTCTCCACCGCCGGTTGCGGAGGCCGCGCATGAGCGCCGTGCTCCGCCGCAACAGCGACCTCTCCAGCGCCGTCGCCGAGGCGCGCGCGCTCTACACCGCCGCCCGCCCGAACAGCGCTGCCCTGCACGAGAAGGCGGTGGCCGTCATGCCCGGCGGCAACACCCGCTCTGTGCTGGCCTATGGGCCGTTCCCGACCGCGATGACCCGCGGCGAGGATTGCCGCCTCTGGGACCTGGACGGGCGCGAGTATCTCGACCTCTGCGGCGAATACACCGCCGGCCTGTTCGGCCATTCCGAGCCGCGCATCCATGACGCGCTGCATGCGGTGCTGAAGCGCGGCACCAACCTGGCCGCGGTGGGCGAGGGCGAGGTCAAGCTGGCCGAGCTGCTTTGCGGCCGCTTCCCCTCCCTGCAGAAGGTCCGCTTCACCAACAGCGGCACCGAGGCCAATCTGATGGCCCAGACCGCCGCCCGCGCCTTCACCAGCCGCCGCACCTGCATGGTCTTCCGCGGCGGCTACCACGGCGGCGTGCTGACCTTCCCGCTGGCCGGCCCCAGCCCCGCCACCCTGCCGCTGCCCTTCGTCATGGCCAACTACAACGACGCCGCCGACGCGACGAAGGTCGCGCGCGACAACGCATCCGACCTGGCCGCCATCATCATCGAGCCGATGCTGGGCGGCGGCGGCTGCATCCCGGCGCGTCCCGACTTCCTGCAGACGTTGCGCGACCTGGCCGACGAGACCGGCGCCCTGCTGGTCTTCGACGAGGTCATGACCTCCCGCATGTCCGGCGGCGGCGTGCAGCAGCGTCTGGGCATCACGCCGGACCTGACGGCGCTCGGGAAATACATCGCCGGCGGCATGAGCTTCGGCGCCTTCGGGGGCCGCGACGACGTCATGGCGCTGTTCGACGCCAAGCTGCCGCATGCTGGCACCTTCAACAACAATGTTCTCTCCATGGCCGCCGGCAAGGTGGCCATGGGCGAGATCTTCACGCCCGAAGCTGCGGAAAAGCTCTTCACCCGTGGCGAGAGCCTGCGCGCCCGGCTGAACGAAGTGGGCAAGGGCCTGCCCTTCGGCTTCACCGGCATGGGCTCGATGATGACAGTGCATTTCCGCGATCCTCTGCCGGAAGCACCCTACGCTGCCAGCGCCGAGGAAGAATCCCTTCGGGAGCTCTTCTTCTTCGACATGATGGCGGCCGGCATCTACCTCGCCCGGCGCGGCATGGTCGCCCTCAGCCTGCCGGTCGCGGACAGCGACTTCGACCGCTTCGTCGCGGCCGTCGGCGAGTTCGTCGAGGCCAGACGCGAGCTGCTGCAACAAAAACAGTAAAGGTCGGGGGGAAGTATCCCCCGTTCGGGGCAGCGCCCCGAACCCCCCTTCTATTTCTATCCATAAGAGCACACGGCTTTCCTCCACCGGAGACTGCTGATGCATAGACGCACCCTGCTCACCGGCCTCGCCGCCGCCAGCCTGGCCCGGCCAACCCTCGCGCGCACTGGCG
Source organism: Teichococcus deserti (assembly GCF_001982615.1). GTDB lineage: Bacteria > Pseudomonadota > Alphaproteobacteria > Acetobacterales > Acetobacteraceae > Pseudoroseomonas > Pseudoroseomonas deserti. The sequence continues at coordinate 11,922 of NZ_MLCO01000346.1, read as the reverse complement.
ACACCCGCCTGCTGCGCTTTATCCCCCAGGCCAACCTGACCTCGCTGGACCCGATCTGGACCACCGCGGCGGTCACCCTGAACCACGCCTTCTACGTCTTCGACACCCTCTACGGCCAGGACGACGCGCTCGAGGTCCGGCCGCAGATGGCCGAGGGTCACACCGTCTCCGATGACGGCCTGACCTGGCAGATCCGCCTGCGCGACGGCCTGCGCTGGCACGACGGCACGCCCGTCCTCGCCCGCGACTGCGCCGCCAGTCTCGACCGCTGGTCGAAGCGGGACACCTTCGGCCAGTCGCTCGCCCGCATCGTCGAGGAATGGGGCACCGCCGACGACCGCACCATCCGCATCAAGCTGACCAGGCCCTTCCCGCTGATGCTGCAGGCGCTGGGAAAGACCTCGGCCATCCCGCCCTTCATGATGCCCGAGCGCCTGGCGAAGACCGACGCCTTCCGCCAGATCACCGAGATGGTCGGCAGCGGCCCCTACCGTTTCGTCGCGAATGACTACGTCTCCGGCAGCCGCGTCGCCTACCAGAAGTTCGACGGCTATGTGCCGCGGCAGGAGCCGGCGCAGCGCACCGCCGGCGGCAAGGTCGCGCATTTCCAGCGCATCGAATGGCACATCATCCCCGATGCCGCGACCGCAGCCGGCGCGCTGCAGACCGGCGAGGCCGACTGGTGGGACCAGGTGCATCCCGACCTGGTGCCGCTGCTGGCGCGCAACCGCGACGTCAAGGTCGAGGTCAACGACCCCGCCGGCTATATCGGCACGCTGCGCTTCAACACCCTGCACCCGCCCTTCGACAAGGCCGCGGTGCGCCGCGCCATCCTGTCCGCGGCGAACCAGGAAGACTGGATGCGCGCCGTCACCGGCAACGATCCGAAGCTGTTCCGCAGCTGCGCCTCGATGTTCCCCTGCGGCACGCCCTACGGCACCGAGGCCGGCGCCGAGGCGCTGAAGGCGCCCCGCGACCTGACGCTCGCAAAACGGCTGCTGGCCGAGGGCGGCTACAATGGCGAGAAGGTGGTGATCATCAGCCCCACCGACCTGCCCAGCATGGCGCCCTGGGGCCCGGTGACGGCCGATCTCTTCACCCGCCTCGGCATCAACACCGAGCTGGTCGAGACCGACTGGGGCTCCGTCGTGCAGCGCCGCGCCAGCCGCGCGCCCGTCGCCCAGGGGGGCTGGAGCGTCTTCCACACCTGGTGGCCCTCGCTCTCGGTCTATACCCCGGCGATCAACCCGACCCTGCGCGGGCTGGGCGACAAGGGCTGGTTCGGCTGGTACCGCAACGACAAGGTGGAAGCCCTGGCCGAGGACTGGCTCTCCGCCCCCGACGAGGCCGGCCGCGCCCGCATCGCCGAGGCCATCCAGCGTGAATCCTTCGAGCAGGCCCCGGTCATCCCGATGGGCCAGTTCTTCATGCGCACCGCCTATCGCACCGATCTCAGCGGCTTCCTGCAGGGATCGGCGCCCTACCCGTGGAACGTGCGGCGCGGCTGACGCGCCCAACCGGAGCAATCACCGCGATGCCGAGACTGTCCCGCGACCAGATGCGCGGCAAGGCGCAGACCGTGCTGGGCCTGATCGATCCCTCGGAGCTGGGCTCGACCCTGATGCACGAGCATCTGATCTGGAACATCACGCCCCCCAGCCTGCGCAGCGACCCGCCGCCCACCGAGGATCTCGACCTGTTCCGCTGGTGGGACCTGCAGACCTCGACGCTGAAGGAATACCGCAACACGACGCAGCTCGACGTCGGCGCTGCCACCCGCGCCGCGGCGGAAGTGGTGCAGCATGGCGGCCGCACCATCGTCGAGCTGACCATCGGCGGCCTGATGCCCGACCCCGGCGGCCTGGCCAAGGCGTCACGCGACAGCGGCGCCCAGATCGTCATGGGCTGCGGCCACTATGTCCACGACTACCAGGACCCGGCCAACGAGCATCGCAGCGTCGAGGAGCTGGCGCAGGAGATGGTCGACCAGGTGCAGCTCGGCGCCTGGGGCACCGATGTGCGCGCCGGCCTGCTCGGCGAGATCGGCTGCCAGTGGCCCTGGACCGACCTCGAGAAGAAGATGCTGCACGCCGCCTGCCTGGCGCAGCAGGAGACCGGCGCGGCGCTGACCATCCACCCGGCCCGCCACGAGGACCATCCCTGGATGCTGGTCGAGCTCCTGCGCGAGCATGGCGCCGACCTTTCGCGCACCATCATCGACCACATCGACCGCACCATCTTCGACGATGACCGCCTGTTCCGCCTGGCCGATGCCGGCGTCATCCTGGAATGGGACCTGTTCGGGCAGGAAAGCTGCTACTACGCGCCGAACATCGACATCGACATGCCCAACGACGCCGGCCGCCTGCGTGACATCCGGAAGGTGATCGACCGCGGCCACGGCGACCAGGTGGTGATCAGCCACGACATCTGCCACGTGGTGCAGATGAGCGAATGGGGCGGCCACGGGTACGCCCATATCTACAAGAAGGTCATCCCCCTGATGCGCCGCCGCGGCTACACCGAGGCGGAGATCGACGCGATCATGGTTGGGACGCCGCGGCGGTTGCTGACGTTCATCTGAGGAGAGAAGACAAAGGCAGGCCAGGGGAATGAATTCCCCTGGATTTTTCTGTCTGATTGCCATGTCCACGTGACGACGACGGGCGAAACGGCCAGTTCGCAGCACGACCTGTCAGCGAGCGCCGTTCGATGAAAATGGCGTCCCGCCATGATGCACTGGTGTGGGTTTCATCGAGGCGCTGGCCACGCCATGGCCGGTGAACAGAAAAAAGATGGGGGTCTGGGGGAATTCATTCCCCCAGCCTACCCGATGCTTCTCTGCCCAATTCTTGTTTCATCCACGCGAGAAAAGCCAAGGCGGCGACGGATTCCGCGCGGTCGGACAGCGGCACCGCCGCCAGCCCGTCGGGGAAGGGTGCGAAGCCGCAGGGTGCCACCAGGCGGCGCTGGGCCAGTTCTTCCGTCACCAGGCGTTGTTCCATGAGCGCCACGCCCAGCCCGGCGAGCGCCGCTTCCAGGCACAGGTGGCTGTGCGGGAAGCGCAGCTCCTGGGCGGCGTCGACCGTGATCCCGCTGGCCTCCTGCCAGGCGTCCCAGGCGCGGCTGGTGAATTCATGGGCGATCCGCGTCGCCACCTGCAGCGGGGGGCCTGGCGTCACCGGGTAGCCGGGCAGGCAGACCGGGCCGAAGGCGGTCGGGCCCAGCGGGATGGCGCGGGCCTGGTCGGCGGGCGGGTAGGAGCTGCGGTCCCAGGCGATCACCAGGTCGGCGCCTTCGTGGCGCAGCTCGCGCGCCGAGGTCATCGACAGCCGCAGCCGCAGCCCGGGATGGGCCCGGTAGAAGCCGGGCAGGTGGGGCACCAGCCAGCGCATGGCGAAGGTGGCGCTGCAGGCGACATGGACGGCGGGGCCGCGGGCCTCGTCCAGCAGCTGCTGCCAGCCCTGCTCCAGCGTGTCGAGGCCGGCGGCCACCTGGCGGCGCAGCGCCTCGCCGCGGGGGTTCAGCCGCAGCCCGGTGCCGGCCTTGTCGAAGAGGGCGACGCCGGCCTCCTCCTGCAGCAGGCGCAGCTGGCGGCTGACCGCGCCATGGGTGCGGCCGAGCTCGGCGCTCGCGCGGGTGACCGATTGCAGCCGGGCGGCGGCCTCGAAGGCGCGCAGCGCGCTGAGCGGGGGAAGGCGGCGCGGCATCCGTGAGTTTTCCTGACGAAGCGAGGCGCCGAACTGATTAGGCGCAGGCCGCCCGGCGGTCTAGAGAGCGGGCGCCAGGTCAGGGAAACAGACAGATGATCATCCGCGACATCGCCGGGCTGGAGGCGATCTATGGCACGCTGGACAGGGTGGGCGAGGCCTCGACCGCCAAGGTGGCCGACCATGTGACGCCGGACTACCGCCGCTTCATCGAGGCCGCGCCCTTCCTGGCGCTGGCCACGGTGGGGCCGGAGGGGATGGACTGCTCGCCGCGGGGCGACCGCGGCCAGGTGGTCTGGGTCGAGGATCCGCACACGCTGATGCTGCCCGACCGGCGCGGCAACAACCGCATCGACAGCCTGCGCAACGTGGTGCGCGACCCGCGCGTCGCGCTGATGTTGCTGGTGCCGGGCAGCGGCAATGCCATGCGGGTCAACGGCCGGGCGCATCTCGATGCCGATCCGGCGCTGCTCGCGCGCTTCGCGGCCGACGGCAAGCCGCCCCGCTGCATCATGGTGATCCGGGTGGAGGAGGTCTATTTCCAATGCGCCCGCGCCATCATCCGCGCCGGGCTTTGGCAGGCCGAGAGCCATGTCGACCCGAAGACCCTGCCCACGCCGGGCCAGATCCTGGCGCGGATGAGCGAGGGCCGGGTGGGCGGCGAGGCTTATGACCGCGAATGGCCCGAGCGCGCCCGCGCCAGCATGTGGTAGGTCAGGCGAAGCCGTAGGGGCCGGGAAAGACGCCGAGCGGCACCGCATGGGTCAGCATTGTCTTCCCGTCCCAGTGGTGCAGCAGGAAGCCGGGAGGCTCGAGATAGGAGGCGGCTTCGGCTTCCGGATAGGGGCGCAGCGCGATGGCGGTGCCGAGGCTGGGCGCGGTGCAGAGCAGGGTGCCCGCGAAGCGCTGCAGCATGGTGCGGTGGACATGGCCGCACAGCACGCGCTCGACGCAGGGGAAGTCGCGGATCACCGACTCCAGCGCGCCGGCGCCGCGGCAGTTGTAGGCGTCCAGATAGGGGATGCCGCTGTCGATCGGCGGCTGGTGCAGCATCACCACGGTGGGACGCCCAGGCTCCTCGGCCAGCGTCGCGCGCAGCCAGGCGAGGGAGGCGGCATCGGCCTCGCCGTGATGCTGTCCCGGCACGGTGACGTCCAGCGCCACCACCCGCACCGCGCCGAACTGCCCGGCGGCATCATGCAGCGGGCCCTGGCGCGGCGTCCCGGCGAAGGCGTCCCGGAAAGGCTCGCGCAGGTCGTGGTTGCCGGGGATCGCCAGGCAGGGCATCTCCAGCCGTCCGAGCAGCTTGCGGGCGAGGGCATACTCCTCGGCGGTCCCGGTCTCGGCCACGTCGCCGGTCAGCAGCACCAGGTCCGGCCGCGGCGTCAGGCGGTTGATCTGCTGCACCGCCAGGGCCAGGGCCGCCGCCGGGTCGACCACGCCGTTGTAGAAGACCCCCTCGGGCCGGAGATGGGGGTCGGAGATCTGGGCGATCCACATGGCGGGCCTCCTGGCGAAACGCGCAGGCCGATCCGGCGCCTGCCGCGTTACCCTGGCTGGTGCTGGGCAAAAGGCAAGCCGCGTCGCATGCTCCTCTTCGAGAACATCCTCCTGCTGATGCTGGTCGCCATCCTGGCGCTGCAATTCTCCCGTGGCCTGGCCATCCCCTATCCGGCGGTGCTGGCGGCGGCGGGCGTCGCGGTCGCGGCACTCCCCTCGGTGCCGGTGGTGGCGATCGACCCGGCGCTGGCGCTGGCCCTGTTCATCGCGCCGGCGCTGCTCGACTCCGCCTATGACCTGCCGCCGCGCGAGCTGCGCCGGCACTGGGCGCCGCTGCTGGCGCTGGCGGTCCTGGCGGTGCTGCTCAGCGCCGCCGCCGTCGCCTGGCTGGGCATGGCCTGGGCCGGGCTGCCGGCGGTCGCGGCGCTGGCGCTCGGCGCCGTGGTGGCGCCCCCCGACGCGGCGGCGGCCAGCGCCATGCTGGGGCGGCTGTCCCTGCCGCGCAGCACGGTCACCGTGCTGAAGGGCGAGAGCCTGTTCAACGACGCCGCCGCCCTGCTGCTGCTGGCCGCGGCGCTGGAACTCGCCGCTGCCCCCGACGAGGGCTTTTCGACGTTGATGCTGCACCTGGCGCCGGCGGTGCCAGGCGGGCTGCTCTTCGGCTATGCCGCCGGGCGGCTCTACCTGCTGCTGGCGCGGCAGCTGAAGGGCACGCTGGGCGGCATCCTGTTCCAGTTCGTCGGCACCTTCGGCACCTGGATCATCGCCGAGCGGCTGCATCTCTCGGCCATCCTGGCGGTGGTCGCCTATGGCATGACCATCGCCCGCACCGCGCCCTATCGCAGCAGCGCGCGCGAGCGGGTGCATGCCTATTCGGTCTGGGAATCCACCGTCTTCCTGCTGAACGTGCTGGCCTTCTTCCTGCTGGGGCTGCAGGCGCGCGACATCCTGCTGCGGCTCGAGCCGGCGCCGCTGCGCGAGGCGCTGGCGCTGGCCGGGCTGGTGCTGCTGGTCGTCATCCTGGTCCGCCTGGCCTGGGTCTTCCTCTATGGCGGCCTGGCCCGCGCCCTGGCCGGCCGCGGCTGGCTGGCCGAGGCGCCGGGCTGGCGGCAGTCGCTGCTGGCCGGCTGGTGCGGCATGCGCGGGCTGGTGACCCTGGCGGCGGCCCTGGCCCTGCCGGCCGATTTCCCGGGGCGCGACCCGATCGTCATCAGCGCGCTGGGCGTGGTGCTGGGCACGCTGGTGCTGCAGGGGCTGACCCTGGTGCCGCTGGTGCGCGCGCTGGGCTTCGATGGCGATGACGGCGTGACGCAGGAACTGGCCTTCGCCCGCACCGCGCTGCTGGACGCCGCGCTGGCCGCCCTGCCGGCCGAGGGCGAGGCCGCCGCGGCGCTGCGCGACGAATACCGCGCCGCGCGCGAGGTCGCGGCCTCGGGCGAGAATCCGCGGGCGGTGCGCGACATCGACGCGCTGAAGCGCGCCGGCATCGCCGCCAAGCGCGAATGCCTGGCCGGGCTGCGCCGCTCGGGCCGGATCAGCGACGACGTCTTCCACGCGCTGGAGCAGGAGCTCGACTGGGCCGAGCTCGCCGCGACGCCGGCCGATCGCCAGGCCATCATCGAAGGCTGAGCCCGGCCCCAGGAGAGAAAATTTTCGCTGGCTGCAACTGCGACGATGCCGAGCCGGCCCTTGCCGGCCAGGATCGTCGGTTTTTGTCAAGGTCGGGTGACAAACGACCCGGGACGGGGCTGTTCCGGCTGACGCGGTGCCGCACATCCGCTAAGGAAGGATTGTCCGCCAGAAGGGCGGCTTTCGGCAAGGCCTTGCGATGCACTCGACCTCGAGCCGGAATTCCTTTGATCCGCCTGCCGGCGCGCCGGCAGCGCTGCTGCACCGGCTCGGCCCGGCGGCGACGCCGCTGGGCGCGCCGGAGCAATGGCCCCCGGCGCTGGCCGCGATGCTGCGCCTGGCGCTGGCGGCGCCGACGCCGATGCTGCTGCTCTGGGGCGAGAGCCTTTTCCAGCTCTACAACGATGCTTTCTCGCCCTTGCTCGGCGATGGCCGGGGGGAGGCCTTCGGCCGCCGCTTCGGCGAGGCTCCGTCCCGGCTCTGGTCGGTGCTGGAGCCGGTCATCCCCGGGCTCCTGGCCGGCGGGCCGGCGGCCTCGGTTCCGGAATTCTTCCCGACGGCGCAGCCGGACGATCCGGAGGAACCCGTCTTCTCGCTGTCCTGCACAGGGATCGAGGACGAGGCCGGCATGGTTCTCGGCGTTCTGGTCATGGCCGGCGAGGTGACGCGCCAGCGCCAGGCGGAAGCCCGGCTGCGGCGCCTGCGCGCGCTGGCCGACGCATCCGGCCCGTCGTCGGGTCCCCTGTCCGGCCCGTTCTACGGTGACCTGTCCGGCGCGGAGATCGGCGCCATCCTCGACGGCGATGCGCCCGGCGAGGCCGCCTTCCTCGCCGGCATCGACCGCGACTTCCGCATTCCGCTGACCCTGATGCTCGGCCCGCTGGAGGACCTGCTGGCGGCCGACACCCTGCCCGCCGCCGCGCGCGGCCCGCTCGGCCTGGTCGAGCGCAACGCGCTGCGCCTGCTGCGCCTGGTCGAGGCCTTGCCCGGGGCCGCCCGCCGCCAGGGCCGCTTCCGCCCGACGCCGGTCGCCGCCCTGACCCGCGACACCGCCGAGCTGTTCGGTCCTGCCATGACGCGGGCCGGCCTCGGCTTCGTCATCGACTGCGCCGATGGCGGGGTGCCGGCCTGGCTCGATCGCGGCCTGTGGGAGAGCCTGCTCTTCGACCTGCTGGACCAGGCGCTGCAGCGCACCACGGTCGGCAGCGTCAGCCTGCGCCTGGCGCCGCGCGGCGAGAGCCTGGTGCTGAGCGTCGAGGACAGCGGCGCCGGGGGCGCGGCGGAGGCGGCCGACACCCTGGCCCTGGCGCGGCGGCTGGCGGCGCTGCAGGGCGGCCGGCTGGCGCTGGACGATGCCCCCGGCCAGGGCCGCCGCGTCGCCGTCACCCTGCCGCGCGGCGCCCTGCCGCCGCTGGCCGGAATGCCTGCCGCGCCGGAGGACATCCTGGCCGAGCCGCCCGCCCCCGCGCCGGAGCCGCCGCGCCGCCGCGCCCGGCTGCTGCTGCTGGTGCCGGATGCCGATCTGCGCGCCTGGCTGCAGCGCCTGCTGGCGGTGGAGCACGAGGTCTTGCTGGCTGCCGACGGCGTCGAGGGGCTGCGCCTGGCGCGCCATGCCAGTCCCGAGCTGCTGCTGGCCGATGCCGCGCTGCCCGGCCTGGACGCCGCCGCCCTGCTGCGCCGCCTGCGCGCCGACCCGGCCACCCGCGCCTTGCCGGTGATCCTGCTCTCGGCCCGGGGCGTCGCGGCGGCCGGCGCCGACGACCATGTGAAGAAGCCTTTCGCCGCGCAGGAGCTGCTGGCGCGGGTGCGGCTGAACCTGCAGCTGGTCCGGCTGCGGCGGGAGCTCGAGGAAAGCCGGCACCAGGCACGCAAGATGCAGGCGCTGGGGGAGCTCGCGAGCGGCGTCGCGCATGACTTCAACAACCTGCTCGCCGCCGTCACCGGCAGCCTGGAGCTGGCCGGGCGCCATGCCGACGGGCCGCGGCTGCCGGCGCTGCTGGACAATGCCCTGTCGGCGGCGGCGCGGGGCGCCGTGCTGACGCGGCAGCTGCTCGGCTTCGCCCGGCGCCAGCGCCTGCTGCCGGCGGCGACCGAGCTGCCGCCGCTGCTGGAAGGGCTGCGGCCGCTGCTGCAGCGCGCCCTCGGCCCGGCGGTGCGGCTGGAGATCGCGCTGCCGCCGGGGCTGTGGCCGGCGCTGGTCGACGCGCCGCAGCTGGAGCTGGTGCTGTTGAACCTGGCGCTGGATGCCGGCGAGGCGATGCCCGGGGGCGGCTTCCTGGCGATCGCCGCCGCCAACGAGCCGACCATGGGAATGCTGCGGCTGACGCTGCGCGACGGCAGCGCGCCGCGCGAGCCGGCGCTGGCCGAGGCCCAGGCGGTGCTGGCGCAGATGGGCGGCAGCCTGTCGCTGGACATGGCCGCCGAGGCGGGGCGGCAGCTCACCCTTTCGCTGCGCCGCGCGACATTCGCTCCGGCCGCCCCCAAGCCCGATCCGGAGACGCCGCCGGGGGGGCTCGGCCTGCGGCTGCTGGTGGTCGACGACGACGAGGCGGTGCGCCGCAGCACCGTGGGCCTGGCCGAGGCGCTGGGCTGCGCCGTGCTGGAGGCCGAGGACGGCGCCGCCGCGCTGCGCCTGCTGGCCGCCGACTCCGCGCCGCCGATCGATGCGCTGCTGGTCGACTACGCCATGCCGGGGATGGATGGCGCGACCCTGCTGCGCGCCGCCCGCGCCCTGCGGCCGGGGCTGCCGGCGCTGCTGGTCACCGGCTATGCCGGGGATCCGGGGCTGGAGGCCCTGGCGCCGGTGCTACCGAAGCCCTTCCGCGCCGCGGAGCTGCAGGCGGCGCTGCAGCGCCTCGCCGGCGGCTGAGGCTCAGCGCAGCCGTGCCGGGTTGCCGACCGCGGTGGCGCCGGCCGGCGCGTCGCGGGTGACCACGCTGCCGGCGCCGATCAGCGCGTCGTCGCCGATGCTGACGCCGGGCAGGATCAGCGCGCCGCTGCCGATCCACACATTGCGGCCAATGCTGACGGGGCGGCCGAGCTCCAGCCCCTGCGCCCGCAGCTTCGGGTCGCGCGGATGGTCGGCGGTCAGGATCTGCACCCCGGCGCCGATCTGCGTGCCATCCCCGATGGTGACCTGCACCACATCCAGGATGACGCAGTTGAAATTCAGGAAGACCCCGGCCCCCAGGCGGATGTTGTAGCCATAGTCGACGAAGAAGGGCGGGCGGATGTTCACCCCGTCGCCGACCGCGCCCATGATCTCGCGCAGCAGCGCCAGCCGGTCCGCGGCGCTCTCGCAGCGGGCGGCGTTGTAGCGCTCCATCCAGGCCGAGGCCCGGGCATTGTCGGCGGCGATCTCCGGCCCTTCGGCGACATAGAGCTCGCCCGCCAGCATCTTGTCCTTCTGGCTGCGCTGGTCGGTCATGCGGTGCGGGTCCCCGGCGGTTGGTGTCCGGAGGGTTGCCAGCGCCAGGCCGGCGCTGCAACCCGCCGGGGAATCGCATTGCCGTCAGCGTTATAACAAATATCATGCATTGGTTTGAGCCAGGGGGACAGCGCATGATCATCGTCACCGGGGCAACCCAGGGCATCGGCCGCGCCTGCGTCGAGCAGCTTTCGTCCAGCGGCCGCCAGGTGCTGGCCACCGGGCGCGACGCGGCCGCCGGCGCGGAACTGGCGCAGCTGCCCGGCGTGCGCTTCGTCGCCGGCGACGTGGCCGACCCGGCCGATGTTGAGCGCGTCGTCGCCGCGGCGATGGAGGCCGGCGGCGGCCGCCTGACCGGGCTGGTCAACAATGCCGGCATGGGCCGCCGGCAGAACTTCCTCGAGGCCAGCCTGGCCGACTGGGACCAGGTCATGGCGGTCAATGCCCGCAGCGTCTTCCTGTTCATCCGCCTGGCGCTGCCGGGGCTGATCGCTGGCAAGGGCTCGGTCGTCACCATCTCCTCGGTCGCCGGGCGGCAGGGCGAGGAGGGGCTGGCGGTCTATTGCGCCTCCAAGGCGGCGCTGCTCGGCCTGACCCAGGCGCTGGCGCTCGAGCACGGCGCCGATGTCCGCTTCAACGCCGTCTGCCCGGGCCAGATCGCGACCCAGATGATGGGCCGCGTCCTGGCCGACCCGGCCCGCCGCGCCGCGCTGGAATCGCGCATCCCCGCCGCCCGGCTGGGCGAGGCGGGCGACGTCGCCGAGCTGGTCTGCTGGCTGCTCTCCGATGCCTCCCGCTATGTCAACGGCGCGGTGATCACCGTGGATGGCGGCGAGACCGCCGGCCTCCGCACCCCCCGCTGATCCTGAGTGGGTGGAGGCAGCCTCGGCGCGCTGCCCCCTGCCGCGCGGCGCCCGATCTGCTAGGCTGGCCGCATGCTGCCGCTGTCCCTGCCACGCCTGCCCGCCCTGCCGGCCTCGATCCTGCCGGCGCCGCAGCGTGCCGGCGCCACGGCGGGCGAGCTGCGCATCGGCTTCACCCCGCTCGGCCTGCACCGGCACCTGCCGTCGCTGCTGCGCCGGCTGCGCCAGGCCCAGCCCGGGCTGCGGCCGCGCCTGCTGGAGCTGACCCCGGCCGAGACCCTGGCGGCGCTGGAGGAAGGGCGGCTCGATCTCGGCCTGCTGCCGCAGCCGGCCTGCATCAGCCCCGCCCTGCAGCTGATGCCGCTGCCGGCCGAGCCGCTGCTGGCCGCCCTGCCGGCCGCGACCGAGGGCCCTGCCACCCTGGCCGGGCTGGCGCGGCTGGGCTGCATCCTGTTTCCGCCCGTCCAGGCGCCGCTGCTGCATGCCCGCATCCTGCGGGCCTTCGCCTCCGCCGGCGTCGCGCTGGATCCGCCGTGCGAGGCGAAGCGGGTCTCCGCCATGCTGGGGCTGGTGGCGGCGGGGCAGGGGGCGGCGCTGCTGCCGGCGACCGCGGCCCAGCAGCGCTGCGAGGGCGTCCGGCTGGCCCGCATCGCCGACGGCGCCCGGCTGCCGCGGCTGGCCATGGCGCTGGCGGTGCCGCGCCGGCGGCTGGACGCGCCGATGCAGCGGCTGCTGGCGCTGCTGCCGGCTGGCTAGAGCGTGAGCGCTTGCGGTGGACGCAGCGAAAAGCCGG
>NZ_MLCO01000345.1 GCF_001982615.1 Teichococcus deserti | reverse complement strand
GGGTGCTGACCGGCCGCCCCGGCATGCCCCGCCGCCGCCCCGGCCCGGCGGAGGGCTGAGCGCATGGCCTTCTCCTGGACCCTGACCGCCTATATCGCCCGCCGCTTCGGGGCCATGGCGCTGGCCATGACCCTGGCGCTGGCCAGCCTGGTCGCGCTGTTCGACTTCATCGAGCTGCTGCGCCGCGCCGCCACGCGCGCCGATGCCGGCTTCGGCCTGGTCGCCACCATCGCCGGCCTGCGGCTGCCCTTCGTGGTGCTGCAGATCCTGCCCTTCGCCGTGCTGCTGGGCGGCATCATCGCCTTCTGGCGGCTGGCGCGCGCCTCGGAGCTGGTGGTGGCGCGCGCCGCCGGCGTCTCGGTCTGGTCCTTCCTGATGGGGCCGGTGGCGGTGGCGCTCTGCCTCGGGACCCTCGCCATCACCGTGGTCTCGCCGCTCTCGGCCGCCATGCTGGCCCGTGCCGAGCGGCTGGACGCCACCTATCTGCGCAACGCCACCGGCCTGTCCTCGCTGGCCGGCGGCAGGCTCTGGCTGCGCCAGGCCGATCCGGCGCTGGAGCCCAACGGCATCGCCATCCTGGCCGGCGTCCCCGAGGTCGGGCCGCAGGGTTTTCTCCTGCGCGGCGTCTCGGTCTGGCGGCTCTCCGCCCAGGACAAGCCGCTGGCGCGCGTCGAGGCGCCGCGCGCGCGGCTCGCCGACGGCGCCTGGAACCTGGAGGAGGCGGTGACCTTCGGCACCAACCGCCAGCCCTCCGCCCCGGCGCCGCTGCGCCTGCCCACCCCGCTCACCCGCGACCGCATCGAAGAGACTTTCGCCAGCCCGGACACCCTGTCCTTCTGGGCGCTGCCCTCCTTCATCGCGGTGCTGGAGAGCAGCGGCTTCTCCGCCATGCGGCACCGGCTGCACTACCACTCGCTGCTGTCGCTGCCGCTGCTGACCGCGGCCATGGCGCTGCTGGCCGCCGGCTTCTCGATGCGGCAGTCGCGCCGCGGCGGGGTCGCGCAGATGATCGGCGCCGGCATCGCCGCCGGATTCGCCCTCTTCCTGCTCGACAAGGTCGCCGAGGAATTCGGCCAGGCCGGCACCCTGCCGGTGGCGCTGGCCGCCTGGGCCCCCTCGGTCGCCGGTCTGCTGCTGGCGCTGACCCTCTTGCTGTATCTTGAGGACGGCTGAGGGCGGCTCGGATTTCCAGGCTGGCTTTTCAAGCCTCTCGCCGCGCCGCGCCAATGCGGCTATGGAAGCGGCATGGACCGAGCCATGCGTGACGCCGGCAACCGCCGGGCAGCGAGAGGGATTGCCGCCAGGATGGAGCCTGCCTCTCCGCCGGATGCCCGCCGTCCTGGGCGCGCCCTTCCCTGGCGCACCTTGCTGCTGGGCGGCACCGCCCTGCTGGCCGCCAGCCTGCCGGCCGCCCTTGGCCGCGCCCAGGGCGCCGGGCCGGCGACCAGCCCCCAGGCCCCCGCTGCCA
>NZ_MLCO01000344.1 GCF_001982615.1 Teichococcus deserti | reverse complement strand
CGCCGGCGGCCGCCGGCGATCAGATGCCCGGCCAGCGCCTCCATCCCCTCGCGGTTTGCAGGGCCGGCGAAGTCGCCCGCCAGCCCCGGCGTCCGGCGCATCGCCTGCACGCAGGGCAGGCCAAGATCATCGATCTCCGCCGCCGTGGTGCCAATCGCGGGACAGAGCAGAATGCCGTCAACCCGGTGCTCGCGCAGCCGGCGCAGCGCGCGGCCCTGGCGGTCGCGGCAATCGCCGGTGGCGGCCAGGAAGGCGATGTAGCCGGCGGCGTCCAGCGCGGCCTCGGCGCCGGCGACGAGCTCGGCGAAGAAGGGGTTGTCGATCTCGGTGACCAGCAGGCCGACGGTCTTGGTGCGCGCCGCGCGCAGGGTCGCGGCACCGCGGTTGTACAGATAGCCCACCGCCTCGGCCGCCGCCTGGACGCGGGCGCGGGTCGCCTCGGCCACCAGCGGGCTGTCGCGCAGCACCAGCGAGACCGTGGCGCGCGAGACGCCGGCCTGCGCCGCCACCTCGGTCAGCGTCGGCCGTCGCGTCTCGGGTCGCCTCAAGGCCATGCCGCTCCTCTTTCCGGCAGGAAAGCGCAGATCGGCCATTGCGTCCATTGGATCAATCTAATTAGCATCGCCGCCAAGGCCGGCCGAGACCGCGCCGACAGGAGGAACAGCCCATGCCGCTTCGGCGCAGGCAGCTTTCGCTCGCCCTCGGCGGGATTCTCGCCGCCCCCCCGCTTCTGATGCCGCGCATCGCCCTCGCCGCCTGGCCGGAACGCCCGATCCAGATCGTCTGCCCGGGCCCGGCCGGCGGCGGCATGGACACCTATGCCCGCGCCGTCATCCCCTTCGTGGCGCCGCGGCTGGGCAATGCCACCATGGTGGTGGTCAACCGCCCCAATGCCTCCGGCCAGCTCGCCTTCGAGACCGTGGCCCTGGCCGAGCCCGACGGCTACACCATCGGCGTGGCGCAGACGCCCAACCTGGTCACCCTGCCGATCGAGCGCCAGGTGCGCTACCGCGTGCAGGACTTCACCTTCATCGCCAATGTCGTCGAAGATCCCTGCGCGCTCTTCGTCCGCGCCAATTCGCCGATCCGCGACATGGCCGGGCTGATCGAGGCGGCGAAGGCCAAGCCCGGGCAGCTGGCCATCGGCAGCGCCGGCATCGGCACCGACGATCACCTTCTCATCCTGGCGCTGCAGCAGGCGACCGGCGCCAGCTTCTCCCACGTTCCCTATTCCGGCACGCCGCCGATCATCAACGGCGTGCTGGCGGGCGACATCGCCGCCGGCTCGCTGAATGTCAGCGAGGGCCTCGGCCTGGTGCGGCAGGGCACGCTGCGGCTGCTCGGCCAGGGGGGTGCCACGCGCTGGGACTCCGCCGCCGAGATCCCGACCTTCCGCGAGCAGGGCATCGATGTCGTCGCCGGCTCGATCCGTGGGGTCATCGCGCCGCCGGGCATGCCTGACGCGCTGCGCGACCGCTTCCGCGAGGCCTTCGCCGGCGCGCTGGCCGATCCCGCCTGGATCCGCGAGGCAGCGCGGCTGTCGCTGCCGCTGCGGGTCATGGGCGGCGAGGAGCAGCGCCGCGTCTTCCTGGAAGACGATGCCAAGCTGCGCGAGCTGTGGAAACGCGCCGCCTGGCGCGAGTAACCGCGAGGAGAACTGGAAAGAATGTCTGCACCTGAACGCATGCGCGCCCTGCTGGGCGAGCCCGGCCTCGTCGTCATGCCCGCCGTCTGGGACGGGCTGAGCGCCAAGATGACGGCCGCCGCCGGCTTCCGCACCGTCTTCCTCTCCGGCTCCTGCGTCGCGGCCTCGCGGCTGGGCGGGCCGGATCTCGACCTGGTCTCCTTCGGCGAGATGTTCGACAGCTTCAACATGGTGCGCGGCGCGGCGCCCGATCTGCTGGTCCTGGCGGACGCCGACCACGGCTACGGCAATGCGATGAACGTGCAGCGCACGGTGCGCGCCTATGGCCGCGCCGGCGCTGCCGCGGTGCTGATCGAGGACAAGATCACCCCGCGCGCGCTGACCGCCGCCGGCAAGCCCTGCCTGCCGCGCGACGAGGCCCGCATGAAGATCCGCGCGGCGGTGCAGGCGGCGAAGGACTCCGGCATCCTGGTGCTGGCCCGCACCGATTGCCGCCCGACCCAGGGCTTCGACGAGGCCCGCGCCCGCATCGAGGCCTTCGTCGAGGAAGGCGCCGATATCCTGTTCCTCGACTCGCCGGCCGACGAGGACGAGATCCGCGGCTTCGTCGAGGCGGCGGCTGGCCGCCCGACCTTCGCCGTGCTGTCGCCGGGCGCACCGCGCGCGACGCCGGGGCAGCAGCGCGCCGCCGAGCTCGGGCTGAAGATCGGCACCTTCCCGACCGGCATGCTGTCGCCCGTCGCGGCCGGCATCAAGGCCGGGCTGGCAGCGCTGGCCGGCGGCGCCGTCGCCGCCGACACCGCCCTGCCGCCGCCGGAGTTGTCGGCCATCCTGGGCTATGCGGATTACGACCGCGACGCCGCACCCTTCCGCCTGGGCTGATGGATCGGAGCGCGTGATTCAGGCTTGTCGGCGATCCCGCCTCAAGCCGTCACGCGCCATCCGGCCTGCCGCCCCGCCGGGCGCGGCAGGCCGAGATTTTCCCGCAGTGTCTCCCCTTCGTAGTCGCTGCGGAACAGGCCGCGCTCGCGCAGGATCGGCAGCACACCGTCGACGAATCGCTCGAACTGGGTCGGGAAGAAGGGCGGCATGATGTTGAAGCCATCCGCCGCCCCCGCGCGGAACCACTCTTCCAGCGCATCGGCGACCTGCACGGGCGTGCCCCAGACGATGCGGTGGCCGCGCGCGCCGGCGACGAGATAGTAGAGCTCTCTCAGGCTCAGCTGCTGCTTGCGCGCCAGGTCGGTGAGCAGCCTGGCGCGGCTCTGCAGCTGGTCGGAATCCGGCAGCTCGGGCAGCGGTCCGTCGAGGTCGTAGCCGGAAACGTCGTGGCCCAGCCGGTCCGACAGCAGGCGGATCGCCGCGGCCGGATCGATGCCGCCCTGCAACTCGGCATAAAGGGCACGCGCCTCGGCCTCGGTGCTGCCGATCACCGGGCACAGGCCGGGCATCACCAGGACTTCCTCCGAACTGCGTCCGGCCTCGCGCACCTGCCGCTTCAACCCCTGGGTGAAGGCGCGGCCCTCTTCCAGCGTCTGCTGCGCGGTGAAGACGACATCGGCGCTGCGGGCCGCCAGCCGCTGCCCGGGCGCCGAGGAGCCGGCCTGGATCACCACCGGATGCCCCTGCGGCGGCCGCGACACGTTCAGCGGCCCCTTCACCGAGAAGTATTTGCCGACATGGTCCAGCGTATGGATGGCGCCCTGCCTGACGTAGTGGCCGCTCGCCTTGTCCTGGATGATGGCGCCGTCGTCGAAGCTGTCCCACAGCCCGCGGACAACGTGCAGAAATTCCTCGGCGATGGCGTAGCGCTCGTCATGCGGCGGGTGCTCACCGCGCGAGAAGTTCGCTGCCGACCGCGCATAGGAGGTGGTCACCGCGTTCCAGGCTGCGCGCCCGCCCGAGACATGGTCGAGCGAGGCGAAGACCCGCGCCACATGGAAAGGTTCGCCGTAGGTCGTCGAGGCGGTCGCCGCCAGGCCGATGCGGCGGGTCGCCATGGCCAGCGCCGACAGCATCACCAGCGGCTCCAGCCTGGCGACGGTGGAAGGATGCGCGTCGGTCCCGGTGGTCAGCCCATCGGCCAGGAAGACCAGGTCGAATTTTCCGGCCTCCGCCGTCTCGGTGATGCGGCGGATCAGCGGCAGATTCTCGCCGCCGGACTGCGCCTCGGGGTGGCGCCAGCCGGCCACATGATGCCCGGCCCCCTGCAGGAACAGCCCCAGCCGCATGCGCCCGTCGCTCATCTTTCCTCCGGCTCCCTGCCCCTCGGGCGGCTATCCACGCCTGATCTTCGCATGAATGCGAGTTGGCGGGGCGAAGTCAACGCGTCCGGGCTTCCTGATGCGGCGAACAGATGGGTTGCCGGGTCAGCGCCGGGCTCGGCCGGCCGAGAGGGGCGTAATTCCCGGCGGAATTCGGGGAATCGTCCCATTAACCACATTACACAAACGTTGATCTGTTGACTCACGCCGCGAGAGGGGTCTTAGGATGGGTGGATCGTCGCTGGCAGGACTGACCCATGCTTCTTCGCCGCCATCTGCTGGGCGCTGGCCTGGCCGCGCCGCTGCTGCTCCACCACCGTGACGCCCGGGCCCAGGCTGCCGGCGCCTCGGCTTTTTCCGACCGGCCGCTGCGCTATATCTGCCCCTTCCCGCCCGGCGCCACCAACGACAACATCGCCCGCGTCATGTCGCGCGCATTGGGCGAAAGGCTGGGCATCTCCGTCGTCGTCGAGAACCGTGCCGGGGCCGGGGGCGCCGTCGGCGCGCGGCTGGTGGCCGAGGCGAAGCCGGATGCGCACACGCTGCTGAACGCCTCGGCCGGCAATCTGGTGATCGCGCCGCATCTCAGCGCCGTCGGCTATGACCCGCTGCGCGACCTGGCGCCGGTGGCCCTGACCGGCGAGGCCTACAGCATCGTCGCCGTGCATCCCTCGCTGCCGGTGACGACGATCGCCGGGCTGGTGGACTACGCGCGGAAGAATCCGGGCCTGCTAAACTACGCCTCGGCCGGCATCGGCTCGGCCGGGCATCTGCGCGGCGCGCTGCTGGCCGAGGAAGGCCGCTTCGACGCCGTCCATGCCCCCTTCCCCGGCAGCGCGCCGGCCGCCCACAGCGTCGTCGCCGGCGATTGCCACCTGATCATCGACCCGATCGCCGCGCCGCATGTGCGCGCCGGCCGGCTGCGCGGCATCGCGACGCTTGGCCCCGACCGCTGGGACCTCTTCCCCGGGACGCCGACCCTGACCGAGCAGACCTTCGGCGAAGCCTGGCCCAACGGCGGGTGGTTCGGCCTTTTCGCGCCGCGCGGCACGCCGGACGCCGCGATCGCCGAGCTCAACCGCCACTACAATGACAGCCTGGCCGATCCGGCGGTGGAGGCCGCGCTGCGCCGCTTCGGCCTGCGCCCGATCGCCGCCACGCCGCAGGAGCTGGCCCGCCGCGTCGCCGCCGACCATGCCGAAAGCGGCGACACGCTGCGCCGCCTGCGCATCGCCTGAAGAATGCCCGACGCGATGACCGCCCTCGCTCTGGCCAGCCTGCCGCTGGAAACACGGCCTTCTCCGGACTGGGATTCGCTGATCCCGCTGCTGCGCGACGCCGGCGCCCGCCACGACCGCGACGGCAGCTTCCCCTTCGACAACTTTTCCCGGTTGCAGGAAGCGGGGCTGCTGGGCCTCACCGTGCCGGTCTCGCTGGGCGGCCAGGGTGCGGGGCTGACGGAGTCCGCGGACGTCGTCGGCAAGGTCGGCGAGGCCTGCGCCTCCACCGCGCTCGTGCTGGCCATGCAGCTGGGCAAGCAAGCGGCGCTGGCGCGGTCCTCCGCCTATACGCCCGCGCTGCGCGACCACGTCGGACGCGAGGCCGTGCAGCAGGGCGCGCTGCTCAACGCGCTCCGGGTCGAAAAGGAACTCGGCTCGCCGACGCGCGGCGGATTGCCGGCGGCGGTCGCGCGCCGCGTGCCTGGCGGCTGGCGTGTCAGCGGCCGCAAGATCTACTCGACCGGCGCGCCCGGCCTCGCCTGGTTCGAAGTGCTGTGCAGCACCGACGAAGACACGCCGCGCATCGGCACCTTCCTGGTGCCGGCCGTCGCGCCCGGCATCCGCATCGAGGAAAGCTGGGATCAGCTTGGGCTGCGCGCTTCCGGCAGCCATGACGTCGTCTTCGACGATGTCTTCGTCAGCGACGACCATGCCGGCATCCTGACCGCGCCAGGAAAGGGCCCGCCGCCGCGCGAGGACATCCCGGCCGCCTGGAATGCCGCCCTGCTCGGCGCGCTCTATTCCGGCGTGGCGCGCGCCGCGCGGGACTGGATCGCGCAATTCCTGCACGCGCGTGTGCCCGCTTCGCTCGGCGCCCCGCTGGCGACGCTGCCGCGGGCGCAGGAGGCGCTGGGCGAGATCGAGGCGCTGCTGATCGCCAATGCGCGGCTGGTCGCCTCCATCGCCCGCGACACCGATGCCGGCACCCCGCCTTCCTCGGTCGAGAGCGGCGCGCTGAAGCTGACGCTGACCCGCGCCGCGGTGGAGGCGGTGCGCATCGCCACGACCTTGGCCGGCAATCACGGCTTCAGCCGCCACAACCCGCTGGAGCGGCATTGGCGCGACGTGCAATGCGGCCTGGTGCATGTGCCGCAGACCGACAGCGCCTGCATCGGCGCCGGCCGCGCCCGCCTGGCCGCCACCCCACCCAGACCTGCCCGAGAGGTGACCCCATGAGCGTCGAGTTCATCGGCTATGTCGGCCATTTCGATTCCTCCGAGACGCGGCGCCGCAGCGGCCCGGCGCTGGACGTTCCCTATGTCGAGGCGGTGGCCAAGGCGCATGAGCATGTCGGCTTCGACCGCGTGCTGGTCGCCTTCCACTCCAATTCAGCGGAAAGCATCCTGATCGGCCAGCACATCGCGCATGTGACCGACCGGCTGGGGCTGATGATCGCGCATCGCCCGGGCTTCACCGCGCCGACGCTGGCCGCGCGGCAGCTGGCGACGCTGGATCAGTTCTCCCGTGGTCGCGCCGCCGTCCATATCATCACCGGCGGCAACGACCGCGAGTTGGCACAGGATGGCGACTCGCTGTCCAAGGACGAGCGCTATGCGCGCGCCAGCGAGTATCTCGACATCCTTCGCCAGGAGTGGTCGTCGCCAAAGCCCTTCGACTATGAGGGGACATTCTACCAGGTGAAAGGCGGCTTCGGCGACGTGAAGCCCTACCGCCCCGAGGGCATCCCGGTCTTCTTCGGCGGTGCCTCCGAGGCCGCCATCCCCGTCGCCGGCAAGCATGCCGATGTCTATGCGCTGTGGGGCGAGACACTGCAGCAGACGGCCGATCTGCTGGGCCGCATCCGCGCCGCCGCCGCGCCGCATGGCCGTTCGCCGCGCTTCAGCCTGTCGCTGCGCCCGATCCTGGCGGAGACCGAGGAGCTCGCCTGGGCCAAGGCCGATGCCATCCTGGCCCGTGCCCGGGCGTTGCGCGAGACCGGTGGCAATGGCCGCTCGCCGCACAATGCGCGGCAGTATGATGGCAGCGGCGTCGCGGCACCGCCGCCGAATGAAGGCTCGCGCCGGCTGCTCGAGGCCGCGGCCCAGGGCAAGCGGCTGGACAAGCGGCTGTGGACCGAGATTGCCGCTCTGACCGGTGCTTCTGGCAACTCCACGGCGCTGGTCGGCACGCCAGACCAGGTGGCCGAGGCGCTGCTCGACTACCATGACCTCGGCATCTCGACCTTCCTGATCCGCGGCTTCGACCCGCTGGTCGACGCCATCCAATATGGCCGCGAGCTGATCCCGGAAGTCCGCCGCAGGCTCGCCGACCGCGCTGCCACGAAGGTCGCCGCGGAGTGATCATCCCCCCGCGCGGTGGACCACCACCGCGCGGGGGAGGCATCAGAAGCCCTCGAGCACGATCTTGCCGCGCGCCTTGCCACTTTCGATCAGCGCATGCGCCCGCTTCAGATTCGCCGCGTTGATCGTCCCAAACGTCTCCGCCAGCGTGGTGCGCAGCGTGCCGGCCTCGACCAGCCGGGACACCTCGTTCAGCAGCCTGCCCTGCTCGTCCATGTCGGCGGTCTCAAAGATCGGGCGGGTGAACATCAGCTCCCAATGGATCGAGACCGACTTCCGCTTGAAGCGGTTGACGTCCAGGGTGTCCGGATCGTCGATCAGGCAGAAGCGGCCCTGCGGCGCGATCAGCTCGGCGATCTCGGCCAGGTGCTGGCCGGTCTCGGTGGTGGAGAAGACGAAGGCCGGCGCGCCCAGCCCCAGCGCGGCGACTTGCGCTGCCAGCGGCTGGCGGTGGTCGATGACCTGATGTGCTCCCATCTGCCGCACCCAGTCCTGCGTCTCGGGACGAGAGGCGGTCGCGATGACGGTGAGGTCGGTCAGCTGCCGCGCCAGTTGCACGGCGATGGAGCCAACGCCGCCGGCGCCGCCGATGATCAGGATGGCGGACGCCGCGCCGCGCACCGGCCGCGCCACCTCCAGCCGGTGGAACAGCGCCTCCCAGGCGGTGATGGCGGTCAGCGGCAGCGCGGCGGCCTCGGCGATCGACAGGTTCTTCGGCGCGCGGCCGACGATGCGTTCGTCGACCAGATGGAATTCGGCATTGGTGCCCGGGCGGATCAGCGAGCCGGCATAGGCCACCACGTCGCCAACCTTGAACAGCGAGGCCCCCGCCCCCATTGCCACGACGGTGCCGACAGCGTCCCAGCCCAGCAGCTTCCACTGCCCGGCATCAGGCGTCACGTTGCGGCGGATCTTGGTGTCGACCGGATTCACCGAGACCGCCTGCACCTGCACCAGCAGGTCGCGGCCGCGCGCCTCGGGGCGGGGCAGCTCGATATCGACCAGTGCGTCGTCACGGGTGATGGCGCCGGGCACCTGGTAGCCGATGGCCTTCATGGGTCTTGCTCCTGATCAGCTGGCGAAAACGGAGAGTTATCGCGGGAGAAGATGGCACATTTCCACCACTCTGCCCTCAATCTCAGCGCATCACAGCCTTCGCGAAACCCCAGCCCGCGGCGCCACTTACCATCCCAGCCGCCGCACCTGTCGCCGGCGGGTCATCAACGATAGGCGGAACCTCATGAACCGTTTCCTCGGTATTCCCCTTCTCACCGCCGCATTGCTGGCAGTCTCGCCCGGCGTCCAAGCTCAGGGCCAGAGCCGGACCCCGGCACCCCCTGGCGCCACGACCGGCACGCCCGATCATGTGGACATCGGGAAGCTCCGGGAGGGCCTGAGCATGCACCGGCTGCTCGACGCCGACGTTCATGGCGAAGCCGATCGCGAGATCGGCGAGATCGACGACATCATCCTGCCGGAGGGCGGAGGGGCGCCGGTGGCCATCCTGTCGGTGGGCGGCTTCCTCGGGCTCGGAGAACGCCACATCGCCGTGCCGCTGTCGCAGCTGCGCCACGATGCGCAGCGCGGACGCTGGAGCCTGCCCGGCGCCACAGCCGAAAGCCTGAAAGCGATGCCGGCCGTCAGCCTGAGCGACATGCGGCGTGGCGGATCCGACCGCGGTGGGGCGACCCCCGGCGCGGGCACCGGTACCCCTGGCGCGCTGACGGGCGGCCCAAGCAGCAGCGGCGGCCAGCAGCTGAACCGCTGAGCCGGCTGCGTCGCCCGGGGAATGCCGGGTGGCGCGGCCCATCCATCGCGGCATGCCGGATGCATGCCGGGCACTTTGATGCGCTGGACAGGTCAGGAAGCGCCTAGAACAGCGCAGCCAAGGAACCAAGCTTCACAAGCGAAGCTGGACATCGGGCATTGTGGGATGCACGCGGTGGGTCCCAAAGGCAGGCGGTGCCGTCATGGCTGAAGCTCCTTCGGCGAGCTCGTCCAGCGAGGAATGCAGCGAGCGCGCAATCCGCAGCTGATCCCCCGAAGCCGCGGTGCCCAACGGGCGAGACGGAGTCGTTGACCGAAAGGGTAATGGGGTGCTGACCCAGGTCGCGCGCCTCCTTCGAGGGCAGTACGGATCACGGGGGGGCAAAGGCACATTGTCGTGGTCGGCGGCGGCATCGACGCCCCGGGGCAGTCGTTCGAGGAAGCCTTCGTTCAGCTCGAGCTCCTCGCGCCGCAGCTCGTCCTTCGATGCGCCCCGATCCTTGTTCGCCCTGGAGGCCACTCCGTTCTGGCCGGCCAGGACCTGCTGGTCGTTCCAGGCAGGCTGGCGGGCGTGATGTGGCGAGAGATCAGCAGCAAGAGGCTGCCTCACACAGGTTGAAGGGTGCCACCACGCTGGCCGGGTTGGCGTCCAGCTTTGTCGTCATGCCGGCAGCGCCGGCATGGTCTGCATCCGAGGTCTTGCCGGCCGCACCGGTCGCCGCTTCGCCCGAGCTGTCGCTCTCTCCTCGGCCAGCGCATTCCCTTCGTCAACGGGATCGCCAGAGTCCTGCACCATCGTCTCGACCGCCATCCCGGCGTGTCTCGAGGCTGGCGGCGATCCGGCTGGTCGGCACGCTCCATCTGCTGCTGAGGCTCGGCTTGCCAGCGCGACCACGACAGAGGCGTTGCTGAGGCGGATCGGATGCCGGGCAGAAGCAGGGCGAGCGTCTTGGCGAAGCCACCGCGCCAGTTGCAGGAGCGTTGCTCCTTCAAGTTTGCCTCCGAGCCGCCTTACGGAAACCGGAGACTTTGAAGCCGTTGCAGCAGAATTCTTGCTCTATGTTATTCAACGAGCTGAATGCTTCCGCTCGGCCAAACAACTTGCGGGGGGTGAGAGCGTTACTGCTGCACGGCGAACGGACCTCCCGGCCGGTCGCCACCAGGAGAAGGTTGATCCGATGAGCGTCTTCAGCAGCATCATGAACAAGATCTTCGGCCATCGCAGCGCCGAGGCCGCGCCGGCGTCCAGCTCGTCGCTGCCCACCGCGCCGACCCCGGCGCCGATGCCCGGCGACGCGCCGATCGCTTCGCCCGGCGGCGTCCCGGTCGGCGCCATGCCCGCGGCTGCGCCGGCCGCCGCCGCCCCGGCCCAGCCCGTCGATGTCGAGGCGGTGCTGACCGAGATGGCGTCGAAGTCGGGCCAGTCGCTGAACTGGCGCAGCTCGATCGTCGATCTGATGAAGCTGCTCGGCCTCGACAGCAGCCTGCAGAACCGCAAGGAGCTGGCGCAGGAGCTGAACTACACCGGCGACGCCAATGATTCCGCCACGATGAACATCTGGCTGCACAAGCAGGTCATGCAGAAGCTGGCGGCCAATGGCGGCAAGGTGCCGCCCGATCTGGCTGATTGAGGCAGGCGGACGCTGCAGGCGTGCCCTTCCGCAGGAAGGTCTCGCCTCCTGCTGCGCCAGGCCTGCGGCCCGGGCTCGGCGCCCGGGCTCTACGACGGTCCGGGCAACCTGTCGCGGCAGGCCTGGTTCCATCTCTGTACAGCAAGGAAGACGCCATGGCTGACAAACGCCCTCCCAAGGATGAGCCGCAGCAGGAGCGCGCCAGCGGCAGCGTCGAGAAGCCGATCCCGCCCGGCGAGGTTCAGCCCGGCGAGATGAACGAGCTGGCCAGCACATTGGGTGGCCCGGTCGACGTCTTTCCCGGCCGCCAGCGCAAGCCGCCGCAATCCGGCGAATAGCACCCCATCGACCGCGCCGCCGACCGCTGCACTGCCGGGCCTGGTTCCCGGTCAGTGCAGCATTCTGCGGAATTCGGCTTCGTCCTGTCACCCTCGACCAGGTTCGCATCCGGCCAACGGCAGCGACCCGGATTGCTTCGCACGCCTGGGCCGTGGGCTGCGCATCGACGGCGCTCCAGGCACCTGCCGTGTGGCCCCCGCAGTCGTGCACGCTAGGGCGGATGCGATCCGGCGGCCATGATGGACGGGATCTCGGCGGGAAGTTCCCGCGCCAGCAGCCCGATGCCGCCGTGGCGTTGCGTCAGCCGCCGTCCCGCTTCGGCATGCAGATAGACGCCCCAGAGCGCGGCATGCAGGGCCGATGCCCCGCGTGCCAGCAAGCCCGCGATGATCCCCGCCAGCACGTCGCCGCTGCCGGAGGTGGCCAGGCCTATCGTGCCGCCATCGAAGACCCAGGGTGCCTCGGACGCATTCACCACATAGCTCGTACCACCCTTCAGCACGACGGTGCAGCCCAGCTCCGAGGCGGCCTGACGGGCGTGGCGCAGCGGTTCGGCCTCGACGGCCTCGCGGGAGATGTCGAGCAGTCTGGCCATCTCGCCGGCATGCGGCGTGATCACCGCGCCGCGCCGCGCCCGCCGCAGGTCCGTGACGCAGTCCGACAGGCCGTCCAGCGCCCCGGCATCGAAGACGAAGGCCGTCGCCTCCCCCGCCTCCTGCAGCAGCGCCGTGACCAGCCCGGCCATGCTGCCCGCGCCGATGACGCCGGGCCCGACCAGCACGGCATCGGCGCGCGCCGCCGGCGCCAGGATGGCGCGGGCTGCATCGGCGGCGATCCCGCCCTCCGCGGTTTCGGGCAGGCCGATCACCATGGCCTCCGGCATCGCCAGGCCCAGCTGCGGCGCGATGCTGCGGCAGGTCGCGATCTGCAGCTTGCCGGCGCCGGCGCGCAGCGCGCCCTCGGCGCTCAGCAGGATGGCGCCGGGCACCGCCAGGCAGCCGCCGACGACCAGCACCTGGCCGCGGCCTTCCTTGTTGTCGCCCTGATCGTGCTGCGGCAGCGGCAGGCCGCGCAGCGCCTCGCCGGTCAGCTGCTTCATCGCGCCGCCGCCTGGGCATCGGGCTCCGCCGTGACGGCGGCGCCTTCCCGCGCCAGCGGCGCGGTGAAGTTGTAGCGGTGCAGCGCCAGGCCGCCGCTCGGGCCCTGGGACGGATCGAAGCGATACTCGGTGACGCCGCAATTGGCGACATCGGCCTGCCGGTCGATCTCGAGGATGCGCTCCTCGTCGAGCTCCTCGAGCAAATAGCGCAGGCACAGCACCACCACCTGATGGCCGACCAGCAGCACGCGGCGGCCGCCGTAATGCAGGCTGATGGTGTCGAGCGCGCTGCGCAGCCGCAGGATCACGTCGCACCAGCTCTCGCCGCTGGGCGGGCGGTGGTAGAACTTGCCGACATGCCGACGCAGCGCTGCCTGCTCGGGGAATTCCTGCTCGATGCCGATGCGGGTCAGCCGGTCGAGCAGCCCGAATTCCTTCTCGCGCAGCCGCTCATCCACCCGCGGCCCGGTCAGCTCGGCGCCGAAGGCCGCGGCCTGGCTGATATGCTCGGCCGTCTGTCGGGCGCGCAGATAGGGCGAGACCAGCAGCACGTCGGGCCGCTCCGCCGCCGGCATCTGCGCGAACCAGTGGCCGAGCGCCGTCGCCTGCTCGACGCCGCGATCGCTCAGCGGCACGTCGACGTCGCGCAGGCTGATGTCGATGCGGGCCGCCTCGGCCGCCTGGGCGGCATCGCGCGCGACATTGCCGGCGCTTTCCCCATGCCGGACGATCCATAGCCGCTCTGGCCAGCGCTGCTGCATGAAGCCGGTCTCCTCTGGCGTGTCGTTCCCGGTTGCCCCGGCCTCCGGATCAAACCCGCCTGGGCCGGAGCGGTTCCTGCAGCGGGGGAGATGAAGCCGCTTCGGCAGGACGATGAACGCAAATGTGTCGATGAGGACGTGGGATTGGTTCGGCACTCCCATCCGGCGAAACCATTGACCAGCACAGGAAACAGCCGAAGCACCGTGCTTCTCCTGCCGCCTTCCCGCGCGGCGGCGCGTTGTGCGTCCGACGCGATCGAACCGGGGCGGGATGATGACAGACACTGTGAGCGAGCCGGACAGCCTGCTGGCGGCGCGGCTGGCCGTCCTGGCGGCGGAGGCGGGCCGCGCCGGCCTCGTGCACCTGGCCCGCAGCGAGGGCCGCGCTGAGCGCGTTCACCGCGCGCTGCGCAGCCTGGCGCCGGGGCTGGAGGTGGCGCTGCTGCCCGCCTGGGACTGCCTGCCCTATGACCGGGTCTCGCCGTCCCGCGCGGTGATGGGGCGGCGCATGGCGGCGCTGGCGCAGCTGGCCCGCCCGGCCGAGGGTCCGCGGCTGCTGGTCGCCAGCATCGCCGCCGCCACCCAGCGCCTGCCGCCGCCGGAGGCCGGCGCCTGCCTGCGGCTGGAGGTCGGCGGCGCCTTCGACGCCGAGCGCATCGAGGCGCGGCTGGCGCGGCTCGGCTACGGGCTGGAGGAGGTGGTCGACGATCCCGGCGAGGCGGTGCTGCACGGCGCCGTGCTCGACATCTTCCCGCCCGACGGCGACAGCCTGCCGGTGCGCGTCGACTATGCCGAGGGCCGCGTCACCGCGCTGCGGCACTACGACCCGCAGACCCAGCGCGGCGCCGGCGAGGTGGCGGCGCTGTCGATCTGCCCGGCCTCGGAGCTGGTGTTGCCGGAGGACGCGGCGCTCGCCCATGCGCCGGGGCTCGAGCATGCGCTGCCGGATTTCTACGCGGCGCTGTCGGCACCGCTGGACATGCTGCCCGGCGCCACCCTGGTGCTGGACCCGGAGGTGGAGGCGCTGCGGCCGGCGCTGGAGGCCGAGCGCGAGGAAGCCTATCGCGCCCGGCTGGTGCTGGCCGCCGGGCAGGAGGATGTGCACCGGCCGCCGGAGCCCCAGCGCCTGTTCATCGCCGGCGAAGACTGGACCCGCCAGCTGCAGGGCCGCCGCGTCATCCGCCTGGCCGAGCCGGGGCCGGAGGCGGAGGATCGCGGCGTGCGCCGCCACCTGGGCGAGGGCGCCCGCCCCGTCGACGGCTTCCTCGGCTTCCTGCAGGCGCGGCTGGCCGCCGGCGGGCGGGTGGCGCTGGCCGGACAGGGCGACCCGCGCGGCCGCCGCCTGGCCGCGCTGGCGGCGGAGCGGCTGGGGCTGGCGCCGCTGACCCTCGACAGCTGGGCGGCGCTGCAGGCGGCGCCTGGGGGCAGCTTCGGGTTGCTGACCGGCCCGGTGGAGACCGGCTTCATCGATGGCGGGGACGCGCTGGTCGCCCCCGACGACATCCTGCCGGCCGCCGCCGATGGCGAAGCCGGCGACCGCGCGGCGGCGCTGCCGGCGGCCGAGGCGGCGCTGCGCCCCGGCGACGCGGTGATCCACCTGGACCATGGTCTGGGCATCCTGCGCGGCGTCGAGACGGTGGAGGCCGGCGCCGCCCGGCTCGACTGCCTGCGGCTCGACTATGCCGGCGGCACCTCGCAGCTGGTGCCGCTTGGCGAGCTCGACCGGTTGTGGCGCTATGGCGCCGAGGCCAGGGGGCTGGCGCTCGACCGGCTGACCGGCGAGGCCTGGCCGAAGCGCCGCGCCGCGGTCGAGGCGCAGATCGCCGAGACGGCGGCCGAGCTGGCGCGGCTGGCGGCCGAGCGCGCCGCCCGCCGGGCGCCCCGGCTGCGCCCGCCGCCGGCCGCCTTCGCCCGTTTCGAGGCCGGCTTCCGCTACACCCCCACGCCGGACCAGGCGGCGGCGGCCGGCGCGGCGCTGGCCGACCTGGCCTCCGGCCGGCCGATGGACCGGCTGGTCTGCGGCGATGTCGGCTATGGCAAGACCGAGGTGGCGCTGCGCGCCGCCGCCGCCGCGGCGCTTGCCGGCCGCCAGGTCGCGGTGCTGGCGCCGACCACCGTGCTGGTGCGCCAGCACCTGGAGACCTTCCGCCGCCGCTTCGCCGGCTTCGGCCTGCGGATCGAGCAGCTGTCGCGGCTGTCGACGCCGGCCGAGGCGAAGCGGATCCGCGCGGAGATCGCCGACGGCGCCATCCGCATCGTCATCGGCACCCAGGCGCTGGCGGCCAAGGCGGTCCGGTTCAAGGAACTCGGCCTCGTCGTCATCGACGAGGAGCAGCGCTTCGGCGCCCGGCAGAAGGCGGCGCTGCGCGGCATGGCCGAAGGCGTCCATGTGATGGCGCTGACCGCGACGCCGATCCCGCGCAGCCTGCAGGGCGCGCTGGTCGGGCTGCAGGATCTCAGCGTCATCGCCACCCCCCCGGCGCGGCGGCAGCCGATCCGCACCGCGCAGATGCCCTTCGACGAGGCGGTGCTGCGCCAGGCCCTGCTGCGCGAGCAGCGCCGCGGCGGCCAGAGCTTCGTGGTCTGTCCGCGCATCGAGGACCTGCCGGCGATGCGCGGGCTGCTCGAACGGCTGGTGCCGGAGCTCAGCCTGATCGAGGCGCATGGCGGGATGCCGGCCGCCGAGACCGATGCGGCGCTGGTCGGCTTCGCCGACGGCAAGGCGGACATCCTGCTCAGCACCAACATCGTCGAGGCCGGGCTCGACGTGCCGCGCGCCAATACCATGGTGGTCTGGCGCGCCGACCGCTTCGGCCTGGCGCAGCTGCACCAGCTGCGCGGCCGGGTCGGGCGTGGCCGGCGGCGCGGCGCCATCCTGCTGCTGACCGACCCGGCCGAGCCGCCCGCCGCCGCCACGCTGAAGCGGCTGCGCACCTTGGAGGAGCTGGACCGCGTCGGCGCCGGCTTCGCCATCAGCGCCCGCGACATGGACCTGCGCGGCGCCGGCGACCTGCTGGGCGACAGCCAGAGCGGACATCTGAAGCTGATCGGCCTCGGCCTGTACCAGCACCTGCTGGACCGCGCGCTGCGCGCCGGGCGCGGAGAGACGATGCCCGAGGAATGGTCGCCGCAGGTGGTCGCCGAGATCGCCGCCTTCATCCCCGAGGATTACATCGACGAGGAGGCGCTGCGCGTCGCGCTGCACACCCGGCTGGGCGCCGTGCTGCGCGAGCCCGACCCGCATCGGGCGGAGGAGGCGATGCAGGCGCTCGCCGCCGAGATCGCCGATCGCTTCGGGCCATTGCCGGAGCCGGTCGGGCACCTTTTCGCCCTGGCCCGGCTGCGGCTGCGCTGCCGGTCTCTCGGAATCGCCGAATTGAAGCTGGGTCCGGGCGGCGCTGCGGCCAGCTTCCGCGGCGACCCGCCGGATGTCGCGGCGCCCGTGGAGGCCAAGGATGGCCGGGTGCTGCTGCGCCGCGACAGCCAGGATGCGGCGGCGATGCTGGCGACTGCAGAGGCATTGCTGCTCACCTTGGTGCCGCAGCGGCGACGCTGCGGTCGCGAGGCGGCTGCCGCGGCCTAGCCTGCGGGGCCAGAGGCGCCCGGCCTCATCGTCGGACGACAGGCGACGCGCGCAACCCGCGTGGCGAGCCGAACGGTCCCGCTGGAAAGGCGGCCTGGCGGGACCGTCGCACCCTCATCCTTCATCGGTGGCGTCGCAAGGCCGGCCTGCGCCCCGGACCGCGGGCGAGGCCGGTGCCGTCGCGCCACGCCGCGTGCTGCGTCAGCATCGAGGGTGGATGGGGTGGTCGGCCGGACATTCGCAAGCCGGCCGCCGGCGAGGCATGGTCTTCATCGGTGACGCGCCATGGGGATCCGCCGCGCAGCAGCGGCGTCTGTCGCCATGCACGGACATGCGGAAGGACAACCGGCACCGCCTGCCGGCGATGCCGATGCCATCCGGCTGGAAGGCCGGTGCTGCCCTCAGCCCGTCGGCGTCGCCGTCAGCGGCTCGCCTGCTCGCCCAGCGCCCGCCGCTCGGCATAGCGTCGCGTGATCATCTCGAGGTTGTCGGCGCACCACTGCGCCATGCGCTCCTCCTCGGCCAGCGACTGCCGCAGCAGCGCCGGGGCAGCGCCGTCGCCGGCCAGCTCGGCCAGCGTCAGCAGCGACTTGTAGGAGGCGATCTCGAAATGCTCGAAGGCGTAGTTGGCCAGCGAGTTCTTGATGATCTCGTCCTGCATCGGCGCATGGCCCATCGCGGCCAGGTTGCCGACCAGGCCGGTGACGAAATCCTTGATCGACGAATGCGAGGTGTCGTGCGCACGGAGCAGCTCGTCGAGCCGCGTGCGCTGCTGCTCGCTTTCCGCAAGGTGTTCGCGAAGCCGCGCCTCCAGCTCGGGATAGTTCTCCAGCCGGTCGAGCTGGCGCGAGATCAGCTCGATCGCCTGGGTCTCCAGCGCGCGAGCGTTGACGAGGCCGGTGACGTAGGTGTCGCGATAGCCTTCCTGCATGAAGCTCTCCGATGTTGTCGATGGTGACGTGAACGTCCCCTGCAACGTCCCTGGCGCAGCCTGGATGCATGGCCGGCGCCGCTGTCGCCAGATGGTCATCGCGTGGGGCACTCCGCCTTAACATAGGTTCTTCTGCGCACATCAACTCCCCGTTGATCGCTATCCGGAGGCGTGAATCCGGCGATCGGTGGAAACCGGAACGAAGCGATCAGGTTGTCGCAGCGGGACGCGCATGGCGCACCGCCTTCTGCTGTCCTGGACAGCGAAGTTCTTAACATGAGTTGTCTTTTTCCATGCCCAGCAGCCCAGAGGGCGTCAGGATCTTCCATGTACTTCCATGACAAGCGCTTGCAGTATCCGGTCCGCGTCGAGACCCCCGACCCGCTGTTCGCCCGGCAGCTGCAGCAGGCGATCGGTGGCGTCGAAGGGGAGATCCGCGTCTGCCTGCAGTATTTCTTTCAGGCCTGGGGCGCCCGCGGTCCCGACACCCGCTATCGCGACATGCTGCTGCACACCGCGACCGAGGAGATCGGCCATATCGAGATGCTGGCAACCGCGGTCGCGCTCAACCTCGAGAATGCGCCGCTGACGCTGCAGGAAACCGCGGCCGAGGCGCATCCGGTGGTGAATGCCGTGCTCGGCGGCGAGCGGCCGCGGCATGTGGTCGAGGGCATGCTGCAGCGGCATCTGCTCTCCACCGGACTGGCGGCGATGCCGACCAATGCCGACGGCGTGCCCTTCGACTGCTCGCATGTCTATGCCAGCGGCAACCTGGCCGCCGACATGTATGCCAACGTCACGGCCGAGGCGACCGGACGGACGCTGGCGGTGCGGCTCTACAACGCCGCCAAGGATCCCGGCATGCGCGACATGCTGAGCTTCCTGATCGCACGCGACACCATGCACCAGCAGCAGTGGCTGGCGGCGATCGAGGAGATGGGCGGCGCCGCCGCGCTGCCGATCCCGAACAGCTTCGACCAGGCGCAGGAGCGGCAGGAGTTCAGCTACGTCTATCTCGGCACCGGCACCGAGGGCGTGCCGCCGCCCGAGGGCCGCTTCACCGCCGGCCCGTCGATGGATGGCCGCGGCCAGTTCAGCGCCCTGCAGGCGACGCCGATGGGCGAGGCGCCGGTGCTCGGCCCGGCCCGGCCCGGCTCCGGCGCGCAGCAGGAGCAGATCGTGCCGCGCTGAGCCGCGCGACCCCCTCCCCTCCTTCGACAAGGACCGTCCATGCCCAGCATCAAGTCCATCGACGACCTGTTCCTGCACACGCTGAAGGATGTCTACTACGCCGAGCGTCAGATCCTGAAGGCGCTGCCGAAGATGGCGCGCGCGGCGCAGGATCCGGCGTTGCGCGATTCCTTCCAGCTGCACCGCGACCAGACGCAGGAGCAGATCGAGCGCCTGCAGCAGGTCTTCGAGCAGCTCGGCAAGCGCCCCCAGGGCGTGACCTGCGAGGCGATCAACGGGCTGATCGAGGAATGCGAAGAGCTGCTCGAGATGGCACCGCAGCCGACGCCGGTGCGCGATGCCGGGCTGGTCGCCTCGGCCCAGGCCATCGAGCATTACGAGATCGCCCGCTACGGCACGCTGATCGCCTGGGCCAGGGGCGCCGGCCAGAAGGACGTCGTCGCCCTGCTCGAGGCGACGCTGGCGGAGGAGAAGCAGACCGACGCGCTGCTCACCGAGATGGCCGAGCGCTCGACCAATCCGGAAGCGCGCGGCGCAGCCTGAGTGACCACGGCAACCAGCAGGAGGAAGCTGCCATGATCCCGCCCGAAACCCCGTCCCCGCCGCCAGCCTCCCCGGCGGCGGATGATGCGCGGCAGCGCATGCAGGACGCTGCCCGCACGCTGAAGCGCGAAACCCGCGAAGCCGCCCACGACACCGCCCATGGCCTGCGCGAGCAGGGTGCCGCCGTCGCCGACGCGCTGCAGGGCGAGGCGGCGCAGCTGGCGCAGAAGGCGCAGGACACCGCCGCAGAACTCGCGGAGAAGGGCCGCGAGGCCGGCGCCGCGCGGGTCGAG
>NZ_MLCO01000343.1 GCF_001982615.1 Teichococcus deserti | reverse complement strand
ACTCGGAGCCCCCCTCGTGACCACCCTCCGCCGCGCCATCCCCGCCGATGCCGAATCTGTTGGCGCGCTGGTTGATGCCCTGCTGATGGAGCTCGCCGGCATCCCCTCCCGCCGCGACGCGCGGGTCGAGGCGGCGGCGCGGCTGCTCGCCCTCTCCGACTGCGTCTTCGGCGTCCTCGCCGTCGACGATGACGGACAAGACATCGGCGTCATCATGCTGACCGAAAGCGCCTCCATCTATGCCGGCGGCGCCTTCGGCGTGATCACCGAGCTCTATGTGGCGCCCGCCCATCGCTCATCCGGCCTGGCGCAGCGCCTGCTGATGGAGGCAGAAAGCATCGGCCGCGCCCGCGCCTGGCCGCTGCTCGAGGTCGGCGCGCCGCGCCAGCCGCAATGGGCCCGCAGCCTGTCCTTCTATCTCCGCCACGGCTTCACCGAGATCGGCCCGCGGCTGAAGCGCCCCCTCTGACCCGGAAGCCGCCATGCCCGAGACCCTGACCGCCGCCGAGGCCGCCCGCCTCGCCGCCATTGCCCTCGGCCATGTCGAGCGCGAATACCCCAACAAGCCCGACCACACCCTGGCCAGCCCGGCGGATGCGCGCACGCCCTCGCAGCTGCATCCGGTCTTCTATGGCAGCTATGACTGGCATTCCTGCGTGCACAGCTATTGGCTGCTGGCCCGGCTGCTGCGCCTCTTCCCCGAGGGCGATAAGGCGCCTGCGATCCGCGCCCTCTTCGACCGCGCCTTCACCGCCGACAAGGTCGCGGCAGAATGCGCCTATCTCAAAGCCCCCACCGCGCGCGGCTTCAAGCGCCCCTATGGCTGGGCCTGGCTGCTGAAGCTGGCCGCCGAGCTGCATCGCCTGCCCGAGCCCCGCTGGTCGCAAAGCCTGCAGCCGCTCACAGACATCTTCGCCCAGCGCTACCGCGATTTCTTGCCGATTGCCCCCTATCCGGTCCGGGTCGGCACGCATTTCAACACGGCTTTCGGCCTGCGCATGGCCGCCGATTATGCCGAGACCACCGGCGACGAGGCGCTGCTGACCCTGCTGCGCGATACCGCGCGCCGCTGGTATGGCGACGACGCCGATTGCCCCGCCTGGGGCGAGCCCAGCGGCGACGATTTTCTGTCATCCGCCATGATCGAGGCGGAATGCATGCGCCGCCTGCTGCCACCCGCCGAATTCGCGGCCTGGTTCCCCCGCTTCCTGCCGCGCCTGTCGGACAGAAAGCCGGCGACGCTCTTCGCCCCGGCCAGCGTCACCGACCGCAGCGACGGCAAGATCGCGCATCTGGACGGGCTCAACCTCAGCCGCGCCTGGTGCTTCCGCGCCCTTGCCACCGCGGTGCCGGACGCCACCGCCGCGGTGCTGCGCCAGGCGGCCGACGAGCACTATGCCGCCGCCCTGCCGCATCTGTCCGGCGACTACATGGGCGAGCACTGGCTGGCGACCTATGCCCTGCTCGCCCTCACCGTCGCCGAGGGCTGACCCTCAGACCGCCCGCGTCAGCCCGCCATCGACCCGCAGGTTCTGCCCGGTGATATACCCAGCCCCTTCCGAGGCCAGGAAGGCGACGGTGGCCGCGATCTCCGCCATAGTGCCGTAGCGCTGCATCGGCACCGCGGCGCGGCGCTCCTCGGTCGCCGGCAGGCTGTCGATCCAGCCGGGCAGCACGTTGTTCATGCGGATCTTCTCGGCCGCATAGGTGTCGGCGAAGATCTTGGTGAAGGAGGCCAGCCCGGCGCGGAACACGGCTGACGTGGGAAACATCGCGCTCGGCTCGAAGGCCCAGGCGGTGGAGATGTTCACGATCGCCCCGCCGCCCTGCTTCTGCATCACCGGCACCACCAGCCGCGTCGGCCGGATGACGTTGAGCAGATAGACATCCATGCCCTTGTGCCAGGCCTCGTCGGTGATCTCCAGGATCGGCGCGCGCGGGCCGTGGCCGGCGCTGTTCACCAGCACGTCGATCCGCCCCCATTGCGCGACCACCGTCTCGACCAGCCGGGCCAGGTCGTCATGCGACTGGTTCGACCCGGTGACGCCGATGCCGCCCAACTCCTGCGCCAGCGCCTCGCCCTTGCCGGAGGAGGACAGCACCGCCACCCGGAACCCGTCGGCCGCCAGCTTGCGCGCGCAGGCGGCGCCCATGCCGCTGCCGCCCGCCGTCACCACCGCCACTTTCTGATCGGCCATCCTGTCCCATCCCTTGCAACCGGTCCGGCATTCTTCGCCGCGTGTCATCCGACGGCAACCCCTGGGCGCTGGCCGCCGCGCCGCCGGCATGGTCTAAGGCAGCGACCCTCGAGGAGGCATCCCATGCCGACCGCCCCATCCTTCCGCTCCGGCACGATCGAGACCTTCCTGCTGCGCGACGGCCATTTCACCGCGCCGGCCGAGACGATCCTGCACACCAGCGGCGAGCCCGACCGCGCCCGCGCCATCGCGCGCTGGGGCCGCCCGCAGATCGCCACCGACGTGAACTGTTTTTTCCTGAGCGGCCCGATGGGGGTGACGCTGATCGATGCCGGCGTCGGCACCGCCTGGGGCGAGGGCTTCGGCCATGCCCGCGCCCAGCTGGCGGCGCTGGGCATCGCCCCGGCGGCGGTCGAGCGCGTGCTGGTCACCCATCTGCATGACGACCACCTGAACGGCCTCTACGACGGCGACGAGCCCTTCTTCCCCGAGGCCGAGATCTGGGCGCCGCAAGCGGACCTCGCCTTCTTCACCGACCCGGAGGCCCGCGCCCGCCTGCCCGAATCCCGCCATGGCGGCTTCAAGGTGGCCGAGAAGCTGCTGCGCGTCTTCGGCGACCGTGTCCGCGCCTTGCCCGCCGGCGCCGTGCTGCCGGGGATCGAGGCGGTGCTGCTGCCCGGCCACACCCCCGGCCACACCGGCTATCTGATCGAGGGCCGCCTGCTGGTCTGGGCCGACCTGCTGCACCTGCAGTCCCTGCAACCCGCCGAGCCCGAGATCGGCCTGGTCTTCGACATCGACCCGGCCCTGGCGGCCTCAACCCGCCGCGCCACCCTGGCCCGCGCCGCGGCCGAGGGCTTGGTAATCGCCGGCAGCCATGTCGAGGGTTTCCACCGCGTGACGGCGTCGGGCGCGGGCTTTGCTTTAGAATAGAAAAAGATGAGGGGGCGCGGGGGAGAATTCATTCTCCCCCGCTGCTTGCTTACTTCCCCCCATCCACGCTGAGGATCTGCCCCGAGATCCACTTCGCCTTGTCGCTGGCGAGGAAGGTCACCGCATCGGCGATGTCCTGCGCCTCGCCCACCCGGCGCAGCGCGATGCTGTCCAGCAGCCGCTTCTGCCCTTCCGCGCCATAGCTGGCGAATTGCGCGATGGAGGCCGGGTTGGACGGGATGAAGCCCGGCGCCACCGAGTTCACGTTGATCCCGTATTGGCCGAGCTCGCTGGCCAGCTGGCGGGTCAGTCCGACCAGCCCGTGCTTGGCCGAGCAATAGGCCTGGATCCCCGTCAGGCTGCGCTGGATGCCGGCGCCCGAGGAAATCGTCACGATCTTCCCGCGCCCCGCTTTCTTCATCCCCGGCACCGCCGCGGCGCAAAGGTTGAAGCAGGCATGCAGGTTGATGTCGAAGATGCCGTGCCAGTCCTCTTCCGGAACGTCTTCCACGGGGCGCATCACCTGGCCGCGGACGCCGCCGGCATTGGCCACCAGCACGCCGATCGGACCGCCGGCCGCGGCCTCGACCCGCGCGATCCAGCCGCGCGCGGCGCCGGCGGCGGTCAGGTCGAAGGCTTCGGTCTGGATCGAGGTGCCGCGGGCGGTCTCGGCCAGCTCGTCGGCCGACAGATCGCAGCCGAAGACCCGCGCGCCCATGGCGGCGAAGTCGCGGGCGACCAATTGGCCGAAGCCGTGGCCGGCGCCGGTGACGGCCACCACCACCCCGTCGAAGCGGATGTTCATGCGCTGAGAAGCTCCGTCAGGTTGCGGTCGTCCATCGGCCGGCGGCCGGCCTCGCAGTCATGGATGGCGGCGATCAGCGCGTTCAGCGCCGGCGCCGCGATGCCGTGCTTCGCCGCCAGCGCCGCCACGGGCGCCAGCTGCGCATCCACTTCGGTGCTGCGTTTCCGCACCCACAGGTCGCGCCAGATGCCCGAATGGGTCTTGGCGTTGGGGCGGTTGAACGCGACCATGGCGGCCACGCTGGCCGCGGCCGCCTCCGGTGCCGCGCCAGGCTGGAAGGCCGCCGGGTCGAAGCCGTTGAAGCCCTTGGGCGAGACCTTTTCCGCGGCCGCGACCTGCATCACCTCGGTGCCCAGGGCGCGCCACAGCGGCAGCAGCTCGGGGCGGGCCAGGGCGTCGGCGATGCCCTTCTCGCCCAGCGCCTGGGCGAAGAGCATCGCGCCATAGCCCAGCTTGCCCCAGAGATAGGCGCCGATGTCGCGGGTCAGCTCGGCGCGCGGCTCGAACAGCGACAGCAGCCGGTGCAGCGCCTCCAGCCGCGGCGTCACGCTGCCGTCGAGCTCGCCCACCACCACGGCGCCGCGGCCGCCATAGAGGATATGCCCCGGCGCCAGCCAGTCGGCGCTGAAATTGACGAAGGCGCCGATGGTGCGCTGTGTCCCCACCACGCCCGCGATGATCTGCTCGCACAGCCCGTTCTGCAGCGAGGCGACATAGCCGTCCTCGGCCAAGTGCGGCAGCAGGGCGCGGGCCGCGGAGTCCGTGTGCTGCGCCTTCACGCAGAGCAGGATGCGGCGGAATTTTCCTTTTAGTTCGCCGGGCAGATGCGCCGGGGCATGCACCTTGTGGTGCTCGATCGGGCCCTCGATCGACAGGCCCCGGGCCGGGTCGCGGATCGCCGCCACATGCTCGGCCTCGATGTCGACGAAGACCACGGCATGGCCGGCGCGGACCAGCGCCGCCCCCACC
>NZ_MLCO01000342.1 GCF_001982615.1 Teichococcus deserti | reverse complement strand
GCCGGCGGGCTGGACTGGGTGCGGGTGGTGGTGCGCGGCCGCAACGGCCATTCCTCGCGCCGCTTCGCCTCGATCTACCCTTCCGAGGCCGGGGCCCTGGTCCCGGTGCGCAGCGTCAACGCGCTGGAGCTCGGCGCCCGGCTGCTGGCCGCCGTCCAGGCCCTGGAAGCGCAATGGGGCCGTGACAAGACGTTCCCGCATCTGCCGGCAGGGATGAACACCATCAGCCCGGGCGTCATGGTCGCCGGCGTCGGCCTGGGCCCGGACGGGTTGCCCAATGTGCTGAACAACCCTGGCATCGTCCCCGACACCTGCGTCATCGACTTCGACCTGAAGTTCCTGCCGCAGGAAGACCCGGCCGAGGTCCGGAGAAGCTTCGAGGCCGCCATCGCCCGCTTCGCCGCGACCGACCCCTGGCTGGCCGAGCATCCGCCCGAGGTGCTCTGGGATCTGCACGGGCTGCATTTCCCGCCCGTCAACACGCCGGAGGACCATCCGCTGATCGCTTCCCTGGTCGCGGCGCGGCAGGGGGCGGGCAGGGACGTGCGGCTGGAGGGGATGCTGGGCGTCACCGACGCGGCGCATTACGCGGCGCAGGGCATTCCCGGCGTGGTCTATGGCCCGGCCGGCTACAGCGCGCATGGCCCGGACGAATTTGTCGAAACCGCCAGCGTCACCGAGGCCGCGCAGGACATCGCCGTCGCCATCCTGCGCCACTGCGGCCAGGCCGCGTGAACGGAGCGGCGCCGGGTCTTTCGGCCCGGTGCGGCCAGGCCGCATGAACAGAAAGGGCGCCGGGTCTTTCGACCCGGCGCCCCGCATTGTCGTCGGCGGGCGTCAGTCGCCCTGCCGCCTGCTGTCGTTCAGCGCGCCGGCCCCATGGAGAGGCCAGCGACCCAGCGATCGGCAACGGACGCCGACGTCGAGCAATGAGACACTGGATCACCTCCTTTCAGTATGTTTCGGACATCCCCGATCTGGGGTGCCCGAAACCGTCTCACAAGGGGGTATGGCTCGCAGCGAAGCGTCGCTTGCCGCCCTGGACATGCGCCTCCGCCGCCGCCCGCGCCGCGACCGGATCGCCGGCATGGATGGCGGCCAGGATGGCGGCATGCTCGGCATTGCTCTCGCGCATCTTCTCGGGCTGCACCAGGGCGCGGCGGCGGAACAGGTTCAGCTCCTTGCCCAGGTCGTCATAGATCCGCTGCGCCCGCGGCCCGGCGCCCAGCTCCAGCAGGGCCGCGTGGAAATCGAGGTTCAGCGCGTAATAGCCGGGGGCGTCGTCGGCCTCGGCGGCCCGCTCCATCCGGGTGACCAGGCCAGACAGCCGCGGCACGGTCGCCGGCGGGGGCGCGGCCGCCAGCCGCTCGCAGGCCTGGCCCGTCAGCAAGGCGCGCAGATCGTAGAGCTCCAGCGCTTCCTCGGCGCTGATGCTGCGGACATAGCTGCCCTGGTTCACCACCGTGACCACCAGCCCCTGCCGCTCCAGCCCGCGCACCGCCTCCCGCACCGGGCCGCGGCTGATGCCGAGGCGCGCCGCCAGCGCCTGCTCGTTCAGCCGGCTGCCGGCGGGGATGGCGCCGCTGACGATGAGCCGCTCGATCTCCTGCGCCGCCACCGAGGTCAGCGACCTCGTGCGCAGCAGCAGCAGTTCGGCGGGCAGGTCCGGTGGCTGGTCGGGGGACATGGCGCGCAGCATGAAACACGGGATTGTCGATCGTCAACAGTTTGCACTGCTGCCGAAACATGCTAGCGGTTCTTCCGAGCAGGAGGACCGCACCCAATGAATGACAGCCCCTTCGCCACCCCGGCCGCCGAGGCCGATGCCGCGCCCCGCGCCTCCAGCGCGCTGGCCGGCATCACCGTCCTCGACCTCACCCGGGTCCGCTCCGGCCCAACCTGCGTCCGCCAGCTGGCCGACTGGGGCGCCGAGGTCATCAAGATCGAGATGCCCGAGGGCCTCGACGCCGGCGACCCGATGGGCGGCCCGCGCGAGGGGCCGGACTTCCAGAACCTGCACCGCAACAAGCGGGGCATGACGCTGAACCTGAAGGACCCGGAGGGCCTCAAGCTCTTCCTCCGCCTGGTCGAGAAGGCCGATGTGGTGGTGGAGAACTTCCGCCCCGACGTGAAGGACCGCCTCGGCATCAACTATGCCGCGCTGGAGAAGGTGAATCCCGGCATCATCCTGGCCTCGATCTCCGGCTTCGGCCAGGACGGGCCCTATGCCAAGCGCCCGGGCTTCGACCAGATCGCGCAAGGGATGGGCGGGCTGATGTCGATCACCGGCCTGCCCGGCCAGGGCCCCGTGCGCGTCGGCATCCCCATCGCCGATCTCTGCGCCGGCATCTTCTGCTCCCAGGGCATCATGATCGCGCTGCTGGAGCGGCAGAAGAGCGGCCGCGGCCAGTGGGTGCATACCAGCCTGCTCGAGGCGCAGCTGTTCATGCTGGACTTCCAGGCGGCGCGCTGGCTGATGGCCGGCGACGTGCCGAAGCAGGCCGGCAACAACCACCCGACCAGCATCCCGACCGGCGTCTTCCCGACCAGTGACGGCCATATCAACATCGCGGCCTCCGGCCAGCGCATCTGGGAGCGCAGCGCCGAGACGCTCGGCCGCAAGGACTGGCTGACCAACCCCGACTATGCCTCCGGTGCCGCCCGCAGCAAGAACCGCGACGCGCTCAACGCCGAGATCGCGGCGGTCACCGCGACCCGCACCAGCGCCGAATGGGTGGAAGCGCTGAACCAGGCCGGCGTCCCCTGCGGCCCGATCAATTCGATCGACCAGGCCTTCGAGGACGTGCAGTCCAAGCATCTCGGCATCGCCCGCAGCCTCGAACGCGACGGCAAGCCAGTCCAGTATGTCGGCCAGCCGGTGCAGCTGTCCCGCACGCCGAGCGCGGTCGTCAGCCACCCGCCGGCCATCGGCGAGCACACCGACGCCATCCTCAAGGGGGTGGGGTTCAGCGAGGCGGAGATCGCGGAGCTGAAGTCGAAGAACGTCGTTTGAGAAAGGCGGGCGCCGGGGGAATGAATTCCCCCGGACCCCCTTCTTTTCTTTCTGGTCTTTTGGTCTTCTTCGGACCGGAACGCCAGGAAGGAACGAAACCATGACACTCCACGGGGTCCAGGCGCTGGTCTTCGACGTCTTCGGAACCGTCGTCGACTGGCGCAGCGGCATCGCCCGCGACGCCGAGCCATTCCTCGCCAGGCACGCGCCGGGGGCAAGCGCTACCGACTTCGCCGATGCCTGGAGGCGGCGCTACTCGCCCGCCATGGAAGAGGTGCGCAGCGGAAGGCGGCCGTTCACGCGACTGGACGTGCTGCACCGGGAGAACCTGGAAGACATCCTGCCTGACTTCGGCATCGACATCGCGGCGGTGGCTTCCGACGAGGTGGAGGCGCTGAACCTCGCCTGGCACCGGCTGGATCCCTGGCCGGATTCGGTGGCGGGGCTGCAGCGGCTGAAGGCGGGCTACATCATCGCGCCGCTGTCCAACGGCAATATCCGGCTGATGCTGGACATGGCCAAGCGCGCCGGCCTGCCCTGGGACGCGATCCTGGGCGCCGAGGTCGCCCAGGCCTACAAGCCGTCCCCCCAAGCCTATCTGCGCACCGCCGAGGTGCTGGGCCTGCGCCCCGAGCAGGTCTGCCTGGTGGCCGCGCACAATGGCGATCTGGCCGCCGCGCGCCGCTGCGGGTTGCGCACCGCTTTCGTCGCGCGGCCCACCGAGCATGGCCCCGCCCAGAGGACCGATCTGGTGCCCGAACAGGACTGGGAGGTGGTCGCCGGCGATTTCGCCGACCTGGCGTCCCGCCTCGGTCTTTGAGGGCTTTCTCTTTCTGACAGAAATACAAGGGGGTCCGGGGGGATACTTCCCCCCGGCGCTTGCCTGTCTATGGAATGAGCCTGTGCACCGCTGCGATATGGTCGTGCATGGCGCTGGTGGCTTGCTCGGTGTCGTTGCTGACGATGGCACCGACGATCGCGTCGTGCTCGGCGAAGGACGGATGATCCGCCGGTGGCCCGTCCGGCCGGGTCCGCGCCCGGTCCCAGGTCAGCACCCGGCGGATGGCGGCGAGCTCGTCGAACAGGTGCAGCAGCGGCGCGTTGCCGGCGGCGGCGGCGATCTCGCGGTGCAGGCGGGCGTCCTGGCCTTCATAGGCGCGCCAGGAGAGCCCGGGGCGGCGGGAGGCCTCGATGGCGTCCTGCATGGCAGCCAACTGCGCAGGCGTGGCATGGCGGGCGGCAAGGCCGGCCAGCTGCGGCTCCAGCACCAGGCGGGCGCGCAGCACTTCCGGGGCGGTGGTGGCGCGGGCCAGCTCGGCGACGCCGGTGATGGCCGCGAGCGGCCGGGCGCCGAGGAAGGTGCCCTTGCCGACATGGCGCCAGAGCTGGCCTTCGGCCTCCAGTGCGGCCAGCGCCTTGCGGAGCTCCGCGCGGGAGACGCCGAGGGCCTCGGCCAGCCCGCGCTCGGGCGGCAGCCGGCCGGAGGCGGGCAGGGGCGTGGTCGCCAGATAGGCCTGCAGCAGGGTCAGCACCGGCATGCCGCCGCGGTCGGTGTCCATGGCGGAATGCCATAGGGGCTGTCGGTGGCTGTCGCCAAGGGGTCGCTTGACGCATCGGCGGGCCGGGCGTAACCAATCTGGGCAATTGGTTGAACGAGGCCGACGCCCATGTCCTACGTCATCGAACCCGCCCCCCAGACCACCGTGCCGGTCGCCGGCGAGGACGGGGTCTTCCCCGTCTGCCGCATCTGGTGCGTCGGCCGCAACTATGCCGACCATGCGCGCGAGATGGGGCATGACCCGGACCGCGAGCCGCCCTTCTTCTTCTCCAAGCCCGCCAATGCGGCGGTGCCGGGCGGGACGCTGCCTTTCCCGGGCCAGACCGAGGACCTGCACCACGAGGTCGAGCTGGTGGTGGCCATCGGCAAGGGCGGCAAGGACATCGACCAGGCGAAGGCGCTGGACCATGTCTATGGCTATGCCATCGGCCTCGACATGACGCGGCGCGACCTGCAGGGGGGCTTCAAGAAGGCCGGCCGTCCCTGGGAACTGGCCAAGGGCTTCGACGAATCCTGCCCGATCAGCCCGATCGTGACGGCGGCCAAGATCGGCCATCCGACGCAGGGCAAGATCGAGGTCTCGGTCAACGGCAAGGTGCAGCAGACCGGCGACATGAACCAGATGATCTGGTCGGTGCCGGAGGCGATCGCCTTCCTGTCGCGCTATGTCGCGCTGCTGCCGGGCGACCTGATCATGACCGGCACCCCCGCCGGCGTCTCGGCGGTGAAGCCCGGCGACACCATGCACGGCACCTGCGAGGGCGTCGGCGAGGTGACCGTCACCTATAAGGGCTGAGCCTCCGGAAACTCGATCCGGAAACAGGCGCCGGCGCCCGTCTCCATCAGGCGGATGCCGGCGCCATGCGCCTGCAGCACCTGGCGCACGATGGCGAGGCCGAGCCCGGCGCCCGGCCCGTCGCGCATCCCGCGCTGGAACGGCTCAAAGATCTTGTCGCGCACCTCGGGCGGGATGCCGGGGCCGCGATCGGCGACCTCCAGGCTGCGGTCGGGATTGATGCGGACGGTCACCTGGCTGGCCGGCCCGCCATGGGTCAGCGCATTGCCGATCAGGTTGGAGAAGACGCTGCGCAGCGCCTGGTCGTCGGCCCGCACCTCGAGCCGCGGCAGGGCGCTGGCGAAGACCAGCTCATGCCCGCCATCGACGGCCAGCGGCGCCATCTCGGCCAGCACCTCGCGCGACAGGGCGACCAGGTCCAGCCGTTCCCAGGCCGGGTCGGCCTGCTGCAGCCGCTGCAGGTCGAGCAGCTGGTTGGCCAGCAGGGTCAGGCGGCGGACATCCTGCTGCAGCCGCTCGCGCAGCGCGTCGTCGGGCACGGCGTCGAGCCGCAGCGCCAGGATGGCGATCGGCGTGCGCAGCTCATGCGCCGCATTGGCCATGAAGCGGCGCTGCTGGGCATGGGCATGCTCGAGCCGGGCCAGCGCCGCGTT
This sequence comes from Teichococcus deserti, assembly GCF_001982615.1. Lineage (GTDB taxonomy): Bacteria > Pseudomonadota > Alphaproteobacteria > Acetobacterales > Acetobacteraceae > Pseudoroseomonas > Pseudoroseomonas deserti. Next base: position 4,025 of record NZ_MLCO01000342.1, on the reverse strand, counting down.
GGTGGCGCTGACCAGCGGCAGGATCTCGGCGGGCACGCCGTCCTCCGGCAGGACTAGGCCGCGCTGGGCCGGCTGCAGCGCCCGGGCGGCGTCCGCCGCGGCGCGCACCGGGCGCAGCAGGAAGCGCACCCCCAGCACGATGACCAGCGCATTGCCGGCGGCCAGCAGCAGCAGCCCGACCAGGCCGTGCCACAGCCGGTCGGCCAGCCAGAACGACAGGCCCTCCAGCAGGCCGCTCTGCGCATTGCCCAGCATGGCGCCGACCCGGCCCGCCGGGGTCACCAGCAGCATCGGCGAGGCCTGGCCGGACATGCGGCTGGGCACCACCACGCCGTCATCGTCGACCACGTCCTTGTTGCGGTCCTGCACCGCGCCGCCGCGCAGCAGCCGGTCGCCATCGGTGACGACGAACCAGAAGTCCGGCCGCGAGGCCAGGTAGTCGCGCAGCTCCGGCGTGGTCTGCAGCGCCAGATTGCCGGCGGCGTTGCGGCCGATGGCGGGCGCCAGGATCTGCCCGGCCTGCTCGGCCGCCAGCCAGGACAGCAGGTTCAGCGGCCGGTTGTTCTCGCGCAGCGGCTCGGTGACGATCAGCGCCAGCACCAGCGTCGCCTGCAGCAGCCCCAGGCCGATGATCAGCCGCCGCGACAGGCGGGGCGTGCCCCGGGGCATGCAGCGCTGCGTCACTCGGCGCGGGCCATGTAGCCCAGGCCGCGCAGGGCGTGGATGGCGATGCCGGCCTCGGCCTCGGCCAGCCGGCGGCGCAGGCGCGAGACGTGGGAGTCGAGCGTGTTCGAGGTCGGCGCGTCGTCGAAGCCGAAGATGAAGCTTTCCATCGCCTCGCGCAGCACGACACGGCCGGCGCGGCGCAGCAGCAGCTCCAGCAAAGCGAGCTCGCGGCGGGGCAGCGCCAGCACGCTGCCCTCGACATGCGCCTCGCGATGGACCGGATCGAATTGCAGCCGGCCGAGCGCCATCGGCTCGGCGCCCGGGTCCAGCCGGCGGCGGGTGACGACGCGCAGCCGCGCCAGCAGCTCCTCGACGGCGAAAGGCTTGACCAGATAGTCGTCGGCGCCGGCATCCAGCCCCTCGACGCGCTCGGCGGTCTGGCCGCGGGCGGTCAGCATGATCACCGGCGGCGCCTCGGGCAGCTGGCGCAGCGCCGGCAGCAGCGACAGCCCGTCGCCATCCGGCAGCCGGCGGTCGAGCAGGATGGCGCGCAGCCCGGTCGCCGCCAGCGGGCCGCTCAGCGCCTCGCGCGCCTCGGCCAGGCTGCCGACCCAGTCGGCCAGGATGCCGCGCCGGTCCAGCGCCGCGCGCAGGGCGCCGGCCAGCTCCACCTCGTCTTCCACCAGCAGGATGCGCAACCGTCTCTCCGTCTCGCCGCCGGCCGCAGGATGGCCGGGCCGCATTGCGCCAGCCTGACGCGCCCGGCGCCCCGGCAAAATAACCGCGAGCGGCGGCAGGCTGCCAGCCTGACGCAACCTGGCCGGGCTAGAGCGGTGCCAGCGCGGTCAGGGATGGCCGCCGCGACCCGTCCCTCCTCACGCGGGGCGGTCCGGGCGGCCGGCCCCTCCTGGCCGCCCGGGCCGCGCCCCTCCCAAGGACCGCCGCCCCATGCGTCTTGCTTTCAGTTTTCCGCTGCTGCTCGCCCTCGGGGCGTCGCCGGCCCTGGCCCAGGCGCCGCTCGCCCAGGGCGGCTGGGACCTGCGGCTGGGCATCGGTGGCGTGGTCGCGCCGGCCTATCCGGGCAGCAAGTCGCTGGAGGTCAACCCGGTGCCGCTGGTCGAGGCCGCCTACCGCCCCGGCCTGCCCCTGCTCGACACCATTTTTCTCAATACCCGCGATGGCTTGGGCATCGTCGCCTTCCGGTCCGGGCCTTTCTCGGCCGGAGGCGCCATCGGCTATGCGCCCGGCCGCGACGAGGATGATGCGGCGCGGCTGCGCGGCATGGGCGACATCGACGGCGCGGCCAAGGCCAGCCTGTTCCTGCGCGGCGATTTCGGGGCTTTCGGCGCCTCGCTCCAGGCCGAAAAGGCGCTGGGCGACCAGGAAGGCACCACGGTGACCCTGGGCGCCAGCTACCGCTACCGGCTGACGGAATCGCTGTCGCTGCTGGGCGCGGCCAGCCTGGTCTGGGCCGATGGCGACGACATGGAGCAGTGGTTCGGGGTGGATCGCGTCCAGGCCTCGCGCAGCCGGTTCCGCGAATACCGGCCGGAAAGCGGCTTCCGCAGCGCCCGGGTCAGCGCCACGGCCGCCTATGCGCTGACGCCGCGCTGGTGGATCTCTGCGACGGTGGGCGCGGTGCAGCTGCTGGGCGATGCCGCCGACAGCCCGATCACCGAGCGCGAGACCCAGCCTTTCGGCCTGCTCGGCGCCGGCTACCGGTTCTGAGCAACCATGGCGGGGGGACGAACCCCCCGCCGCGAGACGTCACGACAGGCCGGCCAGCACCTTGGCGGTGGCGCCCGAAATATCGCCGAGCTTCTCGCCCTTGGCGCAGCGGGCCTGGACGGCCAGGCCGCGCTCCTGGCGGGCGATGGCGGCGCGGGCCTCGGCCTCGGCCTCCTCGGGGGGCATGACCAGCACGCCGCTCTCGTCGCAGAGCACGGCGTCGCCCGGATTGATCACCACGCCGCCGATGGCGACGGGCACGTTCATGCGGCCGCCCAGGTCGTAGACGCGGGTGGTGATGGGGGCCAGGCCGCGGCACCAGAGCGGGAAGTCGGAGCCCTCGACCTCCTCGATGTCGGTGCAGGCGCCGTCGACGACGCCGGCCTTGGCGCCGGCGGCCTTGGCGGCGACCGTCACGCCGCCGCCCCAGCAGGCATGGCGGTCATCGCCCAGCCGGTCGACCACCAGCACGTCGCCCGGCCGCAGCAGGCCGAGGGCATGGTGCAGCAGGGTGGAATCGGCGCCTGGGATCTGCACGGTGACGGCGGTGCCGGCGACGCGGCGGCGCAGCAGCCCCTGGATGCCACGGTCGACGAAGCCCCAGTGCCGCCAATGGCCGACGGTCGCCGTCTCGGTCTGCTCCAGCAGGCCGACGACCTCGGTGCTGAGCGAAGCCGGCATGGCCTCGATGATGTATTTCGGCATCAGTCACGTCCTATGGCACGGGTGAACCCGATCAGCCGCTCGACCAGAACGACCATCAGGAGGGCGAAGGCGATCAGCGTCATGGCAAGCGCCGCGATCAGCGGATCGGCGGTGCGCTCGGCATAGCGGAACATTTCCACGGGCAGCGTCGACAGGCGCGGCCCGACCAGGAAGAGGCTGATCACGGTCTCGTCGAAGCTGACCAGGAAGGTCAGCACCGCGGCGGCAATGGCGCCGGGCGCGGCATTGGGCAGGGTGATGCGCAGCGCCGCCCGGAAGGGGGTGGCGCCCAGCGTCCAGGCCGCCGCCTCCAGCTCCTTCGGCACGGCGGCGAAGGCGGTGGTCATGATGCGCACGGCAAACGGGATGGCGACCAGGCAATGGCCCAGCACCAGCCCGGGCCAGGTCGCCGCCAGGCCCAGCGGCTGCAGAACCAGCAGCAGGCCGAGGCCCAGCACCAGGGTCGGCAGCAGCAGCGGCGCCGCCAGCATCGCCGCCAGCACGCCGCGGCCGGGGAAGTCGAGGCGGGCGATGGCATAGGCCGCCGGCGCCCCCAGCAGCAGCGAGACGGTGGCGACGATGGCGGCCAGGATGGCGCTGGTGCCCAGTGCCGTCATCAGCTGCGCGTTGGACAGCAGCGCGCCATACCACCTGAACGACAGGCCGGGCGGCGGAAACGTCAGGAAATCGCCCGCCGAGAAGCTGACGATCAGCACCAGCACGCCCGGCAGCAGCAGGATGGCGAAGCCCACCGCGGCGCAGAGGCGCAGCATCCAGCTCGGCTTCATGGCGTCTTCTCCGCCTGGTTGGCGGGGAAGAAGGCGGCCACCACGCCGCGCAGGATCATCAGCGCCAGCAGCCCGCCCAGCAGCAGCATGGCCAGCGCCGCGGCGCCCGGCCAGTCGACCGTCTCGAGGGCGAGGTCA
>NZ_MLCO01000341.1 GCF_001982615.1 Teichococcus deserti | reverse complement strand
GGGTCGGGGCGGTGGTGCTCATCGGCGGCTGGCGGGCCCGCGCCGCCCGGGCAGGGGCGGCAAGGCGGGTCCAGATCCTTTCGTCAGGCGGGGCATCGGGCAGCGGGGGAGGACCATAGCCGCGGTCGCGGCGCCTGGCCTGTGACAGCCTGGCGCAAAGTGACGCATGACGAAAAAATCAGGCGAAGCCGGCCTCGCGCGCCCGCACCAGCCCGACCAGCGTCGCATTCACCGGCGCGGCGATGCCGGCCTTTTCCGCCTCGCGCGGGATCGCGCCGTTGATGGCGTCGATCTCGCTCTTCCGCTGGGCGACATGGTCCAGCAGCAGCGAGGGCCGCGCATTCGGGATCGCCTTTCCGAACTCGGTAATATGCGTCACGGGGTCGGCCACCGTGATCGGCACGCCGCGGGCTTTCGCGACCGTCCAGGCCTCGACGCCGGCGGCCCGCGCCACGGGCCAGAGGTCGGGGTCTTCCATCACGCCGCCGATGGTCTTGCCCGACAGCGCGCAGACCGCGGAATAGGTGACGTTGCAGATCAGCTTCTCCCAGGTCAGGCGGGCGATGTCGTCCTCGGCGGCGACGCGGAAGCCGGCCCCTTCCCACAGCGCCGCGATGGCCCGCAGCCGGTCGGTTGCCGGCCCCGCCAGCTCCCCGATACGCACCTTCTCCATGCCGTTGTGATGCGCGTGCCCCGGACCCTTCAGCGAGGCGCCGAAGCCGCCGGCGATGCCCGCCACCACATGCGCGCTGGGCAAGGCGGCGGCCAGCGCCTCGCTGCTGCCTAGGCCGTTCTGGATGGTCAGCACGCTGCTGCCCGGCCCCAGCAGCGGCGGGATGGCCCGCGCCGCGGCGGCGACGTCGCGCGCCTTGGTCGCCAGCACCACCAGGTCCACGGGCGCTGCGCCCGCGGTGGTGGTCGCCGCGCTGACCCGCACCACCCGGTCGCCCGAGGCGCCCTCGACCCGCAGCCCGTCGCGGTTCATGGCGGCGACATGCTCGGGCCAGGCGTCGAAGGCCAGGACCTCATGGCCCTTGGCCGCGAACAGCCCGGCATAGACCGAGCCCATCGCCCCGCAGCCCAGGATCGCGATGCGTGCCATGGCGTCTTTCTCCCTCTCGACGCCTCGGGACGGGCGCCTCAGCCCTGCAGCCTCTCCCGCATCAGCGCGGCCACGCAAGCCTCGAAGCCGGCAATATCGCGCCAGCGATGGGCCTCCGGCACCGCGCGCACCGCCAGCAGCCCGCCGGCGGCCTCGATGCCGCCATCGATCATCAAATTGTCGATGCGGCCGAAATCCTCGAGATGCAGGCCCTCGGCATCGGCCCAGCCGCCCTCGGGGCGCGGCGTCGCGCCACCGCCGAGAAAGGCCCGGCTGCGGGTCGTGAAGTCGCGCCCGTCATTGGTATAGCCCGCGACCGGACGGCCCAGCGCCCGCATGAAGCCGAGCTCATAGACCGTACCCGCATCGGCGGAAGGCCCGCGGAAGGGGGTGAGGTTGGCGATCAGCGCGTCGCAGGCGCGGATATGCGCCTCGTTGCGGAGATAGATCTCGAAGAAGCGCTCCTGCGCCGCCTCGGCCGCGGCGTCGTCGATGGGATCCAGGGGAAAGACGCCCACCGCGCCATGCCGCGCGCAGATGGCCTTCTTCTGGGCGGCCATCTCGAGGGCATCGGGGAGGAAAACTTCGGGGCCGGCTAGGTAGATCTTCATGGCCCTATTCTGACAAAGGCAAGAAAGACCTTCAAAGGCCAGGGGAATGAATTCCCCTGGACCCCTTCTTTTTTCTG
>NZ_MLCO01000340.1 GCF_001982615.1 Teichococcus deserti | reverse complement strand
ATCCTGGCCGGCCTCGACCCCGCCGCCGGACAAGGCTTCGACTGGGTGCTGACCTGCCCCGGCGACACCCCCTTCATCCCCCCCGACCTGGCGACCCGCCTGCACGCCGCCTGCCGGCAGGACAGCACGCCGGTCGCCCGGGCAAGGTCAGGCGGCCAGGACCACCCGCCCGTCGCCCTCTGGGCCACCAGCCTGCGCGACACCCTGCGCGCCGCGATCAACGACGGCGAACGGCAGCCACGGCGCTTCGCGAACACCGTCGGCTGCGCCACGGTGGAATGGGACGCCAGCGCCGGCGATCCGTTCTTCAACGCCAACCGGCCCGAAGATCTCGGCCCATAGAAAGAAAGGCCGAGGAGAAAGTATTCTCCCCGGACCCCTCATCTATTTCTTTTGGAAAGAATTATTTCTCGCAGCGGATGAACACGGTGCTGCGGTTGATGTCCTCGCCGATATCCGCGGCAGAACGATCCGCCCCGCTGCTCGGCGCCACCTCCGGCACGATCCCCGCCCGCCGCAGGAAGACCTGCGCCGCCGAACCCTTGATGGCGAAATTGACGTTCTGCGGAATGTCGCCGGTCTGCTTGGCAATGTTCTGCGCATGCAGCTTGCTGACCACCACGCCGACGATGCGCCCCTGCATGTCCAGCAGCGGCCCGCCCGAATTGCCCGGCTGCACCTCGGCGCTGATCTGATAGTGGTTCGGGTTGTTGCGCAGACCGTTCATACCGTTCACCTCGCCCCGCGTCAGCTTCGGGTCGGAGGACAGCAGCCCCGCCAGCGGAAAGCCGAAGGCGATCACCCCCTCGCCACGGCGGACATCCGGCGTCGAGCGGAAGGTCACCACCTCCCCCGGATCGCCCGGCACCGCCAGCAGCGCCAGGTCCACACTCTCGTCGACGCGGGCCGGCGGCACGGCGGGCAGCGTCCGGCCATCGGCGGTGCGCACGAAGATCTTGTTGCAGCCCGCCACCACATGCTGGTTCGTCAGCACCCGGTCCGTCGCCACCACGAAGCCGGTGCCCGACGACCCGGCCGCCCGCGGGTTCGGCGTACCCTCCGCCGGGCGGCTGGGCGCCGGGCGCAGATCGGCCGCCGTCACCTCCACCCGCGGCGTCGCGCAGATGTCGCGGTCGCGCAGCGTGGCGCGCTTGCCGTCGGCGGTGATCAGCCGGATGTCGAAGCGGCACCCCGCCTCCGTCCGCGTCCGCAGCGTGAAGCTCTTGTCGGTCGGCATCGGCCGCGGCAGCGTGTTGCTGCCCCAGTCGGCGCGGCCGCTGCGCACGGCATGGATCGCCGTCGCGTCCTGCCCGGTGCGGTTCACCACCTGGATGCGGTTCTGCCCGGCCTCCCCAGGGGATCCTGAAGCTGCGGGCGGTTCGGAAGCGGCCGGCGCCTGGGCGACGGCAGCGGAAAGCTGGGCCAGCACGATGGCGGCGCAGGCGGCGGGCAGAAGGGCGCGATGCATGCGCGTGATCTTTGCCTTCGCCGTCCGCGATCAAGGGCCGGGCGCCAGGATTTCACATGGCAGCCCTGCGCCACCCCGCTTGACCTTCCCACAATGGGAAGCCCCATCTGGCCGGCATGGCCGACGCCTCAACGCTTTCCCTTCCCGTCACCGGCATGAGCTGCGCCAGCTGCGCGGGGCGGGTCGAGCGCGCTTTGTCCCGTCTTCCCGGCATCGCCGCCGCCCGCGTCAACCTGGCCAGCCAGCGCGCCGAGGTCACCGGCACCGCGCCGCTGCCGGAGCTCGCGGCCGCGCTGGACAAGGCCGGCTACGGCCTGGCGACGGAAAGCCGGTCGCTCGGCATCGAGGGCATGACCTGCGCCAGCTGCGCCGGGCGGGTGGAACGCGCCCTGCGCGGCGTCCCCGGCGTGCTGGACGCCCCGGTCAACCTGGCCTCCGAGCGCGCGGCCCTGACGACCCTGGCCGGCCTGGACCCGGCCCTGCTCGCCGCCGCTGTCGAGCGCGCCGGCTACCGCGTCACCACCGCCGAGGCGGAAGACGCCGGCCCCGCCGAGGACCGCCGCGGCCGGATCGAGCTGGCCATCGCCTTCGTCCTGGCCGCCCCCTTCCTGGTCGGCATGCTCGGCATGGCCTTCGGGCGGCACTGGATGCCGCCGGGCTGGGTCCAGGCACTGCTGGCCGCGCCGCTGCAGTTCTGGCTGGGGCTGCGCTTCTACCGCGCCGGTTGGGCGGCGCTCCGCGCGCGGACCGGCAACATGGACCTGCTGGTGGCGCTCGGCACCAGCGCCGCCTTCGGCCTGTCGCTGGTCCTGCTGCTGCAGGGCGAGCCGCATCTGTATTTCGAGGCGGCGGCGCTGGTCATCGCCTTCGTCCTGCTTGGCCGCCACCTGGAAGGCCGCGCCCGCCGCGCCACCGGCGCCGCCATCGCCGCGCTGCTGGCGCTGCGCCCCCGCCTGGCCCGCCGCCTGACCGCCGACGGCACCGAGGAAGAGATCTCCGCTGCCCTGCTGCGCCCCGGCGACCGCCTGGTGGTCCGCCCCGGCGAGCGCATCCCCGCCGACGGCACGGTGGAAGAAGGCGCCGCGGGCATCGATGAAAGCGCGCTCACCGGCGAAAGCCGCGCGGTCGAGAAGTCGCCGGGCGACAGCGTCGCCACCGGCACCGTCTCGCTCGACGGGCGGCTGGTGCTGCGCGCCACCGCCGTCGGCGGCGAGACCCGCCTGGCCCAGGTCGCCGCCCTGGTCGAGGCGGCCCAGGCCAGCCGCGCCCCGGTGCAGAAGCTGGTCGACCGGGTCAGCGCCGTCTTCGTCCCCGCCGTGCTGGGGGTCGCGCTGCTGACCCTGCTGGGCTGGCTGGCCGTGGGCGCCGGGATCGCCACCGCGCTGCTGCACGCGGTCGCCGTGCTGGTCATCGCCTGCCCCTGCGCCCTGGGCCTCGCCACGCCCGCCGCCATCATGGCTGGCACGGGCGCTGCGGCACGGGCCGGCATCCTGATCCGCGACGCCGCAGCGCTGGAGCAGGCCGGCCGCATCACCCTGGTCGCCTTCGACAAGACCGGCACCCTGACCGAGGGCCGCCCGCGCCTGGCTGGCCTGACCCCGGCCCCGGGTGTGCCGGAGGCCGAGGCCCTGGCCGCCGCCGCCCGGCTGCAGGCCGGCAGCGAGCATCCCCTGGCCCGCGCCGTGCTGGCGGCGGCCGGCCGCCACCCCCAGCCCGCCGAGGATTTCCGCGCGCTGCCCGGCCGCGGCGTCGAGGGCGTCGTCGACGGCCGCCGTGTCATGCTCGGCAGCCCGCGGCTGCTGCAGGAATCGGGCGCCGATCCGCTGGCGCTCTCCGCCGGCATCGCCGCCGCCGAGGCCGCCGGCCAGACGCTGTCCTTCCTGATCGAGGCCGAGCCGCCGCGGCTGCTGGCGCTGCTGGCCTTCGAGGATGCGCCCCGCCCCGGCGCCGTCGCCGCCATCCAGGCGCTGCAGGCCCAGGGCGTCGCCACCGCCATGCTGTCGGGCGACGGCCCTGCCGCCGCCGGCGCGGTCGCCAAGGCGCTCGGCATCGCCGAGGTCGCCGCCGGCGTGCTGCCGGAAGGCAAGGCGGCGCGCATCGCCGGCTGGCAGGCCACCGGGGAGAAAGTGGCGATGGTGGGCGACGGGGTGAACGACGCGGCGGCCCTGGCCACCGCCGAGCTCGGCATCGCCATGGGCAGCGGCACCGACGTGGCCATCGCCGCCGCCCCCGTCGTGCTGCTGCGCCCGGACCCGGCGCTGGTGCCGGCGACGCTCGCCGTCACCCGCGCCACGCTGCGGAAAATCAAAGGAAACCTGGTCTGGGCCTTCGGCTTCAATGCGCTGGGCATTCCGCTGGCCGCCTTCGGCCTGCTGTCGCCGGCGCTGGCGGGGGCGGCCATGGCCTTTTCCTCGGTGGCGGTGCTGGGCAATGCGCTGCTGCTGACCCGCTGGAGGGCGAAGCCATGAACATCGGCGAGGCGGCGCGGGGCTCCGGCCTCTCGGCCAAGATGATCCGCCATTACGAGGCCGAGGGGCTGGTCGCGCCGCGCCGGCTGGAGAACGGCTATCGCGACTATGCGGCGACCGATCTGGCGGTGCTGCGCTTCATCCGCCACGCCCGGGCGCTGGCCTTCCCGCTGGAGGATGTCCGCAAGCTGCTGGCGCTGTGGCACGACCGCGGCCGGGCCAGCGCCGATGTCCGCCGCATCGCGCTCGACCATGTCGCGGCGCTGGAGGCCAAGGCCGAGGCCATGCAGGCCATGGCCCATTCGCTGCGCCACCTGGCGCAGCATTGCAACGGGGATGCCCGCCCCGACTGCCCGATCCTGGATGAGCTGGAGAAGCTGCCATGACTGAGAGTTTTGCCGTGACGGGGATGAGCTGCGGCCATTGCGTGCGCGCCGTGACCGAGGCGATCCAGGCCGAGGACCCGGCCGCCCTGGTGCGGGTCGACCTGGCCGCCGGCCGCGTCAAGGCCGAGAGCCGCCTGCCGCGCGCCCGCCTGGCCGCGCTGATCGAGGCCGAGGGCTATACCGCCACCTGACCTTCAGCCTTCCTTCACCCCGGTCCTGGCACAAGCACCCTTCCGCGGGGCGCGCATCGACCCCCGCGTGGAAAAGGGCGTGCGGCATGAGCAGCTTGTGGAAAAAAATCCCGGCGCTTCCCAGGATGGGGCTGACCTTGGCGGGGGGCGCGCAGGGGCCCTCCAGCGTGGTGGCGCCGCCGGGCGCGGCGCTGGCGCCGGAGGTCATGGCCGGCACGACGACCCTGCTGGCCGAGCGGCCGGCGGCGGAATACAGCCAGGCGCGCTTCACCGGCTATGGCGGCACCGACATCCATCTGGTGCCGGCCCCGGCGCCGCCGGTGGAGACCAACCAGGTGATCGCCCGGCTGCGCGATGACGTGGAGCGGTTGAGCCGCACCTATCGCGACTTCTTCGACACCCATGCCGACATGGACCCGCGGGCCATGACCCGCACCAAGGAGGGCTGGGCCGTCACCTGGCGCCGCTGGGCGCTGGACGACCTGACCGATGAGGTGGCGGAGCAGCGCAACGTCTATGTCATCCACCGCGGCGACAGCTTCCAGCACCGGCTGTTCCTGGACAAGGCGGGGCGGCACCTGCTGGCAATTCAGCCGCAGGATCCCTTTTCGGCGATGCGCTACCGCAAGCTGCGGCCGGACCAGGATCTCTGCGACCTTTACGGGCCTTTCGCGCGGCTCTCGGCCAATCCGCGCGGCTGAGCGCGTGTGATCGCCTGAGGTGGAATCGCCGGAAGGCGTGAATCACCCGCGCCTTCCGAAGGCTGCGAGGCTTCACGCGGCGGCGGCCTTGGCTAGTCTGGGGGCCAGATCAGGTCTCCAGGCCTGCCAAGGAGGAGCTTCCGCCCATGCGCATCACCGCCATCCGCGACGGCGTCGCGCCGATCAGCAGCGACATCGCCAATGCCTATATCGATTTCTCCAAGATGACGGCGAGCATCGTCGCCGTCACCGTGGAGGACGGGCAGGGCCGCAGCGCCACCGGCTTCGGCTTCAATTCCAACGGCCGCTATGCCCAGCCCGGCCTGCTGCGGGAGCGTTTCATCCCCCGCCTGCTGGAGGCGCCGGAGGTGGCGCTGTCGACGCCCGAGGGCACGCTGAACCCGGCCGGCGCCTGGGCGGCGATGATGAAGAACGAGAAGCCGGGCGGGCATGGCGAGCGCTCGGTCGCGGTCGGCGTGCTGGACATGGCGCTGTGGGATGCGGCGGCGAAGCTGGAGGGGGTGCCGCTGTGGCGCCTGCTGGCCGAGCGCTATCGCCAGGGCCAGGCCGATGACAGCGCCTGGATCTATGCCGCCGGCGGCTACTACTACCCCGGCAAGGGCGTCGACCAGCTGGTCGAGGAAATGCGCCGCTACCTCGGCATGGGGTATTCGGTGGTGAAGATGAAGATCGGCGGCGCGCCCGGCACGCCGCTGCGCGACGCGCTGAAGGAAGACGTGGCGCGGATCGAGGCGGTGCTGAAGCTGCTGGGCGGCGACGGCTCGCGGCTCTGCGTCGACGTCAACGGCCGCTTCGGGCTGCATGCGGCGCTGAGCTATGGCGCGGCGCTCGCCCCCTACAAGCTGCGCTGGTACGAGGAGCCGCTGGACCCGCTGGACTACAGCACCCATGCCGCGCTGGCCGAGCATTATGCCGGTCCGATCGCGACCGGCGAGAACCTGTTCAGCATGCAGGATGCCCGCAACCTGATCCGCCATGGCGGCCTGCGCGCCGACCGCGACATCCTGCAATTCGATCCCGCCCTGTCCTACGGGTTGGTCGAGTACCTGCGCACGCTGGAGATGCTGGTGGCCCATGGCTGGAGCCCGCGGCGCTGCGTGCCGCATGGCGGGCACCAGTTCGCGCTGAACATCGCGGTGGGGCTGGGCCTGGGCGGCAACGAGAGCTACCCGGAGGTCTTCGCCCCGTTCGGCGGCTTCGCCGATGACACGCCGGTGGAGGACAGCCGGATCAAGTTGCCGGAAACCCCTGGCATCGGCTTCGAGTCGAAGTCGGCGTTGTATGCGGTGTTGAAGACGTTGATGGATTGATGGGAGGTGCAGGAACCTCAGGTTCCTGCCGGGGGTGAAGGGGGCGGCGCCCCCTTCTCTGTGTATTCCTTGATCCTGAAATCCATGCTTCTGACAATGGCGTCGACGAGTCGCGACGGTGCCAGCGGCGAGAGCCTGAGCGCGAGGGCCAGCGGCCAGGGGAAGGCCATGCGGGCGGCGCCTTTGCGGATGGCGCGCTCCACCTTGATGGCGGCGGCCTCGGCCGAAATGGACAGCGGCCGCGCCCCCACCCAGCGCTCCCCCATGGCGCTATCGAAGAAGCCGGGGGCGACCAGGGTGACGCGCAGGCCTTTGGGCGCGGTCTCGGCGCGCAGCGCTTCGCCGTAGCTCCAAAGGGCGGCCTTGCTGGCGCAGTAGCCGGCGCTGTCGGGCAGGCCGCGGAAGGCGGAGAGCGAGGTCACCAGCGCGATGCTGCCGCGGCCGCGGGACAGCAGGGCGGGCAGCAGCGGTTCCACCAGGTGGAGCGCGCCCATCATGTTGGTGTCCAGCTGGGTGCGGATGGCGGCCAGGCCTTCGCGGGCGCCACCGGGGCGGGTGCCGGCGGCGATGCCGGCATTGGCGATGGCCAGGTCGATGGGGCTCTCGGCGTCCCAGGCGGCGAGCTGGGCCGCCATGGCCTCGGCGTCGCGGACGTCGATTCGGGCGGTTTTCACGGTGGCGGGTGCGCAGGCGGCCTCGGTCGCGGCGAGGGCCTCGGCGTCACGACCGATCAGATGGAGGGTGACGCCGGGGGCGGCGAATCGCTGCGCCAGCGCCGCGCCCAGCCCGCGCGACGCCCCGGTGATGACAACTGAAGAAAACATCACCGCAGGCCCTTCCGGCGGGCGAGCAGGCCGCGGATCCAGCCCTCGATGCCGCGATGGGCGGTCCAGCGCGAGACCTTCCAGACGCTCGGGTCGTCCAGCCGCTCGAGGATGAGCTCGGGCGGGCAGGGCAGCTCGGTCAGCGGATCGACCTGGCGGGGGAAGAGGATGAGGGTGGCGGCGACCAGCGCATCCAGCGTCAGCCTGCGGCCTCGGCGGGGCATGGGGGGCGCCCGCTCCTCGGTCAGGCCCCAGCCGGCATAGAAGGGCTGGCCCCAGGTGACGACGGGGACGTCGCGCAGCAGCGCCTCGAAGCCGGAGAGCGAGGTCAGGGTGTGCAGCGCATCGATCTGCGGGAAGAGCGCGGTGAGCGGCGCGCCGGTGACCACCTGGTCGGCCAGGCCGGACAGGGCCTCGGGCGGCAGGCGGCCCTTGCGGAAGCCGGCCTCCAGATCGGGATGCGGCTTGTAGACCAGCCAGGCCTCGGGATTGGCGTCGCGCACCGCCTGCAGCAGCGCCAGGTTGCCCTGCAGGGCGCCACCGCCGAGTCGCACCGAGGCGTCGTCCTCGACCTGGCCGGGAACCAGGAGTTTTTTTCGGCCCTGCGGCGCGGCGATGACGGGGGCCTGGCCGTGAAGATTATATTTCGTCACGCCGCGGGCGACGATCGCGGCGCGCAATTCGGCTGCCCGCCTGAGCAAATCTGGTGAAAACTCGGTAATCGCGAGAAGGTGTTCGAGGGCGCTCTCGCGGGCCGGGTCGTAGTAGATGCCGCGGTCGTCGACGGCATAGGCGGCGCCGGGCAGGAAGCGGGCGCCAAGGCCGCGGGACCGGACGAAGCCGTCCTCCACGGTCAGCAGGGGGACGCCGGCGGCCGCGCATTCGGCGCGGAAGCCGGGGGGGACCGCCCCGGCCCAGGCGGCGACGGCGCCGCGCCGCGCCTGGGCCTCGGCCAGGGCCTGGGCCGGGCGGCGGGCGAAGGACGGCGCGCCGCCGGCATGGGCGAAGAGGGCGGTGATGCGGCTCCGCTTCCAGAAGGCCATGCCCAGGCAGACGGCGACGCGGCGGTTTTCGGCCTGCGCCTGCTGCCACTGGGCGAGCTGGTCCAGGGCCTGCCCGGGGGACCAGGGGCGGGAGAGGAAGGGATCGGCGCAGCGCAGATGGGCCAGCAGGGCGGCCCAGCGCGGGGCGGCCGGCAGGACGCGCCCGGCGACGCGCAGCCCGGCGGCGGCGGCCAGCAGCGCCATGTCGGGGCCGGCGCCGTAGAGGTCCTCCGCCAGGTCGAGCAGGGTCCAGGGGGCCAGGCGGGCGCGCAGCAGCCGGGCACCGGTGGGCGGGCGCAGCTGGAAGGCGGCCTCAGCCGGCGCGGCGGGGTCGCGGGCGATCAGGACGGGGCGGCCTTGGGCGGCGGCCTCGGCGGCGGCGAGGGCCGCGCGGGCAGCGGCGGCGCGATCCGGGCGGCAGGGGTCGAGCACCAGCAGCGCGGCGCGGCGCGGCAGGCCAAGGCGGGCGAAGCCGGGATCGGGCAGGCCGGCCTCGCCGCCGAGCCGCTGCTCGGCCAGCCGGGCGGCGAATTCCTCAGCCCGGGCAAGGGCTTCGGGCGTGGCAGCGGGGGCTGCGGCCAGCGGGGCGTCGAGCAGGCAGGGCGGCAGCTCGGGCGTCGGCAGCAGGGCGAGGGTGCGGTGGCGGCCGTTGAAGGAGGGGCTGCGCAGCGGGCCGGGGGCGTAGCGCAGCAGGTGGCCGGAGGCCTGGGCGGGGGGCCGGGCGCCCAGCGGCAGGGCCAGCAGATCGGCCTGGGCG
>NZ_MLCO01000339.1 GCF_001982615.1 Teichococcus deserti | reverse complement strand
GCCTGGCGCAGGAGGATGAAGGCCTGACCCTGTGGCTGGACCGCCCCGGCCTGTCGCCGGTGCCCTTCCGCTTCGCCGACCGGCTGCGCCCCGATGCCGCCGCGACCGTCGAGGCCCTGGCCGGCCTCGGCCTGCCCGCCGAGCTGCTGTCCGGCGACGCCGCCCCCGCGGTCGAGGCGGTCGCCGAGGCCACCGGCATCGGCCCCTGGCAGGCCCGCGCCACCCCCGCCGCCAAGGCCGAGCGGATCGCGGCGCTGGGCGTCGCCGGCCACAAGCCGCTGATGGTGGGCGACGGCATCAACGACGCGGCGGCGCTCGCCTTGGCGCATGTCTCGGCGACGCCGGAGGGCGCCACCGATCTGGCGCAGACGGCCGCCGACCTGGTGCTGCGCGGCGAGGGGCTGTCGGCGCTGCCCTATGCCATCCGCGTCGCCCGCCGCGCCCAGCGCCTGGCTCGGCAAAACATTTCTTTCAGTCTGATCTACAACCTCGTCGCCATTCCCTGCGCGGTGCTGGGTTACGCGACCCCGCTGATCGCGGCGCTGGTCATGGCCAGCTCCTCGATCATGGTCATCCTCAATGCGCTGCGTGCCGGAAGGGCCCCCGCATGAACGCCCTGCTGCTGCTGGTGCCGCTGGCCCTGTTCCTCGGGCTGCTGGCGCTGGCCCTGTTCCTCTGGACGCTGCACGCCCGCCAGTACGACGACCTGGACGGCGCCGCGTCCCGCATCCTGTTCGACGATCCCACGCCCGGAGGCCGCCCATGACCGCCAACCGCATCTTCTTCCTGGTCTTCAACGCCATCCTGGCCCTGGTCGGCCTGCTGCTGGCCGGCGCCTCGCAGGACGCGCCGCTGACCTTCTTCGCGCTGTCGCTGTTCCTGTTCGGGACGGGGTTTGCGCTATGGCTGGTCAAGAAGACCTATGATGAGAGAGATCATCAGGCCTGAAGAGAAGACAGAGGACAGGCCAGGGGAATGAATTCCCCAGCGGCGCAGTGCGCCGCGCCCGTTCTTTTTTCTGTCAAATTGCCATGTCCACGTGGAGACAGTACGCGCCACGGCCCCGCCAAGGCGCGACCTTCGAGGTGGCGACGATTATTTAAGAATCCGAGTCCCGCCGCGCCTCCCTGGTGACGCCGGAGCAAGGCGCTGTCCCCCTGAATGGCCAACAGAACAGAAAAAAGAAGGGGGTTCGGGGGAATTCATTCCCCCGACCT
>NZ_MLCO01000034.1 GCF_001982615.1 Teichococcus deserti | reverse complement strand
GGGCAAGGGGGGCGCCATCCTCGGCCAGCACCACCGCGCCGGGCGGGAGCTCGGCCGGGTTCAGCAGGCGGAGGGGGGTTCGGGCATCGACGGACCAGCGCATGACGCTAGACATAAAGAAGTCTTTATGTCATCCGCAAGCCCATGGAGCCCTTGTTGGCGCAGCTGCGCGCCGCCGCCGAACCGACCCGCCTTCGCCTGCTGGCGCTCTGCGCCCGCGGTGCCTTCTGCGTGACCGAGCTCTGCGCCATCCTGGGCCAGAGCCAGCCGCGGCTGTCGCGCCACCTGAAGCTGCTGGTGGAGGCCGGGCTGCTGGAGCGCCTGCCGGAGGGCGCCAATGTCTATTTCCAGCTGCCGCCGGATGCCGACCTGGCCCGGCTGATGCTGGCGCGGCTGCCGGAGGACGACCTGACCATCGCCGCCGACCGCCGCGCCGCCGCGCGCATCGCCGCCGACCGGGCACGGGCGGCCTCCGAGGCCTTCCGCCGCGACGGCGCCGACTGGGACGAGATGCGCGCGCTGGAGCTGCCGAGCCCGGCCATCGAGGCGGCGCTGCTGGCCCAGGTCGAGGCGCATTTTGGCGCCGGCCGGCTGGGCCGGATCGCCGATATCGGCACCGGCACGGGGCGGCTGCTGGAGCTGCTGGCGCCGCGCGCCGAGGCGCTGCTGGGCCTGGATGCCAGCCGCGAGATGCTGGCCCTGGCGCGCGCGCGCCTCGGCGAGCGCGGCATCGCCAATGCCAGCGTCCGGCTGGCCGATATGTACCGCCTGCCGCTGCCGGATGGCGGCTTCGATGCGGCGACGCTGCAGATGGTGCTGCATTATGCCGAGGACCCGGCCGCCGCGCTGGCCGAGGCGGCGCGGCTGCTGCGGCCCGAGGGGCTGCTGCTGGTGGTCGACCTGGCGCCGCATGTGCGGGCCGAGCTGCTGAGCGGCTTCGCGCATCGCTGGCCCGGCTTCGACGACGCCGCCATGGCCGGCTGGATGGGCGCCGCCGGCTGCGCGCCCCTGCCGCCGGTGACGCTGGACGGGCCGCTGCCGGTCAAGCTCTGGCCGGCGCGGCGCCTGGCGGTGCCGGTCGTCGCCCTTCCCGAACCTGCCCTGACCTTCTGAGATAGAGAGAGGCCCCGAGCCATGGCCCGTCCGCCCCTGCTGGAAGCGCTTCGTGACCGCGTGCTGCTCTGTGACGGCGGCATGGGCAGCCGTGTCCAGGCGCTCACCCTCGATGTCGAGCGCGACTACTGGGGCAAGGAGAACTGCACCGAGGTGCTGAACCTCTCGCGCCCCGAGCTCGTGCGGGAAATCCACCGCGGCTATTACGAGGCCGGGTCGGACATGGTGCTGACCAACAGCTTCGGCGGCTCGCCGATCACGCTCGAGGAATTCGAGCTGGGATCGAAGGCCTTCGAGATCAACAAGCTGTCGGTCGAGCTGGCGCGCGAGGCGGCGGAAAGCTTCGCCGACGGCCGCGACCGCTGGGTGATCGGCGATATCGGCCCTGGCACCAAGCTGCCGAGCCTGGGCCATATCGACTACGACACCCTCGAAGCCGCGTTGACGGAACAGTGCCGCGGGCTGATCGCCGGCGGGGCCGATGCGCTGCTGACCGAGACCAACCAGGACACGCTGTTCATCAAGGCCGCCGTCAACGCCGCCAAGATCGCGTTGAAGGAAGCACGGAAAGACATTCCGGTCTTCGTGCAGGTGACGGTGGAGACCACCGGCACGCTGCTGGTCGGCGCCGATATCGCCGCCGCCACCACGGTGATCCAGGCGCTGGACGTGCCGCTGATCGGGCTGAACTGCGCGACCGGCCCGCAGGAAATGGCCGAGCATGTCCGCTACCTGGCGCGGAACTGGCCCGGCCTGGTCTCGGTGCAGCCCAATGCCGGCCTGCCGGAGCTGGTCGACGGCCAGACCTACTACCCGCTCGGCGCCGAGGAGATGGCGAGCTGGATGGAGCGCTTCGTCGTCGAGGACGGCGTCAACCTGATCGGCGGCTGCTGCGGCACCTCGACACCGCATATCCAGGGGCTGGACGCCATGCTGCGCCGGGTCGGCGGCAGCCGCTTCCGCCCCGCGCCGGTGGCGCGCAAGGTGCACTGGATCCCCTCCATCGCCAGCCTCTATGGCGCCACGACCCTGCGCCAGGAGAATTCCTATTTCTCCATCGGCGAGCGCTGCAACGCCAACGGCTCCAAGGCCTGGCGCGAGCGGCAGGCGGCGCATGACTGGGATGCCTGCGTCTCGATCGGCCGCGAGCAGGTGGGCGAGGGCTCGAACAGCCTCGACATCTGCACCGCCTTCGTCGGCCGCGACGAGCGCGCCGAGATGGACGAGGTGGTCCGCCGCTTCACCGCCAGCGTCAACGCGCCGCTGGTGATCGACAGCACCGAGACCCCGGTGATCGAGAGCGCGCTGAAGCTGCATGGCGGCAAGCCGATCATCAACTCGATCAACTTCGAGGATGGCGAGGGCCATGCGACGGACCGCCTGGTCCTGGCGAAGAAGTTCGGCGCCGCGGTCATCGCGCTCACCATCGACGAGGTGGGCATGGCGAAGACGCCGGAGGACAAGCTTCGCATCGCCGAGCGGCTGGTCGACTTCGCCTGCAACAAGCACGGCCTGGCGCAGAGCGACCTGCTGATCGACCCGCTGACCTTCACCATCGCCACCGGCAACGAGGACGACCGCAAGCTCGGCCAGTGGACGCTGGAAGGCATCAGGATGATCCGGGACAAGTTCCCGGACATCCAGATCATCCTCGGCCTGTCGAATATTTCTTTCGGTTTGAACCCCGCCGCGCGGCATGTGCTGAACAGCGTGTTCCTCGACCATGCGGTGAAGGCCGGCATGACCGGCGCGATCGTGCATGTCTCGAAGATCAAGCCGCTGCACTCGATCCCGCCGGAGGAGGTCAAGGTCGCCGAGGACCTGATCTTCGACCGCCGCGCCGAGGATTACGACCCGCTGCAGAAGTTCCTGGAGATCTTCGCCGGCCGGAAGGCCGCGGATTCGGCCAAGAAGGTGAAGGCCGAGACGGTCGAGGGCCGGCTCAAGGACCGCATCGTCGACGGCGACCGCAAGGGGCTGGACGACGAGCTGGCCGATGCCCTGGCCAAGGGGCTGACGCCGCTCGAGATCATCAACACCATCCTGCTCGACGGCATGAAGGTGGTGGGCGAGCTGTTCGGCGCCGGCAAGATGCAGCTGCCCTTCGTGCTGCAGTCGGCCGAGACCATGAAGGCGGCGGTCGCCTATCTCGAGCCGCACATGGAGAAGATCGAAGGCCAGGAAAAGGGAACCATCGTGCTCGCCACCGTCAAAGGCGACGTGCACGACATCGGCAAGAACCTGGTCGACATCATCCTGACCAACAACGGCTACAAGGTGGTCAATCTCGGCATCAAGGTGCCGCTGGCCGACATGATGGTCGCCGTGCGCCAGCACAACGCCCATGCCATCGGCATGTCCGGCCTGCTGGTGAAGTCCACCGTGGTGATGCGCGAGAACCTGGAAGAGATGTCGCGCCAGGGGCTGGACGTGCCGGTGCTGCTGGGCGGCGCCGCGCTGACCCGCAACTTCGTGGAAGACGACTGCGTCCGCGCCTATGCCAACGGCCAGGCCAGCGGCCGCGTCGCCTATGCGCGCGACGCCTTCGACGGGCTGCACCTGATGGACAAGGTGATGAGCCCGGGCTTCGACGAATACCTGGCGGCGCTGCAGTCGAAGCGCGCCGGCAAGTCGCGCAACACCACCCGCGTCCTTGGCACCGCCGACCCGCGCGGCTTCGCCCCCGTCGACGTCAACTACGCCGAGGAGCGCCGCCGCCGCCTGACCGCCGAGGAGGCCGTGCCCACGCCGCCCTTCTGGGGCGCCCGCGTGGTCGAGGCCGACCCCAAGGCCATCGTGCCCTTCGTCAACGAGCGCAGCCTGTACCAGTTCCAGTGGGGCTTCCGGAAGCAGGGCCGCAGCCTGGACGACTTCATCGGCTGGGCGAAGCAGGAGCTGCGCCCGGTGCTGAAGCGCATGCTGGCGCTGACCGAGCAGG
Organism: Teichococcus deserti; assembly: GCF_001982615.1. Lineage (GTDB taxonomy): Bacteria > Pseudomonadota > Alphaproteobacteria > Acetobacterales > Acetobacteraceae > Pseudoroseomonas > Pseudoroseomonas deserti. The sequence continues at coordinate 18,560 of NZ_MLCO01000034.1, read as the reverse complement.
AGAAGATCCTCAAGCCGCAGGCGATCTACGGCTATTGGAAATGCGCCGGCCAGGGCAACGAGCTGGTGCTGTTCGAGGAGGACGGCATCACCGAGGCCTGCCGCTTCGCCCTGCCGCGCCAGCCCAAGGCGGATGGCGACTGCATCGCCGACTTCGTGCGCGACATCGGCGACGGGCCGGAGCACCGTGACGTCATCGGCCTGCAGGTGGTCACCGTCGGCCAGAAGGCCAGCGACGTCGCCCGCGACTGGTTCGAGGGCAACCGCTACCAGGACTATCTCTACCTGCACGGCCTGTCGGTGGAGATGGCCGAGGCCATGGCCGAATACGTCCACAAGCGGATCCGCGCCGAGCTCGGCTATGCCCAGCACGACGACCGCGACATGGAGAAGATGCTGTCCCAGGGCTATCGCGGCGGCCGCTACTCCTTCGGCTACCCGGCCTGCCCGCGCCTGGAAGACCAGGTGCCGCTGCTGCGGCTGCTGGGCGCCGACCGCATCGGGGTGTCGATCAGCGACGAGTGGCAGCTGCATCCCGAGCAATCGACCAGCGCGATCGTGCTGCATCATCCGAAGGCGAAGTATTTTTCGGTGTAAGGGAAGAGTGTTGGCAGGCGAGGGGAATGAATTCCCCTCGACCCCTTCTTTTTTCTTTCAGACTGCCGTGTCCACGTGACGACAGTACGTGAAACGGCCAAAGGTCAGCGCGACCTGTGAGGGTGCGCTGATTTTATGAAAATGCGTCCCGCCGTGACGCCCTGGTGTCGCCGCCGGCGAAGGCGCTGGCCCCCGAACGGCCGGTGATCAGAAAAAAGATGGGGGTTCGGGGGAATTCATTCCCCCGACCTACCCCCTGTCTTCTGCTGACCGTCCATCCTACCTCAAGCGGCACAGCCCTGCTGATTTGCAGTTTCCGCACCCCCCCGGCTCTGGCTTATGAAGCGGGCCGGACAAGCGCAGGATGGTGGTGGGATGAACCGTGCGACGAAGCTCGCCGCCGGCAGTGTGGTCGTGTCGCTGGGCGTGCTGGGGCTGAAGGCGCTGGCCTGGTGGCTGACCGGCAGCGTGGCGCTGCTGGCCGATGCGCTGGAATCCATCGTCAATGTCGCGGCCGCCGGGGCGGCGCTGGTCGCGGTGCGGCTGGCGGCGACGCCGCCGGATGCCAACCATCCCTATGGCCATGCCAAGGCCGAGTATATTTCCGCGGTGCTCGAGGGCGTGCTGATCGTGCTCGCCGCCGTGTTGATCCTGAACGAGTCCTGGCACGCCTGGCAGGCGCCCTCGGCCCCGGCGCTGCCGGTGCAGGGCCTGGCCATTTCCGTGGTGGCGACGGCGATCAACGGCGCCTGGGCGGCGCTGCTGTTCCGCGAGGGACGCAAGCTGCGCTCGCCGGCGCTGCTGGCGGATGCGCGGCACCTGCTGGCCGATGTGGTGACCTCGGGCGGCGTGGTGGTGGGTGTCGGCGCCGTGGCGCTGACCGGCATCCTGTGGCTCGACCCGCTGCTGGCGGGGCTGACCGCGGTGAACATCCTGTTCAGCGGCTGGGGCCTGCTGCGCGACAGCGTCGGCGGGCTGATGGACGAGGCGGTGGAGCCCGGGCTGCTCGGCCGCATCCGCAGCCTGGTCTCGCAGGAGGCGCAGGGCGCGATCGAGGCGCATGACCTGCGCACCCGCCATGCCGGCAGCACCACCTTCGTCGAGTTCCACCTGGTGGTCCCCGGCGAGATGCGGGTGGCCGAGGCGCATGACATCTGCGACCGCATCGAGGCGGCGCTGAAGGCGGAGCTCGGCAGCGCCGTCATCACCATCCATGTCGAGCCCGAGGGCAAGGCGAAGCACCAGGGCGTGCTGGTGCTGTAAAGGAGGCAGGCCATGGTCCGTCTGGACATCATCACCACCCGCGGCGGCGATGGCGGGCAGACCTCGCTGGGCGATGGCAGCCGGGTGGGGAAGGAAAGCCTGCGGATCGAGGCGATCGGCGCGGTGGACGAAGCCAATGCGGCGATCGGCCTGGTCCGGCTGCACAGCCAGGGCGAGCCCGATGCCATGCTGGCGCGCATCCAGAACGACCTTTTTGACCTGGGCGCCGATCTCTGCGTGCCGGACCTGGCCGCCGAGGGCCGGCTGCGCATGGCCGACAGCCAATGCGCCCGGCTGGAGGCGGAGGTGGCGGCGATGAACGCCAGCCTGTCGCCGCTGCGCTCCTTCGTGCTGCCGGGGGGGACGCCGGCCGGGGCGCAGGCGCATCTGGCGCGCACCATCGCGCGGCGGGCGGAGCGGGTGGTGGTGGCGCTGGCCGCCGCCGAGCCGGTCAATCCGGTGGCGCTGCGCTACCTCAACCGGCTGTCGGACCACCTTTTCGTCATCTCGCGGGTGCTGAACGAGGGGGCGGATCCGCTCTGGGTGCCGGGCGGGTCCCGCTAGACGACCCAGTTGAAGGCGGCGACGCCCATCAGGCACAGCGCCACCAGCACGCCGGTGGCGAAAAGGCAGCCGGCGATGGTCACGCCCAGGCCGATGCCCATGACGCGGCTGTCCTGCTCGACCAGGCCGAGCGCCATGACGATGGTGCCGAAGGCGGGCGGGCCGTTGGTGCCCGGTCCGGGCAGGATCAGCATCAGCGCGGCATAGGCGGCGGCCCAGCCGGCGATGCGCTCGGCGAAGGGGGTGGTGAACCAGCCGGGGCGGGGCTTCAGGAAGCGCTCCACCGGACGCAGCCAGCGCGACGAGGCGCCGGCCAGCCGCAGCAGGTCGGCGCGCTTGATGCTGCGCCGGGCGATGAAGCCGGGCAGGCGCGGCGTGGTCAGGCCCAGCCCCATCTGCACGCCCAGGATCAGGATCGGCAGGCCGAAGACGCTGGCCATGCCCGGCAGCAGGCCCGGCAGGCACAGCAGCAGGATCAGCAGGCCAAAGCTGCGCTCGCCGAAGGCCGCGGCCATCTCGCCCAGGGTGATGCGCTCGCCGGGGAAGCTGGCGGCGACCTGGGCCACGATGCGGGAGATCGGTGCCCGCTCGTCGGGGCCCGATTCGTCGCCGCCCTGCGGCAGCGTCGCTCCATCGATCATGCCGGGCCCGTCATGCTCAGACGCTTCATCCTGCAGCGCTCATCCCTGTCACGGGCGCGACCCTGTCGCCGGGCCGCGCGTTGTGCGACGGAAGATGAGGATGCGGCCCCGCCGCTTCAATCGCGAAGGCGCGCCGTAAGGGAGATGCCATGCAACCGGTGGACCTGGCGCTCTGCCTGGCGGTCGATGTCTCGGCCAGCGTCGACTTCTCGGAATTCGGGTTGATGGTGGGTGGCCTGGCCGCCGCCTTCCGCGAACCCGACATCGCCGCCGCCTGTGCCGCCGGGCCGAAGGGCGGCGTGGCGGTGGCGGTGCTGTTCTGGTCGAGCGGGGCCGAGGTCGCCGTGCCCTGGATGCGCATCGATGGCGAGGCGGCCGCCGGCGCCCTGGCCGAGGCGATCGACAACGCCCCCCGCCTGCCGCAGCCCGGCGCCACGGCGCTGGGGCCAGGGATGGTGGCGGCGCTGGCGCTGCTGGCCGCCTGTCCGGCGGAGGCATTGCGGCTGGTGCTCGATGTCTCGGGGGACGGGGCGCACAATCAGGGCCGCGCGCCCGGGCCGGTGCGGGATGTGGGCGTGAATGCCGGCGTGACCATCAACGGGCTGGCGGTGCTGAACGAGGAAGCTGGCCTGCTGGCGCATTACGAGGCCGAGGTGATCGGCGGCCCCGGCGCCTTCGCCATGAGCTGCGCCGATTATGCCGACTTCTCCCAGGCGATCCGGCGCAAGCTGCTGCGGGAGATCCGGGGCGGGGCTCTGGTGGCGTGAGCGTGGCCGGAAGTTCCGATTGATCAACGAATCGGCAATCTCGCTGCGGCAAGCCCTTGGTGGCAGGGGGATCAGAGCCGTGACCATCAATTCCATGTCGGTGAATTCGGCCCGGGTCGCGCTCGAGCTGCTGGGCGGCCGGCGTGCCGATGCCGAGAGCGCGCCGAAGCAGGAGGCGGCCACGGAGCCGGTCTCCTTCAAGCCGAAGCTGGTCGCTTCGGCCGAGGTGGATGTGCGGATCCGGCAACAGGTCGAGGCGGCCGAGAAGGCGGCGGAAGACGCGCAGCCGCTGCCGGCCTACCAGCGGATCAACCTTGAGGCGCAGCTTTTCAACATCGAGGACCGCGAGAGAGCGTTGAACACGATGCGGGTGCAGATGGTGGGGGAGAGGGAATGTCTGCGCCTCTATGACGAGACCGGCGTGTTCCACCGCACCAACAAGTTCAGCCAGCCGGAGCCCTATAGTCCGCCGGGCGGCTGGGACCCCGATGTCCTGAAGGAGCTCGTCGCCAGTTGGAAGGAAGGCTTCCAGCGTGCCGAGCTCCGGATGCCGGAGATGGAGGCTTCCGTCCGGCAGATGCGCGCCGAGTTCACGGCGAACAATCCCAAGTTCTTCGCCGGCGGCGCCACCGCGGCGGCCGACCGCGCCGCGACCTTCGGCGTGGCGGCGACGAAGCCGATCCTGTATCCCGGCTGAGGCGAGAGCTTTCACGGAGCCGGATGGCTGATAGCGCTGCGGCGCGACCGTGCGGCGTGAAATTCCCGGCGCGGCTGACCGCAAAATCGTGGTGCCGGGCTGCTTCACCGCCCTGCCATCGCGTGTCAGTCTCGGCGCCCTGGTTTCGCAGCAAGCGGGAGGAACGAGCATGGCGGGCGTGTTTTGGCACGAGGGGCAGTGGCTGACCGAGGAGCCCAAGGTGCTGGGCCCGATGGACCACGCCTTCTGGCTGGGCTCGATCCTGTTCGACGGGGCGCGGGCGATCCGCGGCCTGGTGCCGGACCTGGACCTGCATTGCCAGCGGGTGATCCGCAGCAGCCAGGCGATGGGGATGAAGGCCAAGCTGACGGCCGAGCAGATCGAGGCGCTGTGCCGCGAGGGCGTCGAGAAGATGGGCCCGGATGCGGAGCTGTATATCCGCCCGATGTTCTTCATCCGCAGCGGCATCGGCGCCGCGCAGCCGGATCCGGAGAGCACCGAGTTCATCCTGTCGATCTATGACTCGCCGATGCCCGACGTCTCCAAGGGCTTTTCCGCCTGCTTCGCGCCGTATCGCCGGCCGGCCTCGGACATGGCGCCGACCGATGCCAAGGCGTCCTGCCTGTATCCGAACTCGGCCCGCGCGGCCGGCTTCGCGCGGCAGAAGGGCTTTGACAATGCCGTGGTCTGCGACTTCGAGGGCAATGTCGCCGAGTTCGCCACCTCGAACCTGATGATGGTCAAGGACGGCGTGGTGATGACGGCGGTGGCCAACGGCACCTATCTGGCCGGGATCACCCGCTCGCGCGTGCTGGGGCTGCTGAAGGCGGCGGGCATCGAGGCGCGGGAATGCGTCATCACCCCGCAGATGCTGCGCGAGGCCGACGAGATCTTCGCCACCGGCAATTTCGGCAAGGTGCAGTACTGCACCAACTTCGAGGGTCGTGCGCTGCCGATCGGCCCCATCGCCCAGAAGGCGCGTGCGCTGTACTTCGACTGGGCCGAGAAGACGAGCCGCCTGCTGCCGAAGGCCGCGTGATGGGAGGTCCAGGAACCTCAGGTTCCTGGCGGGGCGAGTTTGAGAGGGGCGGTGCCCCTCTCAAGATTCTTGTTCAGACGGATCTGGTTTTGGTCGTGGACAAGCCTGCTGGCCTGCCGGTCCATGCCGGCCCTCGCGGCGGCGCCAGCCTGGAAGATTTTCTGCCCTGGCTGGCCCAGGGCAAGCGCCACCTGCCGCAGCCTGCGCATCGCCTGGACACGGACACGGCCGGCTGCCTGGTGCTGGGCCGCACCAAGCCGGCGATGGCCGAACTCGGCGGCTTCTTCGCCGAGGGCCGCGCGAAGAAGACCTATTGGGCGGTGGTGGTGGGCGGGCCGGCGGCGCAATCCGGCCGGATCGACCTGCCGCTGCGCAAGACCAGCAGCAAGGCGGCCGGCTGGCGGATGGAGACGCATCCCGAGGGCCAGCCGGCGCTGACCCGCTGGCGGGTGAAGGGCCGCGGCGAGGGCCTGACCTGGCTGGAGCTGCGCCCCGAGACCGGCCGCACCCACCAGCTGCGGGTGCATTGCGCCGCGCAGGGCTGGCCGATGCTGGGCGACCCTTTCTACGGCCAGGAAGCGAAAGGCGGGCTGCATCTGCTGGCCCGCGCCATCGCCCTGCCGACCCGGCCGCCGATCGAGGCCGAGGCGCCGGTGCCGCCGGCGATGCAGGCCGGCTTCGCCGCCTGCGGCTGGCGCGAGGCGGCATGAGCCGGATCACCCGCTGGTGGCAGGCGCGCACCGCCGGCGGCTCCTTCCGCGACGTGGTGCGGCAGAGCGAGCTCGGCATCCTGGCGCTGGGCGCGCTGGCCGGGGTGGCGAGCGGCCTGCTGGCGGCGGGGCTCGGGGGTGCGGCGCGTGGCGTCCACTGGCTGATCTTCGGGCCGGAGAGCCAGCACGGGCTGTCGGTGCTGCGCGACGCCGATCCGCTGGCGCTGCTGCTGGCGCCGGCGACCGGCGGGCTGCTGCTCGGGCTGCTGGGCCTGGCGCTGGCGCGCTGGCGGCCGCGCCAGCCGATCGATCCGATCGAGGCCAATGCGCTGCATGGCGGCCGCATGTCGATCTGGGACGGGCTGGTGGTCGGCGCCCAGAACCTGCTGTCGAACGGTTTCGGCGCCTCCGTCGGGCTGGAGGCGGCCTATACCCAGCTGGGCGGCGGCGTCGCCTCGAAGCTCGGGCGGGGCTTCGGGCTGCGGCGCGGCGACCTGCGGGTGCTGGTGGGGTGCGGCGCGGCGGGCGCCATCGCCGCGGCCTTCGGCGCGCCGCTGACCGGCGCCTTCTATGCCTTTGAGCTGGTGATCGGCAGCTATGCCATCGCCCATCTGGCGCCGGTGATGGCGGCGGCGGTGGCCGGCACGCTGGTGGCCGGGCTGCTGGGCAGCAGCACGCCGGTGCTGGCGGCCGGGCTGGCCTCGCCGGACTGGGAGGATACCGGGGTGGCGCTGCTGATCGGGCTGCTCTGCGCCCTGGCCGGCATCGCGCTGATGCGCGGCGTGACCCTGGCCGAGGCCGGGCTGCGCCGCGTCATCCCCTGGGGCACCTTCCGGCCGATGGCGGGCGGGCTGATGGTGGGCTGCCTGGCGCTGGTGACGCCGGCGGTGCTCTCGGCCGGCCATGGCGCGCTGCACCTGGCCTTCGTGGTGGAGGGCGCGGCGCTGCCGCTGCTCGGGCTGATGCTGCTGAAGGCGCTGGCCTCGGCGATCTCGATCGGCAGCGGCTTCCGCGGGGGCCTGTTCTTCGCGTCGCTGCTGCTCGGCGCCCTGCTGGGCAAGCTGGTGGCGGCGGGGGCGATCGTGCTGGGCGTCACGGTGGACCCGCTGCTGGCGGCGATCGTGGGGATGAGCGCCTTCGGCACCGCGGTGATCGGCGCGCCGCTGGCGATGAGCTTCATCGCGCTGGAGACGACGCAGAGCTTCGCCGTCGCCGGGGTGGTGGTGCTGGCGGTGATCGCCTCGGGCACCACGGTGCGGCGGCTGTTCGGCTATTCCTTTGCCACCTGGCGCTTCCACCTGCGCGGCGAGGGCATCCGCAGCGCGCATGACATCGGCTGGCTGCGCGACCTGACGGTGGGCAAGCTGATGCGGCGGGAGGTGCGGACGGTGAAGCTGGACAGCCGGCTCAGCGCCTTCCGCCGCGAATTCCCGCTGGGCTCGACGACGCATGTGGTCGCCCTCGATGCGGCCGAGCGCTATGCCGGGCTGATCCTGGTGCCGGAAGCCTATGCCGAGGGGCTGGACGAGGCGGCGACGGTGGCCCAGCTGGTGCATCTGCAGGACCAGGTGCTGCTGCCGGCGCAGAACGCCAAGCAGGCCATGGCGCTGTTCGACGCGACCGATGCCGAGGCGCTGGCGGTGGTCGACCAGCGCGACACCTCCCGCCTGCTCGGCCTGGTCAAGGCCTCCTTCCTGCTGCGCCGCTACAGCGAGGAGCTGGACAAGCGGCGGCAGGACGAGCTGGGGATGGCGGGCTGAGGCCGCCCGGCTTCAGTCGTAGATGCGGAAGAGCTTGCGGGCGCTGATCAGCGAGGCCTCGCGCTGGTTCCGCGATTCCATGATGGTCAGCAGCTTCTCGCCGAGCTTCTCGTATCTCTTGGCGGCGGCGGGGTCCTGCGGCGCCTTCTTCAGCAGCTCCTTGGCGGCGGCGAGCTCCTTCAGGGCAGCCTGCTGCAGCCCGCTCCAGTCCTGCAGGTCCTTCAGCCCGTCCTTGATCAGCTGCACCTGGTTCTTGCGATCGGCCAACGACATGCGGAATCCCTTCCCGATCTTTCACGGAAATGACTTCGAACTTGCGGATGATGCTTGCCTGGCAGTGCAGCATGGAATGGCCAGGCTGTCGATTCGATTCCGGGATTGGTCACGTCAAAGTCCCTGTCGCGGCTGCGGCCAGGCACAGATCGGGACAAAAAAAAGGCCGCGCCCCTGCCGGCGCGGCCCTTCCTGCAACCGGGGCGGGTGGCGCCCGTCAGGCGGCGCGCTGCAGCACGCCGAGCTCCTCCAGGGCACCGCGCATGGCGCCGAGGGCGAAGCGCATCTCATCGGGTCCGACATGGCCGATGCAGCCGATGCGCATGGTCGGCGCCTCGGTGTTGAAGAAATTGCTGATCAGCACGCCACGGCGCTTCAGCGCGTCGACGAAGCCCTGCAGGGTGAAGCCCGGATGCTGCGGCTGGTGGAACAGCGCGATGATCGGGCCCTGGTGCTCCCATTCCAGGTAGGGGCGCAGGCCCAGCGCCTGGGCGCCCTCGTAGAGGATGCGGCAGTTCTCGCGGTAGCGGGCGAGACGGGCCGGCTGGCCGCCCTCGGCCAGGAAGATGTCGAGGGCCACGCCAAAGGCATGCAGCGCCTGGACCGGGGGGGTGAAGCGGAAGCTGCCCCAGCCGGCGCGCTGCGCGGTGTGGTAGACATCGGCCAGGTCGAAGCACCAGGAGCCGGCATTGCCGGTGCAGGCCACCACCCGCTCGATCGGCGCGACGGCGAAGGCGATGCCGGGCAGCCCCTCGATGCATTTGTTCGAGGTGAAGACCACCGCATCGACCTCGGGCTGGGCCGAGATGTCGAAGGGCAGGGCGCCGAAGGCCGAGACGGCGTCGACGATCATGCGGCGGCCGGCGGCGCGGACCACCTCGCCCAGCGCGGGCACGTCGTTCACCAGGCCGCTGCCGGTCTCGGAATAGACCACGCCCAGATGGGTGATGGTCGGGTCCGCGGCCAGCACGGCGGCGACCGCGGCCGGGTCGACGCTGCCGGTGTCCGGGGCCGGCAGGTTGACCACCGTGCGGCCGGCTTCCTCGGCCAGGCGCGCCATGCGGTCGGCATAGGCGCCGTTGCGCACGATCAGCAGCTTGCCGGTGGCCGCCGGCACGAAGGTGCGGATGGCGGCCTCGGTGATGAAATGGCCGGCGCCCTGCAGCGGCAGGCAGGCATGCAGCCCGGCCTTGCCGCCGGCCAGGTCGCGGACCTTCTCGCGGATGGCGATGTATTCGGGGGCGAAGTCGCGGTCCCAGGGGGCGATGTCCACGGCCATCGCGGCCCGCACGTCGGGGCGGGTCTGCACGGGTCCGGGAATGAGCAACAGCATGAGATGATCCTGAAGGATGCTGCCAATGGGAAGCCGTCCGGAAGCCGGCGGGCCCGACCCGCGCCTCTGCACAAACAGCAGGCTTAGACTGCGCCCCCAGGAGGCAGAAGGGAACCCCCCAAGGCGGTGGCGCGGCCGCGGCGGCTTGGCGGCGGCGGCCGGATCGCGCAGAAGCGGGGACCGCCCTCGCAGGAGAACCCGATGCCGCGCCTCAGCCTCGTGCAAGCCGAAACCCTGGCGCAGGCCGCGCTGCGCGGTGCCGGGGCCAGCCCGGGCATGGCGGCGGCGACGGCGCGCGCCCTGGTCGAGGCCGAGGCGGTCGGCCAGTCCGGCCACGGCCTGACCCGCGTGCCGCAATATGCCGGCTTCCTGGCCCATGGCCGGGCCGACGGCGCGGCCGAGCCGGTGGTGCGGGCCGGGCGCGGCGGCGCCGTGCTGATCGACGCGCGCAACGGCCTGGCCTTTCCGGCGCTGGCGCTCGCCGAGCAGGAAGCGATCGCGCGCGCGGAAAAATTCGGCGTCGCCTGGGTCGGCGTGACCGACAGCCACCATGCCGGCGCGCTGGGCCTGCCGGTGCGGCGCCTGGCGGAACGCGGGCTGGTCGCGCTGGCCTTCGCCAATTCGCCGGCGGCCATGCCGGTGGCGGGCGGGCGGCGGCCGCTGCTGGGCACCAACCCGGTGGCGGCCGCCTTCCCGCGGCGCGACGCGGCGCCGCTGGTGGTGGACCTGGCGCTGTCGCAGGTGGCGCGCGGCCGCATCGCCCAGGCGGCCAAGGCGGGCACGCCGATCCCGGAAGGCTGGGCGCTGGACGCCGACGGCCAGCCCACCACCGATGCCGCGGCCGCGATGGGCGGCGCCATGCTGGCCATGGGCGGGCAGAAGGGCGCGCTGCTGGCGATGGTGGTGGAGCTGCTCTGCGTCGCCCTGACCGGCGCCGCCTTCGGCTTCGAGGCCGACAGCTTCTTCGAGGAGCAGGGCAACCGGCCGCGGCTGGGCCAGGCGCTGCTGGCGGTCGATCCCGGCGCGCTGGCCGGGCAGGCGATGTTCCTCGACCGTGTCGAGACCTTGGTGACGGTGATGCTGCAGGATAAGGACGTGCGGCTGCCCGGCGCGCGGCGCGACGGGCTGGCCGCCGCGGCGGCGCAGGACGGCATCGAGGTGCCGGCGGCGCTTCTGGCGGCGCTCGAGGCGCTGGCCCAGGGAGGAAAAGCATGAGCGAGACACGGGAAAAGCCGGCCCAGGCGCAAGGCCCCCAGGGGCAGGGCCTCGGCCTCGGCCTCGGCGTGATGCTGCCGCCGCTGGTGCTGCGCGGCATCGAGAATCCGCGCTACGTGCTGGGCTCGGCGGCGGGGCGCTGGATGCTGCTGGCCTGCCTGCCGAATGCCGCCTCGGGCCGGGTGCTGGAGCAGGCGCTGGGCCCGCACCGGGCGCGCTTCGACGACCGCAATGCCGTGCTCTTCGTCATCACCGCCGAGGCTTCCGACCTCACCGAGGGCCAGCTGCGCGACCAGCCGCCCGGCATCCGCATGCTGGCCGATGCCGATGGCAAGGCCTTTCCGGCGCTGGGCTTCGACCCGGCCCAGGGCGGGCTGCTGCTGCTGGACCCGATGCTGCGCGTGCTGGCCGCGGCGCCGCTGGCGCAAGCCGCGCAGATGCTGAACCTTTTCGCGGGCCTGCCGGCGCCGGCGCAGCATGCCGGCATGGCCGAGGTGCCGGCCCCCGTCCTGGTGCTGCCGCGGGTGCTGGAGCCGGCGCTGTGCCGTCACCTGATCGGGCTGTACGAACAGCAGGGCGGCGAGTCCTCGGGCTTCATGCGCGAGGTCGATGGCCGGACGGTGCTGGTGCAGGATGCGGCGCATAAGAAGCGCTCGGACCTGACCTTGCAGGACCAGGGGCTGCTGGCCGGGCTCAGGGCGCGGCTGCAGGCCCGGCTGGTGCCGGCGCTGAAACAGGCCTTCCAGTTCGAGGCGACGCGGATCGAGCGCTATATCGTCGCCTGCTACGACGCGGCCGAAGGCGGGCATTTCCGGGCGCATCGCGACAACACCACGGCCGGCACCGCGCATCGCCGCTTCGCCGTCACCATCAACCTCAATGCGGAAGAGTTCGAGGGCGGCGAGCTGACCTTCCCGGAATTCGGCCCGCGCCGCTACCGCGCGCCGACCGGTGGCGCCGTGATCTTCTCCTGCTCGCTGCTGCACGAGGCGCAGCCGGTGACCAAGGGCCGCCGCTTCGCCTTCCTGCCGTTCCTCTACGACGAGGCGGCGGCGGCCATCCGCGACCGCAACCGGCATTTGGTCGGCCAGCAGACGGCGGGCTAAAGGGGGCGCCCGCAGGGGGGCTGCTGTCCCCCGCGACCGTTCCTGGGGTTTTCGCGATGAAGTCCGAGCCTGATCGCCTCTGCGGCCTGGCCGCCGTCTCCGCCGCCTTCCGCCACCGTCCGCAGGCGGTGCTGCGGCTGTTCTACCTGGAGTCGCGGCGGGCCGAGGCGGGCGGCTTCTGCCAGCAGATGGCGCGCGCGCGGAAGCCGTACCGGGAGGTGCCGGCGGCCGAGCTCGCCAAGATCGCCGGCACCACGCATCACGGCGGCATCGTGGCCGTCGCGGCGCCGCGGGTCGTGCCTGAGCTGACCTCGCTGGCGCAGCTGCCGCCGCTTTCGCAACACGCTGGCGGGCTGCTGCCGGTGCTGGACGGCATCGGCAATCCGCACAATCTGGGCGCCATCGCCCGCTCGGCCGCCTTCTTCGGCTGCCGCGCGCTGCTGCTGTCGGGCGATCCGCGCCAGGCCGGCCTGTCCGACTCGGCCTGGCGCACCAGCGAGGGCGGGCTGGAGGCGCTGGCGCTGTTCGGCGCCCCGCATCTGGTTCCGGTGCTGAAAGGGCTGAGCCCGCGCTACCTGACCGTTGCGGCGGTGGCGCGGGGCGGGGTTGCGCCGGAAGCATTGCCGCGCGACCGGCCGATCGCGCTGGTGCTGGGCAACGAGGAGCAGGGCGTGCTGCCGGAGACCGAGGCGGCCTGCGCCGCACGCGTGACTTTGCCGGGATCGGGGGCGGTTGAGAGCCTGAATGTCTCGGTGGCGGCGGCGGTGCTGATGCACGCCCTGGTTGTATCGCCCAGCGCTACGGGGTTGTGACGGATAACATTTGCGCCATCTTAGCGCTTGCCCTGACCGTTTCGATTGTCCAGAACGCGCCCCGGAACCCAACCGGAGCTCCCAAAACCATGACCATGATCCGCCGCCGCGCCGTGCTGGGCGCTGCCGCCACCTTGCCGGTCGCCTCGACCCTTGCCCTGCCGCATGTCGCGCAGGCCCAGGCCGGCTTCCCGTCCCGCAGCGTCCGCCTGGTGGTGCCCTTCGCGCCCGGCGGGTCGGTCGACATGACCGGCCGCCTGATGGCGCAGATGCTGCAGCCCGTGCTCGGCCAGACGGTCGTCGTCGACAACCGCGGCGGCGCCGGCGGCAATCTCGGCGCCTCCGAGGCGGCGCGGTCGGAGAAGGACGGCCACACCCTGCTGCTCGGCTCCGCCTCGATCCTGGCGGCGAACAAGTTCCTCTACGCCAAGTCGATGCCGATCGACCCGCTGGTCGACCTGGCGCCGGTGACCCGCGTCACCACCGGCACCGTCTATCTGACGGTCAATGCCAACAGCCCCTACAAGACCTTCCAGGACGTCATCGCGGCGGCCAAGAAGGATCCGGGCAAGCTGACCATGGGCTCCTCGGGCACCGGCACGATCAGCCACCTGACCATCTCGAAGGTCTGCAAGGCGACCGGCGCCGACATCACCCATGTGCCGTATCGCGGCGGCGCGCCGGCGCTGCAGGACCTGCTGGCCGGCAACATCGACATGATGTTCGACGTCATCCCGCTGTCCATGGCGCATGTGCGCGAGGGCCGCATCCGCGTGCTCGCCGCCGCCTCGGCCGACCGGACGACCTTCTCGGACGACCTGAAGAACGTCCCCTCGATGAAGGAGCTGCTGCCCGGCGCCGGCATCGACATGCAGTCCTGGTACGGCATCAACGTTCCGGCCGGCGTCCCCGCCGACCGCATCGCGCTGCTGCACAAGGCGATCGTCGGCGTGGTCGACACGGCGGCCTTCCGCGAGAAGATGGAGCCGAATGGCTTCACCACCGTGGTCGACAGCAGCCCGGCCGCCTATGGCCAGTACCTGAAGTCGCAGGAAGCCGTCTGGAAGGCCCTGGTCGAAGAGTCGGGCGCCAGCCTCGACTGATATTCCATGTCGGCTCCGGCCGAGGGGAATGGGGGCGTCCGGGAGACCGGGCGCCCCTTTCTTTTGGGCCCGCCGCTCCTGGGCGGGGATCCCGGGCGGGATTTCGGCTTGGCGCGCGCCGTGCATCGCGGCAGGCTGGCGGCGCCTGTGCCGCCGCCGGAGACGCCGCCATGACCGACCGCCCCATCGGCCGCCGTCCTCTCGCTGCACTGGCCGCTGCTGGCCTGCCTCTGGCGCGGCCGGCGCTGGCGCAGCGGCCCGCCGGCCTGACGATCATCGTGGCCTTCCCCCCCGGCGGCGCGCTGGACCTGCTGGCGCGCCTCCTGGCCGAGCGCCTGGCGCCGGTGCTGGGCCAGCCGGTCAGCGTCGAGAACCGCGCCGGCAATGGCGGCGCGCTGGGCGCCGAGGCGGTGGCGCGCGCCGCCCCCGATGGCGGCACCGTCGGGCTGCTGGGGCTGACCACCTGGACGGCGATGCCCGCGATCTTCCCGCGGCTGCCCTTCGACCCGGCGCGCGACTTCACGCCGCTGAGCCTGGTCTCGGCCGGGGCGCTGCTCTGCGTGGTGCCGGCCGAGACGGCGGCGGCGCGCGGCTGGGGCGACTTCCGCGCGCTGATCACCTGGGCGCGGGCCAATCCGGGCAAGGTGACCATGGGGTCGTCCGGCAAGGGCACCGCCTCGCATCTCTGCCTCAGCGCGGTGAACCAGGCGACCGGCGCCGCGATCGGGCATCTGCCCTATCGCGGCGGCGGCCCGGCCATCCAGGACCTGCTGGCCGGCCATGTCGATATGATGTTCGACGTCATGCCGGCGCTGCTGCCGCATGTGCGCGAGGGCAGGCTGACGCCGCTGGCGGTGTCCTCGGCGCGGTCGCTGCCGGCGCTGCCCGAGGTGCCGGGCATGGCCGGCTTCGCCGATCTGGGCCTGGACCGGCTCGACCTGGTGACCTGGAACGCCCTGGCGGCGCCGGCCGGGCTGCCGGCGCCGGTCGCCGACCGGCTGCTGCAGGCGATCCGCCTGGCCGCCACCACCCCCGATTTCCGCGCGCGGCTGCGCCCGCTGGGCTACGAGGCCGTGGTCAGCGAGAGCCGCGGCGAGCTGGCGCAGCTGATCGACCAGCAGCGCCCGGTCTGGCAGCGGCTGGTGACGCTTGCCGGTGCCGTGCAGCCCTGAGCGCCGGCGCCGAAAAAACCGCAGCCGCCGGCCCGGGCCGGGGGTTATCCTGCGCGCAACAGCCACGAGGAAACCGCCGATGCGTCGCATCCTGCTTGCCGCCGCGCTCAGCCTTGGCGCCAGCCACGGCGCGCTGGCCGCCGACCCGCCGACCTGCCCGGATGCCGCGGCGATGCAGGCGATGGCGGCCTCGCTGCTGTCCAACGCCCCGGTGCAGGCCTTCACGGGGAACTTTTCTCTCGCCGACGGGCTCTGCGCCCAGGGCAAGCTGGTCCCGGCGATGAGCGCCAAGCTCGGCGCCGTCGTCGGCTGGAAGGTCGGCCTGACCAACGAGGCAGCCCAGAAACGCTTCGGCACCACGCATCCGCTGGCGGCGCCGATCTACGAGGCGACGGTGCGGGCCCGCTCCGGCGCCAGCCTGCCGGCCGCCTTCGGCGCGGTGCCGGTGGTCGAGGCCGACCTGATCGTCCGCGTCCGCGATGCCGGCATCAACCAGGCCGGCGACGACCATGTCGCCATTCTGCGCCACATCGACCAGGTGATCCCCTTCATCGAGCTGCCCGACCTGGCGCTGGCCGAGATGCGGCAGATGAACGGGCCCAACCTGCTGGCGGTGGGCGTCGGCGCACGGCTCGGCGTGGTCGGCGAGGCCATCACCCCCGAGGCGACGCCGGACTTCGCCGCGCGCCTGGGCAGCATGCGCGTCCGCCTGGCGACGGAGGAAAAAGAATTGGCGACGGCGCCGGGGACCGCGCTGCTCGGCCATCCGCTGAACGTCATCCCCTGGCTGGTGAAGGACCTGGCCAGCCGGGGCCTGGCGCTGAAGCCGGGCGACATGATCTCGCTGGGGGGCTTCTCGCCGGCGGTGCCGGCCGAGGCCGGCAAGACCTATACCACCACCTACACCGGTCTGCTCGACAAGCCGGTCACGGTCAGCGCCACGCTGCAATAGCCAGCTTTCTGACAACCGGAAGAAACCTTTGTTGCGCCGGGCGAATTTCTTGCCCGGCGCTGGAATGCCGTTTCTACTCTTGACCGATGCGTGATCCGGGCGCATCGCCCGGGACGACCCCCCAACGGCCTTCGCTGTGCCCGTCACCCCGGTCGAGAGGTGCCTGCCGCCATGCTTGCGCTCCGCGTCATCCCCTGCCTGGACGTCAAGGACGGCCGCGTCGTCAAGGGCGTGAACTTCGTGGCGCTGCGCGATGCCGGCGACCCGGTCGAGCAGGCCCGCGCCTATGACGCCGAGGGCGCCGACGAGATCACCTTCCTCGACATCGGCGCGACGCATGAGAACCGCGACACCATGTACGACGTGGTCTCGCGCACCGCGGCCGAGGTCTTCATCCCGCTGACCGTGGGCGGCGGCGTGCGCAGCGTCGACGACGTCCGCCGCCTGCTGCTGGCCGGCGCCGACAAGGCCAGCATCAATTCCGCCGCCGTCAGCGATCCTGAACTCGTGCAGCGCGCGGCGCAGGCCTTCGGCAGCCAGGCGATCGTGGTCGCCATCGACGCCCGCACCGTCGCCCCCGGCAAGTGGGAGATCTTCACCCATGGCGGCCGCCGCGCGACGGGGATCGACGCGCTGGACTGGGCGTCGCGGATGGAAAGCCTCGGCGCCGGCGAGCTGCTGGTGACCTCGATGGACCGCGACGGCACCAAGTCCGGCTTCGACCTCGAGCTGCTGCGCGCGCTGCGCGCCCGGGTGCGGCTGCCGCTGGTGGCTTCGGGCGGCGTCGGCGAGACGCGGCATTTCGTCGAGGGCGCGCAGGCCGGCGCCACCGGGCTGCTGGCCGCCAGCGTCTTCCACTATGGCGAGATGCGCATCGGCGAGGCCAAGGCGGCGCTGGCCGCGGCCGGGCTGCCGGTGCGCCCCGCCTCCCTGGCGAAGGTGGCCTGAATGGCGAAGCTGGCGAAGAAGAAGGCGGCGAAGGCGGTGACCAAGAAGGCCGTGACCAAGAAGAAGGCGGTGAGCCTGCTCGAGACCGGCGCGGCCACCGCGAAGGCGGCGAAGCCGGCCGCCAAGCTGCGCGCCAAGGTGAAGCTGGCCAAGCCGAAGGCCAAGGCCGCGCTGCCGCTGCCCGCCGCCATCGCCGCGGTGGCCAGGCCGAAGAAGGCGACGCTGAAGGCCGAGGCGCGCCACCTGCAGCCGCTCTCCGTGCCGACCAGCGGCGACATCGCGGTGCTGACCCGGCTGTGGGAGACGATCGAGGCGCGCCGCCTGTCCGGCGACACCACCGTCTCGCATTCCGCCCGGCTGATGGCGCGCGGCACCGACAAGGTCGCCCAGAAGCTGGGCGAGGAGGCGGTGGAATGCGTCATCGAGGCGATCCAGGGCAACCGCCGCGGCACCGTCATGGAAAGCGCCGACCTGGTCTATCACCTGCTGGTGCTCTGGGTGGATGCCGGCATCCGCCCGGAGGAGGTCTGGAGCGAGCTCGAGCGCCGCGAGGGCATCTCCGGCATCGCCGAGAAGGCCGCCAGGCCCAAGGGCATCGTCCGCGCGGCGGACACGACGAAGCTGCCCTGAGAGGGCTTGCCTCGCCTGGCATTGCGCCGGGGCGCCGGGCCTCTAGTCTGGCGGCCCGGCCCGCGCCGCGCGGCCGCCGGGGAAAAATGCCAGGAGCCCGCCATGCCCGTATCCGGTCTGCCGCCCTATGACGACGGCAACATCTTCGCCCGCATCCTGCGCGGCGAGATCCCGGCCCGGAAGGTCTTCGAGGACAAGCACGCGCTCGCCTTCCACGACATCGCGCCGCAGGCGCCGGTGCATGTGCTGGTGATCCCGAAGGGCCGCTACGTCTCGGTGGCCGACTTCTCCACCCAGGCCGGGGCGGAGGAGGTCGCCGGCTTCTGGCGCGCCGTCGGCCAGGTGGCGAAGCAGCTCGGCCTCGAGGGCCAGGGCTTCCGCGTGCTGACCAACATGGGCGCCGATGGCGGCCAGGAAGTGCCGCATTTCCACGTCCATATCTTCGGCGGCAAGCGGCTGGGCGCCATGCTGGTGCAGCCGGGGGCGGCCGGCGGCGAATAGGCCGCGGGCCGTCAGGGCACCCGCCCGCCCTTGACCCGGCGGGTCGGCATCGCCACGACTCTGGGCATGGCCGACCCCCTCTCCGAAGCCCGCGCCGCGCTCGAGGCCGCCGGCCAGCTGCCGGATGCCGAGCTCGACATCGCCGGCACCGCCCTGCAGCTGGCGCGCATCGACGCGCCGGAGGCCGATTGGGGCGCGGCCTCGGCGCATCTCTCCGAGCTGGCGCGCGCCGCGGTGACCGCCGCGGCGCAGGACCCGCAGGCGGATGCCGGCGACCCGCTGCGCCGCGCCGCGGTGCTGGCCTCGGTGCTGCAGGACCGCTTCGGCTATGCCGGCGACCGCGACACCTACGAGGCGCCGAGCAACGCCAACCTGCTGCGGGTGATCGAGCGGCGGCGTGCAGCCAGAGCAGGCCGAGCGCCACCGGCAGGCCGCGCCGCCGCTCGATCACCCGCAGCAGGTTGGCGTTGCTCGGCGC
>NZ_MLCO01000338.1 GCF_001982615.1 Teichococcus deserti | reverse complement strand
AGAAGCCGGCATGGCCGAGGATATAGGCCATCGGCTCATGCGCCAGGCGCCGCCGCAGCATCCCGCCGAAGCGCTCGGCGGCCTCGGGGGGCACGGGCGCCCGTGGATCGCGCAGCAGTTCCTCCAAGGGCCGCTGCAGCGCCTCGGCCAGCAGCATCCGCGCTTCCAGCCGCGGCGTCTCGATGGCGGCGGCGCGCAGATGCTGCCCGGCGCGGCACAGGAAGAAGCCGACGGTGCCCGCCGGGTCAGGGCAGTCAGACACCTTCGGCCGCCAGCCGTGCCGCCTCGTCCTCGGCGATCAGGGCGTCGATCAGGTCGTCCAGCTCGCCCTGCATGATCCGGTCGATCTTGTGCAGGGTCAGGCCGATGCGGTGGTCGGTGACCCGCCCCTGCGGGAAGTTGTAGGTGCGGATCCGCTCCGACCGGTCGCCGGTGCCGACCTGCGACTTGCGGTCGGCCGAGCGGCTGGCGCTGGCCTGGCTGCGCTGCGCCTCGTAGAGCCGCGCCCGCAGCACCTTCATCGCCTTGGCGCGGTTCTTGTGCTGGCTGCGCTCCTCCTGCATCGCCACCACTGTGCCGGTCGGCAGATGGGTGATGCGCACCGCGCTGTCGGTCTTGTTGACGTGCTGCCCGCCGGCGCCGCTGGCCCGATAGGTGTCGATGCGCAGATCGGCCTCGTTGATCTGCACGTCCACCTCCTCGGCCTGGGGCAGCACGGCCACCGTCACCGTCGAGGTGTGGATGCGGCCCTGCGTCTCGGTCGCCGGCACGCGCTGGACGCGGTGCACGCCGCTCTCGAACTTCAGCCGGGCGAAGACGCCGGCGCCTTCCACCTCGGCCACCGCGCCCTTGATGCCGCCGAGCTCGGATTCGTCGTAATCCAGCAGGCCGAAGCGCCAGCCGCGGGTGGCGGCATAGCGCTGATAGGCGGCGAAAAGCTCGGCGGCGAAGAGCCCCGCCTCGTCGCCGCCGGCGGCCGGGCGGATCTCCAGGATGGCGCTGCCGGCATCGGCCGCGTCCTTCGGCAGCAGCGACAGCCGCAGGGCGCGCTCCAGGACCGGGACGGCATCGCGCTGGGCGTAGTATTCGGCCTCGGCCAGCTCGCGCATCTCGGGGTCGGCCAGCATCAGCTCGGCCTCGTCGCGGGCCCGCTCCGCCGCCCGCAGCGCGTTCACGCGCTCGACCAGCGGCTCCAGCTCCGAAAGCTCCTTCGCCAGCACGCCAATCTGCGCGCCCTCCGCCGTCTCCAGCAAAGCCCGCAACTCATCAGCACGATACAACAGGCGATCGAGCGTTTCGGAAAGAGCCATCACCGACCTTTAAAAACAGCAAAGCAAGCGCGGAAGATTGAATTCCCCCGCACCGCCTTCTTTTCTTTTTATTCCTCAGCCTCGCCAGCGGCATCCTCGGCCACCAGCTCCAGCCCTTCCACCACCTGCTCGACCATCGCATCGACGACGCCCGCCGCCGCCAAAGCCGACAGCAGCCCCGCCACGCCGACCCGCTCCTGGCCGCCATTGGACAGGTTGCGGACCACCACAACGCCCTCGGCCACCTCGGCCTCGCCGATGATCACCGCCGCCTGCGAGCCGATCTTGTTGGCCCGCTCCATCCGCTTCTTCAGATTGCCCTTATAGGCCATCTCGGCAGGCACGCCGGCGGCGCGCAGCATCTGCAGCATCTCCAGCGACGCCGCCTCCTCGGCCGCGCTCACCGGGATCACGGCGACCGGGCGGATCGGCTCCGGCGTCTCCTCCAGCAGCTCGGCCAGGCGCTCGACGCCCGCCGCCCAGCCGACGCTCGGCGTGGCCGGCCCGCCCATCTCCTGCACCAGCCCGTCATAGCGGCCGCCGGCCATCACCGTGCCCTGCGCGCCCAGCCGGTCGGTGACGAACTCGAAGGCGGTGTGGCTGTAATAGTCGAGCCCCCGCACGATCCGCGGGTTCTTGCGGTAGGGCACGCCGAAGCTGTCCAGATGCCCCAGCACGCCGTCGAAGAAGGCCGCGGCCTCCGGCGTCAGGTGCTCGAAGATGGTCGGCGCATCGGCCACCAGCAGCTTGTCGCCCTCGTTCTTGCTGTCGAGGATGCGCATCGGGTTCTTCTCGAGCCGGGTGCGGCTCTCCTCCGACAGGCGGTCCTGGTGCGCGGTGAAATAGGCCACCAGCGCGGCGCGATAGGCATCGCGCGAGGCCGCGTCGCCCAGCGTGTTGATCTCCAGCACCACGCCGTCGTCGATGCCCAGCTGCTGCAGGATCTGGTAGCCGCAGGCGATCACCTCGGCATCCGCCAGCGGCTCGGCGGCGCCCATGATCTCGGCGCCGATCTGGTGGAACTGGCGATAGCGGCCCTTCTGCGGCCGCTCGTAGCGGAACATCGGCCCGGTGTAGAAGACCTTGCGCGGCAGCCCGCCCTGGGTCAGCCCGTTCGACACCAGCGCGCGGCAGACGCCGGCGGTGCCCTCGGGGCGCAGCGTCACGGAATCGCCGCCGCGATCCTCGAAGGTGTACATCTCCTTCGTCACCACGTCGGAGGTGTCGCCGAGGGTGCGCGCGAAGACGCCCGTCGCCTCGAAGATCGGCGTCGACCATTCCTCCAGCCCATAGAGGCCGGTGACATGGCGCGCCGTCTCGACCACCTGCGCGTGGCGGCGGAAGCCTTCGCCGATCAGATCCTTGGTGCCGCGAACCGGCTGCATTCCGCTCAAGGCTTTTCTCGCTCTCTCGAATTCGGGCCGCGGCCCGTCAGGTGCCGGCGGCGGGGCTGTCTTGGGCGCCTTTCGGGGCGCCATCCTCGGGCAGCTCCTCGTAGCGGCGGAAGATCTGCTCGAACTGGATCCACTGCTTGGGCGTGAAGATCGCCTTGTCACCATAGCGCACCAGCCGGGCGACCGCCTCCTCGACGAAGCGGCCCTCCCAGGCGCTGCCGGCCCGCGCCGCGGCGGCCAGGGCCCGCAGCCGGGCCAGCATGGTCTTCGCCCGTTCCGGCGTCAGCCGCGGCACGGCGCGGCTCCTGCACCGGCGGGAACCATCCCAGCGAAGATCATCCGGGCAGGGCTCATTCGGGCAGAAATCATTCGGGCAGGGATCATTCGGCGGCCTTGGCGGGCGCCGGCAGCTCGGGCGGCGGCAGGGCCGCCTTGATCTCCGCCGCCTTGGCCTCGACCAGGCCGACGATGTGGTCGACCATGCCGTCCTGGCCCATGGTGTGGTGCGTCTTGCCGGCGGAATAGACCATGTGCCGGCCGTTGCCGCCGCCGGTGACGCCGATATCGGTCATCAGCGCCTCGCCCGGGCCGTTCACCACGCAGCCGATGATCGACAGGCTCAGCGGCACCTCGATATGCGCCAGCCGCTCCTCCAGCGCCGCCACCGTCTCGATGACGTTGAAGCCCTGCCGGGCGCAGGAGGGGCAGGAGATGATCTTCACGCCGCGATGCCGGATGCCGAGCGACTTCAGGATGTCCCAGCCGACATGCACCTCCTCCTCCGGCTCGGCCGAGAGCGAGACGCGCAGCGTGTCGCCGATGCCGGCCCAGAGCAGGCTGCCCAGGCCGATCGAGCTCTTCACCGTGCCGGTGCGCTTCCCGCCTGCCTCGGTGATGCCGATATGCAGCGGGTGGTCGCAGGCCTCGGCCAGCTGCTGGTAGGCGGCGACCGCCAGGAAGACGTCGGACGCCTTCACGCTGATCTTGAATTCGTGGAAGTCGAGCTCCTGCAGGTGGGCGGCGTGCCACAGCGCGCTTTCCACCAGCGCCTCCGGGTTCGGCTCGCCGTATTTCTCCAGCAGGTGACGCTCCAGGCTGCCGGCATTGACGCCGATGCGGATCGAGCAGCCATGGTCACGGGCGGCCTTCACGACCTCCCTCACCCGCTCCTTGCTGCCGATATTGCCCGGGTTGATGCGCAGGCAGGCCGCACCCGCCGCCGCCGCCTCGAGGGCGCGCTTATAGTGGAAGTGGATGTCGGCGACGATCGGGACATTCACCTCGCGCACGATCTCGGCCAGCGCGGCCGTCGAGGCCTCGTCGGGGCAGGAGACGCGGACGATGTCGACCCCGGCCAGCTCCGCCTTCCGGATCTGCGCGATGGTGGCCGCGGCATCCTCGGTCGGCGTGTTGGTCATGGTCTGCACGGTGATCGGCGCGTCGCCGCCCACCAGGACCTTGCCGACGCGGATCTGCCGGGATTTCCGGCGCAGGATCTGCTGGTAGGGACGATAGGACATGGCGGTCAGGCCTCCCGCTGCGGCATGGGGCGGATATGGCAGCAGTGGCGCCATCGGCCAAGCCCGCCCCTCGCGGGGCAGGCCCGACCACCGGCCTCAGCGCGTGGCCGGGCCGGCCGTCCGCAGCCGCTCGGGGTCGAGCGAGATGTCGCGCCGCACGCCGACCTGGTTGGCCAGCACCTGCGTGGCGGCGCCGTCCAGCTCGATGGTCAGCCCCTCGGCCTTGCCGGTGCTCAGCACCAGGCCCGGCTGGTTCGGCACCTCGTAGGTCTCCTTCGGCTGCAGGATGCGGTTCAGCACGGTCCGGCCGGAGCGCGAGTCGCGGATCTGCACCCAGGAGCTGTCGGTGGCGCGCAGCACCACGCCCGGCGTCGCCGGCGCGGCGGGGGCGGCCGGCGTTGCGGCCAGCGGCGGCGGCACCGGCGCGGCCGGCGGGGCACCGCCAGGGGCCGCGGCACCCGGCGCCGCGGCC
>NZ_MLCO01000337.1 GCF_001982615.1 Teichococcus deserti | reverse complement strand
GCGCTGGCGCGCCAGCGCATCGTCGGCGCGGTGGTGCTGGTGGCGCGCGACGGGCAGACCGTCTATCGCCGCGCCGCCGGCTTCGCCGATCGCGAGGCGGCGGCGCCGATGCGCGAAGACACGGTCTTCCGCCTGTCCTCGATGACCAAGCCGATCACCGCCGCCGCGGCGCTGGCCCTCGTCGAGCAGGGGCGCCTGGCGCTCGATGCGCCGACCACGCGCTACCTGCCGGAGTTCCAGCCCGCGCTGGCCGATGGCCGCCGGCCGGACATCACCATCCGCCAGCTGATGACCCATACGGCGGGGCTGGGCTATGCCTTCGCCCAGGCCGATCGCGGCCCCTATCGCCGCGCCCATGTCTCCGACGGCCTCGACCAGCCGGGCCTGTCGCTGGAGGAGAATCTGCGCCGCATCGCCTCGGTCTCGCTCGCCTACCTGCCCGGCCAGGGCTGGGCCTATTCGGTCGCGACCGACGTGCTCGGGGCGGCGATGCAGGCGGCCGCCGGCGCGCCGCTGCCGGATTTGGCGCGGCGGCTGGTGACCGGGCCGCTGGGCATGGCCGATACCGGCTTCGCGCCACCCGATCCGGCGCGGCTGGCGACGCCCTATGTCGACGCCGCGCCGCGCCCCGCCCGCATGGCCGAGGAGGAAAGGCTGCGGCTGGGCCATGGCCATATCGCCTTCTCGCTCCGGCGTGCCTTCGACCCGGCCTCCTTCCCCTCCGGCGGCGCCGGCATGGTCGGCACGGCGCCCGATTTCCTGCGGTTTCTCGAGGCGCTGCGCCAGGGCGGCGCGCCGATCCTGAAGCCCGACAGCGTCGCGCTGCTGACGCATCATGCCGAGGGGCTGGTGCCGCGCGATTCACCCATGCCCGGCTGGGGCTTCAGCCTGGGCTTCTCGATCCTGCTGGATCCCAAGGCGGCAGCCACGCCGCAATCGCCGGGCACCTGGCAGTGGGGCGGGGTCTATGGCCATTCCTGGTTCGTCGACCCGGCGCAGCGGCTGGTGGTCGTCGCCATGACCAACACGACGATCGAAGGCATGGCCGGCGATTTCCCGCGCGCCATCCGCGACGCGGTCTATGATGGGCTGCGCTAGACCGGTGATGGCTTGAGGCGGAAGCACCGAAACGCCTGAATCACGCGATCAGACAACGGGCAAGCGCGGGCTGCCTGCACCCTTCCGCAGGCAAGCCGCTCTAGCCGATCCAGCGCGCCAGCCGCACCGCCACCCAGTCATAGAAGCGCAGCGGCCAGGCGGCGGGCGTCGCCTCCTGCAGGGTGATCAGCGGCGCGCGGGCCAGCACCTGCTCGCCCTGCACCGCCTCGACCTCGCCCAGCACCGCGCCCTGCGGCAGCGGCGCGAAGATGTCGGCGTCGTCCTTCAGCGTGACGCGCAGCGTGGCCGCGCTGCCGGCGGCCAGCGCCATCCGCTGCGTCGCCTCGACGCCGAGACCGACCTCGCCCTCGGCGGAACCCGGCACCCGCAGCCGCTGGATCTCCTGGCCGGCGGCGAAGACCTCGGCAAGATGGAAGGCGCTGCCGGCATAGTCGAGCAGCAGCTCGGCGCCGCGGGCGCGGTCGCCCTTGCTCGGCGTGCCCAGCAGCACCGCCACCAGGTCGCGCGGCTGGCCGGCGGCGCCGATCCTGCGCTGGCGGGCGGAAATGACGATGTTGTAGCCGGCCGCCTCGGTATGGCCGGTCTTGAAGCCGTCCACCGCGGCATCCTGCGCCAGCAGCGGGTTGGAGGCCTGCCCGTGGAAGGCGCGGTACCGGAATTGCGGCGCCCGGGTGATGGCGTAGACATCGGGGAAGTCGCGGTCGAAGGCCAGCGTCAGCCTCAGCAGATCCTCGGCCGTGGTGTAATGCGTGGGGCCCGGAATGCCGGAGGGATTGTTGAAATGCGTCCCCGTCATGCCGAGCCGGGCAGCGGCCGCATTCATCCGCGCGACGAAGGCGGCCTCGCCGCCATCCACCGCCGTCGCCAGCGTCACCGCCGCGTCATTGGCCGAGATGATCAGCAGCCCCTCGATCAGCCTGCGCACCGACAGCCGGTTGCCCGGCTGCAGATACATGCGTGACTCTTCCGTGCCGACACGACGCACCGTGGCCGGCGCCGCCACCACCTGCTGCCAGCCGAGGCGCCCATCGCGCACCGCCTCGAAGACCAGATAGGCGGTCATCAGCTTGGTCAGCGAGGCCGGCTCCCAGCGCTGCCCGGCATTGGCCGAGGCCAGCACCTGGCCGGCGGCGCGGTCATAGACCAGCCAGGCGGCGGCCGGCACGCCCGGCGGCGCCGGCTGGGCGTGGGCCGGCGCGGCGGCAAGGCTGATCAGGGCGGCAAGCAGGGGAAGCGGACGGCACATGGCGGCGGAAGCTAGGCCAAGCGCGGTCGCGCGGCCAGCCGCCTTCCGGGGGCGAAACGCCCCGGCGGGACCCGCGCCGGCTCAGCCCTCTTCCCAGAGCGGCAGGGCGTCGCCCTCGAGGGCGGCGGCGATGCCGGCGGCCTCGGCGATCTCCTGCGGCGTGGCGCCGGCGGTGCGGGCCCGGGCGGCATGGGTCTCGACCCAGGCCGGGCTGCGCGCGGCATGACCGGCGGCCAGCGCGATCAGGGCCCGGGTCTTGGTGCTCAGCCCGCTGTCCGAGGGCAGCGGGATCGAGGCGGCGGCGTTCATGGCATCGGCTCCGCGATGGGGGACTATCAGACGGTGGGGTCGGGGAAGGAGACGAGCGCGCCGTAGAGCTTGCGCAGCACGTCCTTCACCGCCGCGGAATTCTGGTAGATCCGGATGAAGTGCCGCAGCCGCGCATCCCCGGCGCGGTCGGGCCGCGCGACGAAATGGAAGGCGTAGCGGGGGTCGTTCTCGAGGGCGAGCGCGCGCGTCGGATCCAGTCCGCCGAGCTTGGCGAAGGTCGGATAGGTGACGCCGGCATCGAGCTCCTCCAGCGTGCGGGCGATCTGCGGCCCGTCGATCGCCACCAGCCGCAGCCGACGCGGATTGTCGAGGATGTCCTCGGGCGTCGCCCGCTCCTCGGCGCCGTCGCGCAGCCGCAGCAGCCCTGCCTGGCGCAGCAGCATCAACGAGCGGCCGGTGTTGATGACATCGCCGGAATAGCCGATGCGCGCGCCCTGGGGCAGCGCGTCCAGCGACGCATGCCGCCTGGAATAGAGGCCGAAGGCGGTGGCGTAGGCGGGGGCCACCGGCACCAGGTTCCAGCCGGCCTGCTGGTTGGTGAAGGTCAGGTAGGGGCGGTGCTGGAACAGGTTGGCGTCCTGCTCGCCGAAGACGACGCTGCGGTTGGGCGTCACCCAGTCGGCGAATTCGGTCAGCCGCACCTCCAGCCCCTGCGTCCTGGCCTCCGCCGCCGCGGCCTCGATGGCCTGGTTGGAGATGCTGGTGGCGAGCGCGATGCGCAGCGGGGCGTCCTGCGCCCGGGCGGCGCCGCCTGCGACCAGGCTGGCGAGAGTCAGCTTGGCGAGCGTCAGGCCGGCGAGCCGGCGGCGGGACAGGATCGGGCGAGGCTTCAGCATCACGGCGGTTCAATTCGCGATCATGAGAAGTGGATCGGCGCGCTGGCCAGCCCGGAGACTAGGCCGGTGACCGCCGCGGCTCAATGCGCAAATGCGGATGGCCGGCGTGCGGTCCGCGCTTCAACACGCCGGAATCGCTAAATCTCGGGCACACCGCGGGCGCCGCCGCAGGATTCCCGCACGACCAGCCGGGTCGGCAGGATTGCCTGCTCGGCGGCGGCCTCGGGGTCCTGCACGCGGCGCAGCAGCAGCCGCACCGCGGTCTCGCCGATGCGGCGCGGCTCGGTGCGCAGCGTGGTCAGCGCCGGGCGGAGGGTGGCGGCCTCGGCGACATCGCCGATGCCGGTCACCGCAATCTCGCCGCCGACGCCCCAGCCGGCCCGCTGCAGCGCCGGAATGGCGGCGAAGGCCAGCACGTCGTTGACGCAGACCAGCGCATCCGGCCGCTGCGGCAGCGCCTGCAGCAGCTGCGCCGCCGCCTCGCCGCCGGCGCGGGTGCCGGGGGTGCGCAGCAGCACCGGCGGCGGCAACCCGTTGCGGCGCAGCGCGCGGCGCAGCCCGTCGAGCCGCTCGCGCACGCCGGAATGCAGCATGCCGGCACCGGCGAAGGCAAAGCGCCGGCGGCCGCCGGCGATCAGATGCCCGGCCAGTGCCTCCATCCTCTCGCGGTCTGCAGGGCCGGCGAAGTCGCCCGCCAGCCCCGGCGCCCGGCGCATCGCCTGCACGCAGGGCAGGCCAAGATCACCGATCTCCGCCGCCGTGGGGCCAATCGCGGGACAGAGCAGAATGCCGTCAACCCGGTGCTCGCGCAGCCGGCGCAGCGAGCGGCCCGGGCGGGCGCGGCACCGGCCGGGGGCCGCCACGGAGGCGAACGACGA
>NZ_MLCO01000336.1 GCF_001982615.1 Teichococcus deserti | reverse complement strand
CTTCCCCGGGGGGGGGCGGCAGGGGGAGCAGGTGGGCCTCGCCTTTCGGGCGGGGGTGGTGCCGCGGCAGGCGCGGCTGTCGAGCGAGCAGAGCGGCGGGGGGCGTCCCGGCGCCGCCGCCCGGCAAGCGGCGCCCGGCGCGCCCGAGCTGCCGGCGGCCAGCGGCGGGGCGGCGCTGCGCATTCCGGCGGGTGGGCAGGGGGCGGTGCGGCTGCTGCTGCCCGAGCCGCGCGTGGTCACCGGCCTGTTCGTGCTGATCGCCGCGCTGGGGGGGGGCGCCACCGCCGCAGCGACGCTGGCCGGCGAGGCCAATGGCCGCCCCGGCGAGACCCTGGCCGAGGCCACGCCGATCCGGCTGGCCGCCGGCGCCCCGGCGGCGCGGTCGCTGGCCCTGGCGGCGCCGGTGGCGCTGCCGGCCGGGCCGCTCTGGCTGCTGCTGCGCGCCGGCCCGGCCGATCTGGTGGTGCCGCTGGCCACCGCCGAAGGGGGTGCCGCCCTGCTGGAGGAGGCCGTGCTGCCCGCCGCTGCCGGCCTGTCGGCGCGGCTGCAGCTGCTGGGGCCGCCGCCGCCGGCGACGCCCGGCCGGCCGCCGGCGCCGGACCTGCTGCGGGTGCGGCTGGGCGGGACGGCGCTGGCCATCGAGGGCGAGACGCTGGAGCTGACCCCCGCCTGGCCCGCCGGCGGCGGCACCCTGGCGCTGGAGGTCAGCTCGGCGGTGGCGGGGGTGGTGACCTTGCAGCCGCCGCTGCTGCGCTACACCCCCGGCTGAGGCTCAGTCGACGCCGGGCACCCCGTGGCGGAAGTCGAGGCCATAGCCGATCTGCGGCAGCACCTGCAGCGGCCGCTGCGACAGGGTGACCCAGCGCTTCTTGGTCGCCGTGCTCTCGTTGTCGCCGGTCTCGATGCTGGCGCGGCCGGTGGAATAGTTGACGCTGAGCTCCTGCGTCGCGCCGCTGTTGCGCTGCATGGAGAACTGGTCGTAGCCGATCAGCGCGAAGCCGCCATCCTGCCAGCGGAAGGTGAAGGTGCGGCGCTCCGCGCCCCAGGAGCCGACGCTGGCGAAGCGGCCGAGCTGCAGCCGGAAGCTGCCGCGCGCCACGCTGATCCCCTGCGCCTCGTAGGGGTCGGTCAGCACCGGGTCGACGCGGCGGCCGATCAGCGCGGCATCCTGCAGCACCAGCCGATAGCCGCCGGCGGGCTCGGCGAAGGCCACGGCCAGGATGCGCGGATTGGTGTCCAGCCGGGGCTCGCCCAGGCCGTCATGCGTCACCACCAGCGCGGGGTCCTGGCCGCGGAACACCATCACCAGGTCGGCACGGCCGTCGCCATCCAGGTCGCCGGCGGCCTGCTCCTCCAGCATCCAGCCGGCGGGGGCGAAGCCGGCGGCCGAGGGCGCGCGCTCCATCAGGCGCGGCAGGCTGGCGGGCGGAATGTCCAGCGGCGCGGCGCGGGCCGGGTCGGGCCGAAGCGCCGGCAGCAGGGCGGCGGCCAGCCAGGCACGGCGGGGGAAGGCGAGGCGGTCAGGCATCGAGCGGGCACTCCGGCTGCGGTCCCCACGGGCATCCCGCGCGGCGGCCGGCCGGACAAGCCTCCGGTCCGGCACTTTCGCGTGACGCAACGGGTCAGCCCGGCTGGGTGCCCAGCTGCAGCACCTGGGCGCCGATCGAGGGCTCGACCGCGCGCTCCAGCCAGCTAGGCAGCAGGGTGATGGTCAGCTCCAGCGAGCCGCGCCCGACCACCAGCCCGAGCAGATGCCCGCCGAAGCAGCGGAACTCGGCATCGGCGGCGACGCCATGCGCATGCAGCGCCGGCTGGCCGTCGCGCCAGGCCAGGCTGCCGGTCAGGCTGGCGATCTCGACATCCTGCCAGCCACGCGGCCGGTACTGGGAGGTCGCGAAGTCGAAGAAGCCGAAGGTGACCTGGCCGGCGAAGCCGAAGCCGGTCAGGCTGGCGGCGGGGATGGCCTCGGCCTCGGCCAAGCCCGCCAGCTGGGCGAAAAGGTCGTCGCCCTGGCGCAGCACCATCAGGAAGCCCGAGGGCGTCGGGATATAGCGTTTCTGCTCGGTCATCATCGGCTCCGCTGGCAACCGCGGCGATCCTGCCGGGATGCGCGCCGGATGCAAGCCGGGTCTGGCCGCCCTGCCGCCCTACAGCCGTCCGGCCTCCCGCCGCGCCGCATAGGCCTGCAGATGCACCAGCGCCATCCGCAGCACCGGAGCGGCGATGCCGGCGGCGACGGCGCGGCGATGCATGAAGCCGATGATGTGCTCGGCCTCGGTCGGGCCGCCGCGCTCGACGTCGCGCAGCATGGAGGTGGCGTATTGCGAGCTCCGGTCCGAGAAGATCTTCCCGTAACTGGCCATGAAGGTATCGCTGGGCGGATGGCCGGCGGCGGCGGCGATGGCGGCGCTCTGCTGCAGGGTCTCGGCGAAGAGGGCGGCGCCGTCCTCGGCGGCCAGGATCTCGCCGACATTGGCGCGCATCAGGCAGGTCATGGCGGCGGCGGTGGACAGATGCACCAGCTTCTCCCACAGCCGCTGCAGGATATCGGGCACCGCCTCGCATTCGGCGCCGACCGCCTTGTCGAACAGCGCGGCGAAGCCGGTGGCGCGGGCCGACATCCGCCCATCCTGCTCGCCGACGGTCAGGAAGCGCCAGTCGTTGAACTGGCGGATGGCGCCTTCCGGCGTCTGCGTCGCCTGGATGCGGGCGCTGCCGCCCAGCACGCGGCCCGCGCCGAAGGCGGCGTTCAGCCGCTCCATATGGGCGATGCCGTTCAGCAGCGGCAGCACGGCGCCGCCCTCGTCGAGGAAGGGCGCGACGGCGGCGATCGCCGCCTCCAGGTCGTAGGCCTTGCAGGTCAGCAGCACGAGGTCGAATTGCTCCGGCGCGCTGTCGGCGGTGATGCTGCGCACCGGGATGGTGGCGTCGCCGAAGGGGCTGAGCAGGGTCAGGCCCTGGGCCAGCGCCGCCTGCCGCGCCGGGCGGACCAGGAAGGTGACATCCGCCCCGGCCTGGGCCAGCCGCCCGCCGAAATAGCCGCCGATGCCGCCGGCGCCGAGCACCAGTATTCTTGTCATGGTCCGGACGCGCCTCGCTGGGTTCTTGGGGACGAATTCCGCCGTCCCGGCGCGGGCTTGTCAATCCGCCGGCCGGCCCGCCAGGATGCGGGCATGCAAATGCACGGCACCCTGCTGTCGCCCTTCACCCGCAAGGTCCGCGTGCTGGCGGCCGAGCGCGGCCTCGACCTGCCGCTGGTCGCCGCCGAGGTCGGCACCCATGTGCCGCTGGCCGGCCCGGCGCAGGACGCGCTGTCGGCGCTGAACCCGCTGATCAAGATCCCGGTGCTGATCGGGGTGGCGGGCGGGCCGCTGTATGATGCGGCGGTGATCTGCGCCTTCCTCGACGCATTGGGGCCGGGGCCGCGGCTGATCCCCACGGGCGTGGCGCGCTGGCCGGTGCTGCGGCTGCAGGCCCTGGCCGACGGCATGGTTGAGGCGGCGCTGCTCTGCCGTTTCGAGGCGCGGCGGCCGCCGGCGCAGCAGGACCCGGATTGGATCGCCGCGCAGCAGCGCCGGCTGCGCCAGGGGTTGGACGCGCTGGAGGCCGAGGCCGCGGCGCTGG
>NZ_MLCO01000335.1 GCF_001982615.1 Teichococcus deserti | reverse complement strand
ACAGAAAAAAGATGGGGGCTCGGGGGAATTCATTCCCCCGACCTGCCGATGCTTTCCTTCAAGCTGCCAGCTGCACTGTCTTCTCTTCGAACAACGCTGTCGCTTTCTCCAGCAGCTGCGCCTTCACCTCGGCGACGAAGGGGTTGTCCTCGGTGATCGTGCGGAACAGGGCTTCGCTGTCCTGGGACACCATGGTGGTCGCGCGGATCAGGTGGTCGAAGCTGGCGGTGGTGTGGGGCAAAGCGGGCATGTCCAGGCCGGAGACCAGGCGGGCCACCAGGTGGGTCAGGCCCTGGACCCAGGCCATCTGGCGGTCGTGCTCCTCGGGGGTCATCTGCACCACGGCCAGGCCGAGGCCCCGCAGCATCCGGGCGGCCAGGCGGGCGCGGGGGCTGGGGGCGCCGGGGCAAAGGACCATGCGCAGGCCTTCGATGCCGTCGCGGCCGGATTGCGGGCCGAACAGCGGGTGGGGGCCGAGCAGCTCGACA
>NZ_MLCO01000334.1 GCF_001982615.1 Teichococcus deserti | reverse complement strand
CCACCCCTGGCTATCCGGCGGAGGACGTGGCGCGCCGCGGCCTCGGCGCCCTCGCCACCGGCCATGCCGCCGACCTGGTCGAGTTCCTCAACGAGCTGCCGCCCGAGGAGGCCGCCGCGGCGCTGGCGCGCCTGCCGGCCGAGCGCCGCGTCGAGGCCTTCGACCACCCCGAGCTCGCCCGTGCCGGCGCCCTGCTGCTGGCCCTGCCGGAAGCCGCGGCCACCCGGCTGCTGGCCGAGATGTCGGCCGACCGCGCCGCCGACGTGCTGCGCGAGCTGCCGCCCGCCGCGCGCGACGCCCTGCTGCGCCCGCTGGAGCCGGAGCCCGCCTCCAGCCTGCGCGCCCTGCTGGCCTATCCGGAAGGCAGCGCCGGCAGCCTGATGACCACCGAATTCGTCAGCCTGCCGGCGACGGTGACGGTGGCCGAGGCGCTGGCGCATATCCGCGCCGTCGAGCGCACCCGCGAGACCATCTACGCCCTCTATCTGCTGGATCCGGCCGGTGGCGCCCTGCTGCGCACCATCTCGCTGCGCCGGCTGATCACCGGCGAGCCGGGGCAGAAGGTGATGGACCTTGCCCTGCCGCGCGAGCCGGTGACCGTCGCCGCCTCCACCCCGCGCGCCGAGGTCGCCCGCCTCTTCGCCCGCCACGACCTGCTGGCCGTCCCCGTGGTCGACGTCCGCCGCCACGTGCTGGGCATCGTCACCGTCGACGACGTGCTGGACGCGGTGATCGACAAGGGCACCGAGGACGCCCAGCGCTTCGGCGGCATGGAAAGCCTGGGCCAGCCCTATCTGCGCATCGGCTTCCTGGAGATGATCCGCAAGCGCGCCGGCTGGCTCTGCATCCTGCTGCTGGGCGAGATGCTGACCGCCAGCGCCATGCAGCATTTCGAGGACCAGCTGGAGAAGGCCATCGTCCTGACCCTGTTCATCCCGCTGATCATGAGCTCCGGCGGCAATTCCGGCAGCCAGGCGACGTCGCTGCTGATCCGCGCCCTCGCCCTGGGCCAGGTGCGGCTGGCGGACTGGTGGCGCGTGGCGCTGCGCGAGCTGCCCACCGGCCTGACGCTGGGCGCCATGCTGGGCGTGCTGGGCGCCGGGCGGCTGCTGGTCTGGCAATGGGCCGGCTTCTACGACTACGGCCCGCACCACCTGCTGGTGGCGGCAACCGTGGGGCTGGGCCTGGTCGGCATCGTGCTGTTCGGCTCGCTGGCAGGCTCGATGCTGCCCTTCGCGCTGAAGCGCGTCGGCTTCGACCCGGCCAGCGCCTCGGCCCCCTTCGTGGCGACGCTGGTCGATGTGACGGGGCTGGTCATCTACTTCAGCGTGGCGACGGTAATTCTCGGGGGGACGCTTCTTTAGGTTTGAAGAGAAGCGATCGGGCAGGTCGGGGGAATGAATTCCCCCAGACCCCCATCTTTTTTCTGATCACCGGCCGTTTGGGGACCTGCGCCTCGACGGCACCGACATCAGGGCATCGCGGCGGGGCGCTATTTATTTAAAACAGCGCTGCCTGACAGGTCGCGCTGACCTCTGGCCGTTTCACGGACTGTCTCCACGTGGACACGGCAGTCTGGAAGAAAAAAGATGGGGTCCAGGGGAATTCATTCCCCTGGCCTGTCCTCTGTCTTACTTGAAGACCGGCTTCCGCTTCTCGACGAAAGCCGCCATCCCTTCCTGCTGACCTTCCGTCCCGAACAGCCCCAGGAACAGGCGGCGTTCCAGGCGGACGCCTTCGCGCAGCGGCAGCTCGAAGGCGGCGTTCACCGCTTCCTTGGCCATGGCGACGGCGGGGGCCGAGAGGCCGGCGATCTTGCCGGCGATCTTCAGGGCCTCGGGCAGCAGGTCGGCCACCGGCACGACGCGGGCGGCGAGGCCGGCGCGCTCGGCGTCCTCGGCGGACATCATGCGGCCGGTCAGCACCATCTCCATCGCCTTCGACTTGCCGATGGCCCGCGTCAGGCGCTGGCTGCCGCCGGCGCCGGGGATGATGCCCAGGTTGATCTCGGGCTGGCCGAACTTGGCGTTGTCGGCGGCCAGGATCATGTCGCACATCATCGCCAGCTCGCAGCCGCCGCCGAGGGCGAAGCCGGCCACCGCCGCGATCACCGGCTTGCGGATGGTGAGCACGGCTTCCCAGCTCGCGCCGATGAAGTCGTTCAGATAGGTGTCGGGGAAGCGGCGCGCCTGCATCTCCTTGATGTCGGCGCCGGCGGCGAAGGCCTTCTCGCTGCCGGTCAGGATGATGGCGGCCACGGCCGGGTCGGCGTCGGCCGCGCGCAGCGCCTGGCCGAGCTCCTGCATCAGCTGGTCGCACAGCGCGTTCAGCGCGGCCGGGCGGTTCAGCCGGATGACGGCGGCGGGGCCCTGGGTCTCGACCTCGATCATCTCGTAAGCCATCGGCGGCGGTCCTCCTGGATCTAGCGTTGGGTGCGGGCGCAGAAGAAGGTGCTGCGGCCGGACTGGACGATGCGCGAGACGCCGAGGCATCCCGGCGGCCCGGGGCAGAGCGGGCAGGGCGCGGCCTCCCGGTCATAGACCTGGAAGCGGTCCTGGAAGCTGCCGAGCTCGCCATCCGCCTGGCGGTAGTCGCGCAAGGACGAGCCGCCGGCCTCGATGGCGTCGGTCAGCACCGCCTTGATGGCGGGGACCAGGCGGGCGGCGCGGGCGCCGGGGATGGTGTGCGCCAGGCGGCGGGGCGAGATGCCGGCGCGGAACAGCGCCTCGGCGACATAGATGTTGCCCAGGCCCGCGACCACGCGCTGGTCGAGCAGCGCGGCCTTGACCGGCGTCTGCTTGCCGGCCAGCGCCGAGGCCAGCACGCCCTCGGTGAAGCTGTCTTCCAGGGGCTCGGGGCCCATGCCGGCGAGCAGCTTGTGGTCGTCCTCGGCCGCGGTGGGCACCAGGTCGACGCTGCCGAAGCGGCGCGGGTCGACGAAGCCGATGCGCTGGCCGTCATCGGTCTGCAGCACCAGGTGCTCATGCGCCGGGGGCGGGGCGTTGTCGCCGATCGGGCGCGCGACTATGCGGCCGGACATGCCCAGGTGGATCAGCACCGAATCGCCGCCCGAGATGCGGATCAGCATGTACTTGCCGCGGCGCCGAAAACCTTCGACGCGGCTGCCGGTCAGGCGCTGGGCGAGGCCGGGCGGAAAGGGCCAGCGCATCCCGGCGCGGTTGGTCGCCGCCATGACCAGCACCCGGCCCTGCAGCAGCCCGGCCAGGCCACGCATCACGGTTTCGACTTCGGGAAGCTCAGGCATCGTGGTCCATGTTCGGCAGGGCCGTCCTGTATCGGCTGTTTTGCCGCGGCCGGCCAGCCGGCGCCGATGCGCGGAAATATGAAGCCGCCAGGAATTGCCCGCCGCCGCCCCGCGGCCCAGCCTGGAGGCCTGGCTGGATGAACGGGAAGCAGAATGCGGCAGGCGATCTGGGCGCTCGGACTGATGGCGATGGGGCTGCAGGGGGCGATGGCGCAGGCGCCTGGCCTCCGGGTGCAGTCGCAGGTCGAGGGCCTGGCCTTCTCGCCGCTGTCCAGCCTGCCGCGGGCGCCGGCGGGGGCGGATGGCCGGCTCTGCGGCTTCTCCAAGCCTGGCGAGACGCCGGCCGGGCGCCTGGTCTCGCGCGCCGGCTGGGCGGTGACCGGCGAGGAGAGGCTCGGGCGGCTGCAGGCGGTCAGCTTCGCCGGCGAGTTCGAATCCGGCACCAGCGGCAGCTGCGCGATCCGCCAGGGCAATGTCGCGCTGTTCGAGGGCGAGCAGCTGCTGGCCATCGCCTATGCCCGGCCCGGGGCGCGGCGCAGCATCGGCGGCGTGCTGCCGCTGGAGATCGCCGGCCAGCCCGCGGGCCTGCGGCTGTGGGATGGGGATTTCCTCAGCCAGCCGCTGGCCGATCTGCGGGCGCAGCCGGACGGCACGCTGGCCTTGCTGCCGCTGGCGGCGGAGGAGACCCGCTGCCAGGGGCGGGCGGTGCTGCCCAACCTCTATGGCAGGCCGATCACCGAGGCGCGGCGGCTGCTGCAGCAGCGCGGCTGGACGCCCATTCCCGGCGACCGCGCCAATGATGGGGTCGGCGGGCGGGAGGCGGCGCTGGTCAAGGCCGGGGTGGTCGAGGTCGACAGCTGCTCCGGCACCGGCTTCGGCTATTGCCGCTTCGGCTATCGCGGCGCGGCAGGGCTGCTGGACGTCACCACGGTCGGCGACAACACGGTGCCGACCGTCTCCGACTACGGGGTGCGCTGCGGCGGCGGTTAAGCCGGCAGCACCTCGAAGCCGGTGACGCCGGTGGCGAGCAGGGCGCGCAGCTCTTGCGGCTCGAGGGCGATGCAGCCCTCGGTCGGCGCGTAGCCCGGCCGGGCGACATGCAGGAAGATCGCGCTGCCGCGGCCGCGCACCACGGGGGCGTCGTTCCAGCCGAGGATGCCGATGACATCGTAGACGCCGTCCTCGCGCCAGAGCTGCTCGTGGCGGGCGTCATGCGGCAGGCGGATGGGGGTGTTGTAGGCGGGATGGGACGAATCGTCGCACCAACCGTCGTCGCGGGCGATCGGCTCGACCGGGACGGCGCAGGCGGGCGCGGGGCCGCGATCGGCGCGGTAGAGGATGCGGCGCAGCGGCAGCGGCCCGAGCGGCGTCGCGCCATCCCCTTCCATCTTGGCGGCCGAGACGCCGCCCTTGCCGAGGGCGCAGCGCCAGGTCTGGCCGCGCAGCGTCACCAGCCCCTCGGACCGCCCGGTCGGGCGGACGGCGGCGATCAGGGTGTCGGCCATCAGCGGAGGAGGTGGCCGAAGCGCTCGGCCTTGGTTTCCAGATACTTGTCGTTGACGCCGTTGGCGTCGAACTGATGCGCCTCCCGCCCGTCGACGATGATGCCGCAGGCGGCGAGGCCGGCCATCTTGTCCGGGTTGTTGGTCAGCAGCCGGACGCGGGGGATGCCCAGCTGCTGCAGCATGGTGGCGGCGACCAGGAAGCCGCGCTCGTCGGCGCCATAGCCCAGCGCCCGATTCGCATCCAGCGTGTCCAGCCCCTGGTCCTGCAGGGTGTAGGCGCGCAGCTTGTTGACCAGGCCGATGCCGCGCCCTTCCTGCGCCAGGTAGAGCAGCACGCCGGCGCCCTCGCGCCCCATGCGGGCGATGGCGCCGCGCAGCTGCGGGCCGCAGTCGCAGCGGAGACTCCCCAGCAGGTCGCCGGTGAAGCATTCGGAATGGGCGCGGACCAGCGGTGCGCCGCCTTCGGCCGCCAGCTTCTCCGGGTCGCCGACCAGGATGGCCAGGTGCTCGATGCCGCCATCGGCGGCGCGGAAGGCGACGATGCGGGCGTCGCGGGCATCCTCCAGCGGCACGCGGGCCTCGGCGACGCGGGCCAGGCTGGTCGCGGCCGAGGTCGGATAGGCCAGGATCTCGGCGGCCGGAACGGCCAGCAGGCCGAGCGCCTCGGCCGCGCCCTCCCGCGCCGGGGCGGCGACGAGGGCAGGCAGCAGGCGACCGAGCTTTGCCAGCGCCAGGCCGGCGGCGGCGAGCGGCGGGGCGGGCTGCATCTCGGGATGCTCGGGCAGCAGGCGCTCGGCCACCGGGTCAGCCAGGCGCTTCAGGGCGGCGGGGTCGAGCAGGCCGGCCGGCAGGCGCAGGGCGACCACGCCTTCCTCCAGCCAGCGCGCCTCGGAGGGATGCGCGTCGGCGCGCTGCACGGCGGCGGGGATCGGACGCTGCAGCAGGGCGGCGGCGCGGATCGGTGCCAGCAGCAGGCAGGGTGGGGCGAGGGCAGCGGCGGCGAGCTCGGCCAGCCCGCGGGCGCCGACGGTCTCGGCGGCGGCGACCAGCAGCGGACCCTGGGGACCAGCGACGAGCACGGGCGTGCCGCGGCGCAGGTCGCTGGCGGCGCGGTGAACGGCGCGCAGAGCAAGGGCCTGGGCGTCGGGCACGGGCGGGCCGATCTCCGCCGCATGCCGCGAAGCTTCCAGCCGAGGGGCCGGCGCGACATTTCCAGTGCTGGTCATCCGATCCAATTCCCTACTGCTCCGGAGCTTTTTCCCGATCGTGAGGTCACGAAATCGGGAGAATTCCGGAAAATAGCCCGGGAAATACCCGGGCAGGCCGCCGGCAGCCATGACTATGCAACCTGCGTCGTGGCCTCAATGTGGCGTCTCGCACCGAGTTGCCATCCCCCAAAGGTCTCAGAGACCGCCTGCGGGGGTCTGGGAGGTGAAATTTGCGCCCTACGGCAAAAATCCGACCTAAAAATGAATCCTCCGGGAGCGGCGGATGAGCAGGGCTTGCCGCGAGGCGAGGCAGCGGTCACGATAAGGCCATGGTGGCCTTCCGGCCGCCCGGCTGATTCCGGGAGGTAGAAGCCATGGGTAACGTCTGGCTAAGTCGGGAGATCGCATGACCGGCCCGCGGCCGATCCTGATCGTGGATGACGATGACGCGCTGCGCGTCACCTTGTCCGAACAATTGGCGCTGGATGGCGAATTCGCGCCTGTCGAAGCCGGGACCGCTGCGGATGCGGCGGCCCAACTGCTCGCCCCGGGCGGGCGGTGTGATGCCGTGCTGCTGGATATCGGCCTGCCGGATGGCGATGGCCGGGATCTCTGCGCGCGCCTGCGGCAGGAGGGGGTGAAGATCCCCATCATCATGCTGACCGGCGCCGATGCGGAGCAGGACGTGGTGCGTGGGCTGGATGCCGGCGCCAACGACTACATCGCCAAGCCCTTCCGGGTGGGCGAGCTGCTGGCCCGCCTGCGCGCCCAGCTGCGGGTGTTCGACAATTCCGAGGACGCGGTCTTCGTGATTGGCCCCTACACCTTCCGTCCTTCGGCCAAGCTGCTGCTGGAGCCGGTGAAGAACCGCAAGATCCGCCTGACCGAGAAGGAAGCGGCGATCCTGAAGTTCCTCTACCGCGCCGGTGGCCGTCCGGTGGCGCGGCAGATCCTGCTGAACGAGGTCTGGGGCTACAATGCCGCCGTGACCACGCACACGCTGGAGACGCATATCTACCGGCTGCGGCAGAAGATCGAGCCGGATCCGGCGAATGCGGCGCTGCTGCTGACCGAGGGGGGCGGGTATCGCCTCGATCCCCAGGCCGGCCGCGAGGCGGCTGCCTGAGACTGAAAAGGCCGGGGCCAGTCCCCGGCCTTTTTCTTTGGCGTCCCGCCTGGCCGGGTGAGCGCGGCAGCCTGGCAGAAAAACGATGGGGTCCAGGGGAATTCCTGCCCCTGGCCTTTTGCCGCCTTGCCTCTGGCCTGGACGGCGGGCATTTTCCGCGCGCTTTTTGCCTTGGTCCGCCCGCGCCGTCCCGGCCCTGCGGCCGCATTCTGTAAGGACCTTCGACGATGCGCGTGAAGGATGTGAAGAAGGTTGTGCTCGCCTATTCCGGCGGGCTGGACACCTCGGTCATTCTGAAGTGGCTGCAGACGAGCTACCAGTGCGAGGTGGTGACCTTCACCGCCGATCTGGGCCAGGGCGAGGAGCTGGGCCCGGCCCGCGACAAGGCGCTGCTGCTCGGCATCAAGCCCGAGAACATTTTTATTGAAGACCTGCGGGAAGAGTTCACGCGGGACTTCGTGTTTCCGATGTTCCGGGCGAATGCGCTCTACGAGGGCTGCTACCTGCTGGGCACCTCGATCGCCCGGCCGCTGATCGCCCAGCGCCAGATCGAGATCGCCGAGAAGGTCGGCGCCGACGCCGTCAGCCATGGCGCGACCGGCAAGGGCAACGACCAGGTCCGCTTCGAGATCGGCTACTACGCGCTGAAGCCGGATGTGAAGGTGATCGCGCCCTGGCGGGAGTGGGAGCTGACCAGCCGCACCAAGCTGCTGGAATTCGCGGAAGCCAACCAGATCCCCATCGCCAAGGACAAGCGCGGCGAGGCGCCCTTCTCGGTCGACGCCAACCTGCTGCACAGCTCCTCCGAGGGGAAGATCCTGGAGGAGCCCTGGGACGCGCCGGACGAGATGGTCTGGCAGCGCACGATCAGCCCGGTCAACGCCCCGGACAAGGTCACCGAGATCACCGTCGAGTTCGAGCGCGGCGACGCGGTCGGCATCAATGGCGAGCGCCTGTCGCCGGCCACCCTGCTGACCAAGCTGAACGCGCTGGGCAAGGAAAACGGCATCGGCCGGCTCGACCTGGTCGAGAACCGCTTCGTCGGCATGAAGAGCCGCGGCTGCTACGAGACCCCGGGCGGCACCATCCTGCACACCGCCCACCGCGCGATCGAGAGCATCACGCTGGACCGCGAGGCCGCGCACCTCAAGGACAGCATCATGCCGCGCTATGCGGAGATCATCTACAACGGCTTCTGGTTCAGCCCGGAGCGCCGGATGATCCAGGCCATGGTCGATGAGAGCCAGAAGAGCGTCACCGGCACCGTCCGGCTGAAGCTGTACAAGGGCAATGTCATCGTCAGCGGCCGGCAGTCGCCGAACAGCCTGTATTCGATGAAGCACGTGACCTTCGAGGACGACCAGGGCGCCTACGACCAGTTCGACGCGCAGGGCTTCATCAAGCTGAACGCGCTGCGCCTGCGGCTCGGCGCCATGGCCGGCCGCAAGGGCGGCGCGCTCTGAGGTAGCCTCAGGCGCCCGCGGCGCCGTCCGGCGGCTTGTGGATCGTTTGCCTCAGACGCCGGCGCCGCCATCCGGCGGCTTGTGGATCATTTGCCTCAGACGCCGGCGCCGCCATCCGGCGGCTTGGCTGGCGCGGCACAGGCCGCGGCGCCCATTCGGGCGCTCAGCCGGCTTCGCCGGCTGCAGGTCACGCGAAGAAGGTCGCGCTGGCAGAGATGCGCGATGAAGGTCGCGTCGGCGAGAGATCGGCAGGGCCTGGGGCGGCGACGCCCCGGGCCCTTCCTGCTTTTGGCAACCGATCGGGGAAGGCGGCGTTTGCTTGGCCAGGGTCCGGCTTTCCCGCCGGGCAGAAAGAAACAGAAGGAGAAGGCTCATGGCCCGCATCCGCACCACCCTCGCCACCGCCGCCGTGCTGGGCGCCTCGCTCGGCCTGGCCGTTGCCGCCCAGGCCCAGTCGCCCTATCCGGCGCCTTATGCCGCCAATCCGGTGCCGCCGCCGGCCGGCGCCGCCCCGATGGCACCGCCGGTCGCCCCCGGCATGGCGCCGCATCATCGCCCGATGCATCCGCCCGGCGCCGCCAGCACCTATGGCATGGGCGCCATGACGCCGGCGCCGATGGGCGCGCCGAATGTCTCGCCGACGCCGGCCCAGCCTTTCTCCGGCCTGACGCTGCCGTCCCAGCAGGGGGTCGGCAACGGCGCCTACAATGGCGGCGGCGTGGTGCTGGAATATCTGCCGGACGGCACGACCCGCGTCGTCCGCTGATCCGGCCCACAACAAGGACAGGGCCGGGGGAGCGATCCCCCGGCCCTTTCCCATGTCCGCAGCCTGGCGCGGTCAGGCCGCGCGGGTCGCCGCCGGATAGCCGATCAGCCGTTTCAGCTTCACCGCATAGGCGCCGTCACCGAGCAGCGCCTGGACCGCCAGCGCCGCGATCCAGAAGACCGGGAATTCCCAGCCGCCGCCGGCATTGCTGAAGACCCAGCCGTTGCCGGCATGCTGCAGCGTGGCGCCGATCAGGATCGGCACCGCCAGCAGCGACACGGCGCGGGTCCAGATGCCCAGGACCAGGGCGATACCGGCCAGGGTCTCGGCGATGGCGACCACGGCGCCCAGCACCGGCGGATAGCCCAGGCTGCCGAAGAAGCCCATGGTGCCGGTCAGGCCGAAGGTCATGATCTTCATGTAGAGGCCATGGGCCAGGAACATGACGCCCAGGCTGAGGCGGAGCAGCAGGGCCGCCAGGGCGGCAGAACGGTCGTTGGTCATTGTCTTGTTCGATCTCGCTGGGGAAAGGGATGCGGCGGTCTCCGCCGCGGTTGCCGCAGACTAGCCAGCCGGGGCCTTCGCCTTCCAAATGGAAGAACGAAGGATCATCATCACTGGTATCAATGGCCGACCTCTCCACCCTCGACCTGAACCTGCTGCGCGTCTTCGATGCCGTGGCGCGCGAGCGCCATGTCACCCGCGCCGCGCAACGGCTGAACCTGTCGCAGCCGGCCGTCTCCAACGCGCTGGCGAGGCTGCGCGTCGCGCTGAAGGACGAGCTGTTCCTGCGCCGCCCCGGCGGCGTCGAGGCGACGGAGCTGGCGCTGTCGCTGACCCAGCCGGTGGCCGAGGTGCTGGACCGGCTGCGCGACGCGCTGGCCAGCCACGCGCCCTTCGACCCCGCCAGCTCCGACCGGGTGTTTCCCATCGGACTGTCGGAATATGCCGAGGCCGTGCTGGCGCCGCCGCTGATGGCGCGGCTGGCGAAGGAGGCGCCCGGCTGCCTGGTCTCGATCAGCCATGCCGACCGGATCGGCGCGCTGGACATGCTGGAGGCGGACCAGGTGCAGCTGGTGATCGGCATGCTGGCCGAGCCGCCGGCGCTCTACACCCGCCTCCGCCTGCTGCCCGAAGCCTTCTTGCTCCTCATGCGGCCGGGGCATCCGCTGGCCGAGGGCGAGATCGACCTGCCCCGCTTCACCGCCTTCCCGCATCTGCTGCATTCGCCGAACGGGTCGCGCGACGGGGCGCTGGACGCGCCGCTGCGCGAGGCCGGATTCCCGCGGCGGCTGGGGGCGGTGGTGGCGCATCTCTCGGCGGTGCCGGGCATCCTGAAGCGGACCGACATGGTGATGTCGCTCTCCGCCCGGCTGGCGCATCAGCTGGCCGAGGCACATGGGCTGGTGGTGCGGCCTTGCCCGGTGGCGGTTCCGCATACCCGCCTGTCGCTGATCTTCCCGCGCCGCTTCGAGGCCGACCAGGGCCATGCCTGGCTGCGGCGCCTGCTGCTGTCAGTGGCGCGGGAGGCGACCTCGCTGGAGCAGTGCGAATCGCTGAAGGGGCTGGGGATCCCGGCCCCGGCCGAGGACGACTAGGCTCCATTGGCTCCTGAGCCGATCGAGTGAGGTGGCCAGGCAGAGGACGCCGAGGAAGGATGTGGCGGTCTTCTCGCAGCGTTTGGCGACGGCGCGCCACTCCTTCCGCCGCGCCCGGAGGCGCTTGACCTTGTCGCGGCTGGGGGAGATCCAGGCAGCGCTGGCGACCGGGAAAGCCTGCGGGACGTCGCCGCCGCCACAGGGCTCCGCGCCAGCAGGTCTATCCCCGCGCGCCGGAACTGTGCGCGGGCAAAGAGCAACAGCAGCCTGCATCCAAGCCCGGGCCGCGCCGTTACAGGACTTGTAGCGGAGCACAACCTTTGCCGTCCCATCGCCGCGCCCTCGAGCTCCTGGCCCGCCTCGGCTATGCCGCGCGGGGCGTTGTCAACCTGGTGGTGGGGCTGCTGGCCTTCCTGGCCGCGATGGGTCAGGGCGGCGGGAACAGCGGCAACAAGGGCGCGCTGCTCTCGCTGCTGTCCCACCGCTTCGGCGGCGTTCTGCTCGGCATCGTGGCGGTGGGGCTGTTCGGTTTCGCGCTCTGGCGCGCCTGCCAATCGGTGCTGGACGCCGACCGCCGCGGCACCGCCCCCAAGGCCCTCTGCGCCCGCGCCGGCCAGCTGATCTCGGCCTTCACCTATGCCAGCCTCGGGCTCTTCGCCGCCACCCTGGCGGCCGGCGGCGCCGCCGCGCGGGGCGCGACAGACGATGCCTCCCAGGCGCAGGACTGGTCACGCTGGATCATGTCCCACCCCTTCGGCGAAGTGCTGATCGGGCTGGCGGGCGCCGTGGTGGCCGGTGTCGGGATCAGCCTGCTGGTGCGCGGCTGGCGCGCCTCCTTCACCAAGCACCTGGACTGTCCGGAGAATGCAGCGCAGTGGGTGGTGCCGCTCGGCCGGGTCGGCTTTATGGCACGCGGCGTGGTGTTCCTGATTATCGGCCTTTTCGTGATGCTGGCGGCGCTGCACTCCAACCCGCAGGAAGTGGTCGGTCTCAGCGGAGCGCTGCGCGTGCTGCAGGGCCAGCCCTTCGGCCAGTTCCTTTTCGGGGTGGTGGCGCTGGGACTGGCGGCCTTCGGCATGTTCGAATTCGCGGAGGCGCGATACCGGCGGATCGATGCGCCGGGGTGACAAGGGTAGGGAAATGAATTCCCCCACATCCCCATCTGTCGGTGGATTCAACGGGTCGCCGCAACACCTTGGCAGTACGGGCATCTGCAATAGCTAGAGCGGATTGCCTGCTGAAGGACGCAGGCAACCCGCTCTAGCCTTTTGTTTGAACGCGTGATTCAGGCTTTTCGGTGATTCCACCTCAAGCCATCACGCTCTAGCAGCCGGCACTCCGATAGAGCTTTGCGCGACAAGTTGCGACCGCTTGAGTTGCCATAAGTACCTCGACAGGAGCATCGGCGGCGGTTCTGGGATTTTGTGGCGGAAAAGCTTTCAGGCGAGAATGCTGC
Organism: Teichococcus deserti; assembly: GCF_001982615.1. Lineage (GTDB taxonomy): Bacteria > Pseudomonadota > Alphaproteobacteria > Acetobacterales > Acetobacteraceae > Pseudoroseomonas > Pseudoroseomonas deserti. Next base: position 1,206 of record NZ_MLCO01000334.1, on the reverse strand, counting down.
GACGGCGCAGGAGGAGCGGGAGCTGATCTCGCAGCGCACCAGGGCAGCGCTGGCGGCGGCCACAGCGCGCAGGATGATCTCCATTGGTCACGCAGCAGATAGGCCCGTGATCAGGCGCTGACAGGATCTAGCCCCAGGGGCCGCGCTGGGTCGGCCGGCTGGCCGGCCTGGCACCCCAGGGGGAGGCGGCGGCGGGGCGCTGCGGCGGCCCGCCCGGCATGGTGTTCGCCATCTGCACCAGCGCCTGCACCCGGTTCTGGGTGCTGGGATGGGTGGAGAACAGCCCGTCCATCCGCAGACCCGCCAGCGGGTTGACGATGAACATATGCGCGGTCGCCGGATTAGCTTCCGCGGCCTGATTGATGAAACCCTGCCGACCCTGCTCGAGGCGGGTGAGGGCGCGCGCGAGGCCGAGCGGGTTGCCGCTGATCATGGCGCCGATGCGGTCGGCCTCGTATTCGCGGGACCGGCTGATCGCCATCTGCACGATGGCCGCCCCCAGCGGCGCCAGCAGCATGATCAGGAGACCCACGATCGGTCCTGGCCCGCGGTTGTCGCGGTTGCCGCCGAACAGGAAGCCGAACTGCGCCAGCATGCCGATGGCGCCGGCCAGGCAGGCGGTCACCGTCATGATTAGCGTGTCGCGGTTGCGGATATGCGCCAGCTCATGGGCGATGACGCCCTCGACCTCCTCCGGCGGCATGCGGTTGAGCAGGCCGGTGTTGACCGCGACGGCGGCGTTCTCCGGGTTGCGGCCGGTGGCGAAGGCGTTCGGTTGGTCCTCGTGGATGATGTAGAGCGCCGGCATGGGCAGGTTGGCATTGGCCGCCAGGCGCTCGGTCATGCGGTAGAGGTCGGGGGCGTCCTGCGGCCCGATCGGCTGGGCGTTGTGCATGCGCAGCACCATGCGGTCGCTGTTCCACCAGGCGAAGAGGTTGGTGGCGCAGGCGATGACGAAGGCGAAGGCCATGCCGCCGCGGCCGCCCAGCGCGCCGCCGACGGCCACGAAGAGGGCGGTCATCGCCGCGAGCAGGATAGACGTGCGCAGATAGCCGTTCATGACCTCTTCCCGTTTGCACCCGACAGACCCCAGATGGGGGGCATGGCAAGTCCTGAACAAGAGGCCGCCCCGCCGGCCAGCGAGAGCGTGACGCCGGAGACGGCGCCCAGCCCCCCCACCCCCTCGAAGCCCGAGGAGAAGAAGAT
>NZ_MLCO01000333.1 GCF_001982615.1 Teichococcus deserti | reverse complement strand
GGCGGGGCCACCTCCTGCAAAGTCAGCCCCGGCGCGGGCGCCAGCTTGCGCAGCGCCAGCATCAGAAGGGCGAAGGATAGGTGTTGTCGTAGAAGGTCACCGGTGGCCGGGCATCCGGATCGGTGATGACATCGACCAGGCTCGGCCCCTTCTGCGCGAAGGCTTCTGTCAGCGCCTCCTGCAGCATCGCCGGGTCGTCGACGCGGATGCCGTGGCAGCCGCAGGCCTGGGCGATGACGGCATGGTCGACCGGCTGGAAATAGCAGGCCTCGGTATGGGCGCCGAACAGCACGTCCTCGGCATGCTTCTGGTAGCCGAGGATCTGGTTGTTCAGCACGATCACCGGGATGTCGAGGCCGAGGCGCCGCGCCGTCTCCAGCTCCGCCCAGGTGTGGGCGAAGCCGCCATCGCCGGCTAGGCACACGACCTTCCTGTCGGGGGCGGCCAGCTTGGCGCCGATCGCCAGCGGCAGGCCCCAGCCCAGCCCGGCCAGCCCGCGCGGCGTCAGGAAGCGCTGCCCGGCGGCCCGCGCCGTCAGGTAGTTGGTGATCCAGATCGAGGAATAGCTGGCATCGGCGACCACGACGGTGTCGGCGTCGATCATGCCGTCCAGCAGCTGCATCACCCGCTCCGGGCGGATCGGCGCGCGGTCGCTGTCGCGGATGCGCTGGGTGAAGCTTTTCCAGTCTTCGACGCCGGCGCGGATCTGGCCTTCCACGCCAGCGCGGGCCTGGGCGCGGCGCTCGACGCCTTCGACCAGCAGCGCCTCGCGCAGCGCGGCGAGCGTCAGCTTCGCATCGCCCATCAGCCGCAGCGCCTCGTAGTTGCGGCCGATCTCGGTGCCGTCGATGTCGATCTGGATGAAGCGCGCGTTGGGCGGGTACAGCTTCCAGCTGTCGGTGCCGTTCTGGTTGGCGCGGTTGCCGACCAGCAGCACGACATCGGCCTCGGTCACCAGCGGCCGCAGCGCCCGGCCGCGGGCGCCGTCACCCATGAAATAGCCGACCACGCCCAGGGACAGGGAATGGGTCTCGGCGACGGTGCCCTTGCCCATCACCGTGGTGGCGACCGGCAGGTGGCAATCCTGCTGCAGGGCTGCGAGCTCGGCGCAGGCGCCCGAGGCATGCACGCCGCCGCCGGCGATCACCAGCGGCGCCCGGGCGCTCGCCAGCAGCCGGGCGGCCTCGCGGATGCGGGACGGATCGGCCAGCGAGCGGTCGAGCGGGAAATGGCCCAGATCGGCCTTGCGCGTCTCGGCCGCGGCGGCCGTCTCGGTCAGCAGGTCGGCGGGGACGATCAGCGCGACCGGGCCGGGGCGGCCGCTGCAGGCCTGGACGAAGGCCAGGTCGACCATTTCCTCGACGCGGGAGACATGGTCGATGCGCCGCGTCCATTTGGTGCAGCCATCGAACAGCCGCAGATGGTCCAGCTCCTGGAAGGCGTTCTTTTCGGTCGTGTTCCGCGCGACGTCCTGGACCAGGGCGACGATGGGGATGGAGGCCTTCAGCGCCTCGGCTAGGGGCGCGACGAGCAAGGTCGCGGCGGGGCCGTTCTGCGCCGTCACCACGCCGACTCTGCCAGAAATACGCGCATAGCCGTCGGCCATGGTGCCGCCCGCATTCTCGGCGCGGTAGGTGGCCTGGCGGATGCCAACCTGCGGGGCGGCCAGGAAGAAGGCGCTGGGGATGCTCTGGCCGAAGACGGTGTCGACGCCATGCCGGCGGAAGGCATGGGCCAGGCGCAGGGCCACGGATTCGTTCACGCCCCCTCGGGCGTGCACGGCGCTGTCCATCACGTTTTCCTTCCCTGGTCACGACGCTTGTTATGCGTCATTTGATATAACACTGCGGAGCGAAGCCAGGGCCTGTCAACCATGAACGAAATGATCTCGCCCGACATGGCCCCGCCTGGCCCGTTCCGCCGCCTGACCCGCGACAGCCTCAGCGAGCGCGCCTATCAGGAGGTGCGGACGGCCCTGATGCTCAGCCGGCTGGCCCCGGGGGAGAAGCTGCTGCTGCGGCCGCTGGCGGCGCAGCTGGGCATCAGCGCGACCCCGGTGCGCGAGGCGCTGCTGCGGCTGGTCTCCGAGCAGGCGCTGCAGATGGACGAGCGCGGCACGGTCATCGTCCCCCGCATCGACCGCGCCCGCTTCCTCGAGATCCGCGCGCTGCGCTGCACGCTGGAGGGCCAGGCCGGCGAGGCCGCCGCGGCGCGGGCGACGCAGGCGGATATCGCAGCGCTCGCCGCCCTGCATGACCGGCTGGTGGCCGCGGAAAAGCGGCGCGATTTCGCAACGGCACTGCAGACCAACGAGGCCTTCCATTTCGGCCTGTGCCGGTTGGCCGGCATGCCCGTGCTGCTCGGCCTGCTGGAGATCCTCTGGATGCAATGCGGCCCGCTGCTGAGCCATCTCTATGCCGGCGGGGCAGAGAACCCGCCGCGGCACGGCCATCTCGAGGCGCTGGAAGGGCTGCGCCGGCGCGACGCCGCCAGGGTGCGGGCCGCCATCATCCGCGACATCGAGGAAGGCGGCCGGCCGCTGCTCGATTTCCTGCCCTGAGAATCAAAAGGTGATGCGGCGTCTCAAAAGCCGCAGCGGGGGACAGCGCCCCGCCCGATTCACATTCGAGTCAGCGGCCAGCAGAAAGCCCGGGGAATCGCCGATTCCCCGGGCCTGGTCAGCGCTGATGCCGAATCGGCCGCCCTTCCGGACGGCGGAAGATCAGGCCTTGGCGGCCTTGCGCTTGGTCTTCTTCAGCGCCGCATGGGCGGCTTCCTTCAGCGCCGGCGACGGCTTGAAACGCACCGTCGCGCCGGCCTTGACCGCCACCTTCTCGCCGGTGCGGGGATTCATCGCCTGGCGCTTCGGCGTGTCGCGCACGATGAAAGCCCCGAAATCGGGGATGGTGAAGCGGCCGGTCTTCACGATCTCGGCCTTGATCGCCTCGATGATGTCGCCGGCCAGCGCATTCGCGCCGACGCCGGTGATCTCGATCGAATTCTGGATGGTGTCAGCCAGGAACTTCTTCGACATGATCTTGCCTTTCGCGCAATGCCCCACCCAAAGCACAGCCGGCGGCAAGAGTGAAGTCCTGTTTATGGCTGCGACCGACAGAAATCGTCTTGATGTGACCCGGAGCCCCCGCCACCCTCGGCGCCCCGGAGGGAGACGCCCGCAATGAAAAAGCTGATCAACGACCCGCGCGCCGTGGTGCGGCAGATGCTGGAGGGGCTGGTGGCGCTGGCCCCCGACCAGGCGCTGCTGGCCGCCGAGGATGTGGTGCTGCGCCGCGACCCGGGCCCCGCCGCCACGCGCCGCGTCGCCGTGCTGTCGGGGGGCGGCGCCGGGCACGAGCCCGCCCATGCCGGCTATGTCGGGCCCGGGCTGCTGGCCGGCGCGGTCACCGGCGACGTCTTCACCTCGCCCTCCACCGACGCGGTGCTGGCCGGCATCCGCGCCGCGGCCGGGCCAGCCGGCGCCCTGCTGGTGGTGAAGAACTACACCGGCGACCGGTTGAATTTCGGCCTGGCCGCCGAGCTGGCCCGCGGCGAGGGCATTCCGGTCGAGATCGTCGTGGTCGCCGACGACGTCGCGCTGCGCGACACCGTGGCCCCGGAGAAGCGCCGCGGCATCGCCGGCACCGTGCTGGTCCACAAGGTGGCAGGCGCCGCCGCCGAGGCCGGGCTGCCTTTGGAAGACGTCGCCGCCGCGGCGCGGGCCGCCGCCGCCGCGCTGGGCTCGATGGGCGTGGCGCTGGGCGCCTGCACCGTCCCCGCCGCCGGCCGCCCGGGCTTCACCCTGGAAGAGGATGCGGTCGAGCTCGGCCTCGGCATCCATGGCGAGCAGGGGGTGCAGCGGGTCAAGCTGGCCCCGGCCGACGCGCTGGTCGCCCGCATCCTGGAGACCATCCAGGCCGACCTCCGCCTGCGATCCGGCGCCCGCGTCGCACTGCTGGTCAATGGCCTCGGCGGCACGCCGCCGATGGAGCTGGCCATCGTCGCCCGCGCGGCGCTCGCCTGGCTGCGCGCCCAGGGCATCGAGGTGCTCCGCGCCTGGTCCGGCAACTACCTGACGGCGATCGAGATGCCGGGCATGTCGCTGTCGGTCATGGCGCTGGACGATGCCCGGCTGGCTTTCCTCGACGCCCCCGCCAGCGCCCCGGCCTGGAGCGGCGACGGCCGCATCCCCGATGCTCCCGCCATCATCGCCGCGCCGGCCGCCGTGGCGGAGGCCGCCGCCGCCCCCGGCCCCCTGGCGCCCGCCATGAAGCGCGCCGTGCTGGCCGTCTGCGCCGCGCTGGAGGCGGCCGAGGAAGAGCTGACCGCGCTGGACAGCGCCGCCGGCGATGGCGACCTCGGCATCAGCATGCAGCGCGGCGCTGCCGCCCTGCGGGCCCTGCCGGAGGGCGCCTATGCCAGCCCGGCCGGCCTGCTGGAGGCCATGGGCCAGGCGCTGCGCCGTGCCATCGGCGGCAGCTCCGGCCCCTTCTATGCGGTGGCCCTGCTGCGCGCGGCGCGGCGGCTGGAGGGCGTCGCCGCGCCCACCGCCGCGCAGCTGGCGGAGGCCTTCGCCGGCGCCGTCGCCGCCATCGGCGAGCTCGGCGGCGCCCGGGCGGGCGACCGCACCATGCTGGACGCGCTGCTGCCGGCGGCCGAGGCGCTGACGGCGGGGAAGGGCCTGCCCCAGGCTGTCGCCGCCGCCGAGGCCGGGCTGGAGGCGACCCGCGCGATGCGCCCGCGCCAGGGCCGCGCCGCCTATCTGGGCGAGCGCGCCGTCGGCACGCCGGATGCCGGCGCCGCTGGCGTGGTGGTCTGGCTGCGCGCCCTGGCCGCCGCCTGAGGCCTGGCGCGCGCCGGGGGATCGTTCCCCGGCGCGATCTTTTCCCAACCCGGCCCGCCCTCCGCCGTTAGAGGCGCGGATGGCCTCGGCCATCCCGACGTGGAGAGGCGCATGTTCCGCCGTGGCAGCCGGGCCCTGGC
>NZ_MLCO01000332.1 GCF_001982615.1 Teichococcus deserti | reverse complement strand
GCCCCAAGGCCAGCGTGGTGCTGGGCCCCGCCCCCGCCCCCGGCCGCCGCTTCGTGGTCGAGAGCCCGCAGCTGGCGATCATCGCCCGCGACAACGGCCTGACCTGGCAGCCGCTGGCCGGCGACGAGCGCGTCGTCGTCGAGCGCCCCGGCCGGCCGCTGGCGCGCGAGGAGGTCGAGGCGGTGCTGCGCGCCGAGCTTTCCGCGCTCGGCGCCGACCCGGCCCTCGACATCGAGCTGGTGAACTTCCAGGCGCCGATGGTGCCCACCGGCCCGGATCCGCGGCTGGCGGTCGAGGGCACCGAATACGACGCCGCCAGCCGGCGCTTCGCGGCCACGCTGGTGGTGCTGGCCGACGGCATGGCGACGCTGCGCCAGCGCCTGTCGGGCCGCAGCGTCGCCATGCGCGAGGTCGTCGTCGCCGCCCGCAGCCTGCGCGCCGGCGAGACGCTGGGCCCGCGCGACGTCCGCGCCGAGCGCGTCGCCGCCGAGCGCGTCCGCCCCGGCATGGCCGAGAAGCTGGACCGCGTCATCGGCGCCCGCCTGGCCCGCAACGTCTCGGCCGGGCAGCAGCTGCCGGTGGCCGACCTGGCGGCCCCCCTGGCCGTCGCCCGCGACAGCGCCGTCGAGCTCGTCCACGAGAGCGCCGGCCTGTCGCTCGCCACCCGCGGCAAGGCGCTGTCCGACGGCGCGCCCGGCGCGGTGATCACCGTCCTCAACCTGTTGAACGGCGCGACGCTGACCGGCGAGGTGATCGGCCCCGGCCGCGTCCGCGCGCTCGGCCCGGCGCCGGCCGCCGCGCAGCCGGGCCGTCCCGGCGCCGTCGCGCAACGCTGATGATGCGGAAAACCTGCATGTCCCCGACCTTCCCCGCTTCCCTCCGCGCCGCCCTGCTGCTCGGCCTGCTGCCGCTGGCCGCCTGCGGCAACCTCTCCCGGCTGAGCGAGATCGGCTCCGCCCCCGCCATGGCGCCGATCGAGAATCCCGGCATGGCCGAGGGGCTGCGCAACATCTCGATGCCGATGCCGGCGCGGCAGGCGCCGATCCCGGAGAGCAACAGCCTGTGGCAGCCGGGCAGCCGCACCTTCCTGCGTGACCAGCGCGCGGCCGGCGTCGGCGACCTGGTCACCGTGCTGGTGCAGATCACCGACCGCGCGGCGCTGGAGAACACCACCGAGCGCAGCCGCAACAACAATGAGAGCCTGGGCATCGGCCGGCTGCTGGGCATCCAGACCCGGCTGCCCGGCGGCAACAGCGACCTGATCGACGCCACCAGCGGCTCGGGCAGCACCGGCTCGGGCTCGATCAAGCGCACCGAATCGGTGACGCTGCGGGTGGCCGCGACGGTGGTGCAGCAGCTGCCCAACGGCAATCTGGTGGTCGCCGGCCGGCAGCAGGTGCGGGTCAACCACGAGCTGCGCGAGCTGCAGGTCAGCGGCGTCATCCGCAGCCAGGACATCGCCAGCGACAACACCGTCCGCCACGACCGCCTGGCCGAGGCGCGCATCGCCTATGGCGGCCGCGGCACGGTGAGCGACGTGCAGACGCCGCGCTACGGCCAGCAGTTCCTCGACGTCATCCTGCCCTTCTGACCCCTCCTGACCGCGGAAGCCCGACCTTGCGCCCGATGCTCCGGATCCTGCTGCTGACCCTGGCCTGCCTCGGCCTGGCCACCCCCATGGCTGCGGCCCAGCAGGGCAGCGTCCGCATCAAGGACATCGCCGACATTGAGGGCGTGCGCGACAACCAGCTGGTCGGCTACGGCCTGGTGGTCGGGCTGAACGGCACCGGCGACCGGCTGCGCAGCGCCGCCTTCACCCGGCAGTCGCTGATCGGCGTGCTGGAGCGGCTCGGCGTCAACACCCGCGACCAGGAGACCCAGCTCGACACCCGCAACATCGCCGCCGTCATGGTGACCACCAACCTGCCGGCCTTCGCCCGCAACGGCAACCGGCTGGACGTCACCGTCTCGGCGCTGGGCGACGCCACCAACCTGACCGGCGGCACCCTGGTGGTGACGCCGCTGCACGGCGCCGATGGCGAGGTCTATGCGGTGGCGCAGGGCGCGATCGCCACCGGCGCCATCGCGGCGCGGGGTGCTGCCGCCTCGGTCACCCGCGGCGTGCCGACCTCGGGCCGCATCGCCAACGGCGCCATCGTCGAGCGCGAGGTGCCCTTCACCTTCGCCAACAAGCCGAATCTGCGGCTGGCGCTGCGCAATCCCGACCTGACCACGGCGCGGCGGATCGCGGCGGCCATCAACCGCATGGCCGGCGCCGGCGCGGCCCAGGCCAGCGACCCGCGCACCGTGGTGGTCTCGATGATGGGCCGCGACCCGGTGGGCTTCGCCACCGAGATCGAGCAGCTGCGCGTGCAGCCCGACCAGGCCGCCCGCGTGGTCATCGAGGAAGCCTCGGGCACCATCGTCATGGGCGCCAATGTGCGCATCAGCACGGTGGCCATCGCCCAGGGCAACCTGACCATCCGCGTGACCGAGGCGCCGCAGGTGGTGCAGCCCAACCCGCTGGCCGGTGGCCAGACGGCGGTGGTGCCGCGCACCGGCATCGATGTCGACGACCAGTCCGACCGGCGGCTGGGCATCATGCCCGCCGGCGTCTCGCTGCAGGAGCTGGTGACCGGGCTGAACAACCTCGGCATCGGGCCGCGCGACATGATCTCCATCCTGCAGACCATCAAGGCGGCCGGCGCCCTGCAGGCCCAGCTGGAGGTGCGCTGAGCATGGC
>NZ_MLCO01000331.1 GCF_001982615.1 Teichococcus deserti | reverse complement strand
GCCCCGCTCCGCCTCCAGCGGCCGCTCCCGCCGCCACGCGCCGGCGCCGATCGAGGCCGAGCCGCTGCTCACCACCGGCCAGCGCCGCTGGGTGCTGTCCTTCCTGGCCGGCGGCGTCGCGCTGGGGCTGACCCCGGCGCTGGTGGCGCCGTCGGACGAAGGCTATTGGGTGGCCTTCGCCATCCTGCCCTGCCTGGTCATGCCGCTGGCCTGGTTCCTGGCCGGCGACCGGCCGGGCCGCCGGCTCGACGCCTGGCTGCTGCTCGGCAAAGGCTCCGGCGCCGCGCAGCTGCAGAATGTCGCGGCCCTCACCCCCGCCGCGCGCCGCGCGCTGGAGCAGGCGGCGCTGCCCGCGCTTCTCGGCGCGGTCAGCCGGGTGGCCGATGGCAAGCGGGCCGCGCTCGCGGCGCCGGCCCGCCGTCTGCTGGCCACGGCGCGCACGCGGCTGCAGGATCCGGCCGCCATCGCCCTGCTGATCGACCACCTGCCGGCCACCGTCGCCGCGCTGGAGGCCAGCCATGCCGGCGCCGGCCCGCTCGCCGCCGCCCTGGCCGAGGCGCTGGAACGGCCCGGCGCCGAGACCGCCACCGCGCTGGCCGCCGCCCTCGCCGCCGTCCCCGATCCCGCCGCCGGAGGCGCGCCATGAAGGACCAGCTCAGCGGCATCCGGCTCTACCTGGTCTGCGGCGCCATGGCCGCCTTCCTGGCCGGGCTGCTGCATGCGGTCGACCGCTGGGATGCGGCGGCCGACGACCGCGCCTATGTCGCCGCCGCCCGCCAGGCGCTGCAGGCGCCGCCGCCGAGCCGCGGCACCTGGGTCTGGATGCCGGCCGCCGGCGCACGGCTGCGCCCCGACATCGAGGCGCGGCTGGATGTCCAGTCGCGCATCGAGGCGCTGCGCGGAAGCTCCCCGACCGGCGGGTCGTCGGGCGACCGCAAGGCGGCTGCGCCATGAGCATGGCCGGCGTCTTCGCGCTGCTGGCGGCGGTGCTGCTCCTCCTCGGCTGGCGGCGCGCCCGCGGCGTGGCGCGCGGCGACTGGGTGCGCGACGCCGCGACCCGTCTGGTGATCACCACCGCGCCGAACAGCGACAGGCCGCAGCTGCGGCTGGAGCGCGGCGACGCCGTGGTCTTCGGCCCGGTCCCGGCGCTGTGGCAGGCCGATCCGGCGATGGCGGTCGCGCTGGGCAATCCCGAGCGGCTGGCCGGCCGCCCCGGCGGCGATGCCCCGGCCGGCGACTACCGCGTGCTGGGGGCGGCCGACCTGTCCGCCGCCCTGCCGGCGATCCGCGGCGCCTTCGGCGAGGCGGCGCTGATCCTGGGGCCCGAAGGCATCGCCGGGGGCGACGGCCGCCCGCTGCTGCTGCATGCCGTCCGGCGCGGCGACGGCGCCAGCCAGGGCGGCATCGCCCTGCCGCGCGAGCCGTTCCGGCAGCTGCTGGCGCAGCTCGGCGATCCGCGCGGGCTGCAGGTGCGGATCGAGCGGCGGCACATCCGCCGCGGCGGCTGGGGAGGCGGCGCGCGGCGGGGCTGAGGCGCCCTGTCGCATTTCGTGCCAAATTCCCGCCTTCCTCCGCGGCGAGAAACCCGGGATAGATCGGCCCAGCCGGGGAGTTCTTGTGCGCGGCCTGTTCTCGATACCGGGCCGCCTGCTGCTGCTGGCCAGCCTGCTGCTTCTGTCCGGCCTGCTGATGCCGCCGACCGCCGCGGCGCAACCGGCCGCCGATCCGCGCGCGGCCGAGGGCCAGGCGCAGCTCGCCCGCTGCGCCGCGGCCGATGCCGGGCAGAGCCTGTCGCTGGCCTTCTCCGGCCTGCCGGCCTTCGCCGCCGAGGTGCTGTCGCGCCACGCCATCCGCCCGCGCATCGACCGCGGCCGGGGCGAGCTGCGGATCGAGCTGCATCTGGACAATCTGCGCGCGCTCGCCACCCCCTCCGGCCCCGCCGCCACCACCTGGCTGCCGCCCCAGGCGGCGGCGCGGGTGATGCAGGATCGGCGCTCGCGCCTGGCCGCGCTGTGGCAGCTGGACGAGGCGACGGTGAAGGCCGCCGACCGCGCCTACGACATCCGCCAATCCGCCGAGGAGGCCGCTGCCGGCATCCCGCCGGTGCTGGCGGAGTCCGAGGTCGCCGGCAGCCTGCCCGACTACCGCGAGGTGGCGGTCTACACCGACACCTATACCGGCTTCGCCGCCCTGGTGCTGGAGGCGGCGCCGCGTCCCGGCCGCGCGCCGCACCGGATCTATGCGGTGGCCGGCACGCATGTCTTCCAGCACCGCGACTTCCGCAGCTGGGCCTCCGGCCTCACCTTCGGCCGCGCGCAGTTCTCTTCGACCGCCGCGCTGCGGATGCTGGCCGATGCCGCGCGCTATGCCGAAGGCCCGGCGGGGGGCGAGGTGGTCTTCACCGGCCAGAGCCAGGGCGGGCTGACCGCGCAGGGCCTCGGCTTTCTGCTGCAAAGCTATCTGGATGCCCGTGCCGCCCCGCATGCCCTGGTGCATGTCGTCTCCTGGGGCGCCGTCGGCGCCGAGGAAGTCTTCCTCCGTTCCATCGAAGGGCTGCGTGCCGGCGAGGGTCGCGGCTTTTCCGGAAGCCTGGAGACGCATTGGGCGGCGACCGAGCCGGGCTATGCCGAGGCCGCGGGTTTCTGGTCGGTCATCGCCGAAAGCTGGCGCGCCATCCCGCCGGGGTCCGAGAGGGCATGGATCCGGGCCCGGATGGCGGGCGCCCGGGTGCTGGGCTATTTTTTCGACATCGACCTCTTCGCCCGCGCCGGCACCTTCCCCGGCGTGACGCTGGCCTTCCCCACCGCGCTGATCCTGCCCGAGGCCTGCGACACCACCGTCGCCGAGGCCGTCATCGGACTGCAGCCCGGCGCCTTCGGGGTGCGGCTGGAATCGCATTTCCTGCAGGGCTACCGCCGGGCGGTCGCGCGCGGCGCCATCGCCCTGGCCCGGCCGGCGGTGCCGGCGAAATGGGAATGGGTGGGCGCGCTGGCGCCACCGCTGGAGGCGCTCGGCTATCTCTGGCTGGAGACGCTGTATTTCGACGGCGTCGCCTCCGGCGCGCGGCACTGGCAGCAATGCCAGGCGGCGCCGCGCTGGATGACGCCGGCCAACCGCTCCTGCCGCGCGGCGTTCTGGGAAGGCTGCGCCCCGGATCCCGGCGCCCACCGCTGGTGCCTGGTGCGCGAGGGGGGGCCGGGCCCCAGCCCGATGCGCTAGAACCGCCGCCGCGGTGGAACCTGCCGCGCCGGCCCGGGTTACCTGAGGGTTCCCAGCAGAGGGCTTGCAGCATGAGCGACGACGAGAAGACCCAGACCCCGCCGCAGGGGGAGAAGGCGCCGACCAAGCCCGTCGACGAGAAGGCCCAGGCCGACGCCGCGAAGGAGCGCGAGAAGACCGGCGGCTACCAGTAGCCCGCGGTCGGATTCCGGGGAGGCGCGGTCCCGGTCGCGCCTTGCCCTCGGCCCCATCCGCTGATCGCCGCCTTTGCTAGAACAGTCTGTTTGCGCCTGGCGCCCCGCGTGGCATGACCAGACTAAATTCGGCGGGCAGGCTTGCAGCCGCAAAATGCCACGCCAAGCTTCCGGGTGACGCGCCGCTTCCGGCGCCAGCCTCCCCGGAGAAATCTCCCCCATGTCCCCCTCGCCCCGCGGGCAGCTGCATCTGGGCGCCTTCATGCGCCCGACCACCATCCACACCGGCGCCTGGCGCTATCCCGGCGCCTGGCCCGACGCCAACTTCAACTTTGCCCACCTGAAGCGGCTGGCCCGGACGCTGGAGCGCGGCTGCTTCGACGCCTTCTTCATGGCCGACCATCTGGCCGTGCTGAACATGCCGGTCGAGGCGCTGCAGCGCAGCCACACGGTCACTTCCTTCGACCCGCTGACCCTGCTGCCGGCGCTGGCCGCGGTGACCGAGCGGATCGGGCTGATCGCGACGGCCTCGACCACCTTCAACGACCCCTATCATGTCGCCCGCAAATTCGCCTCGCTCGACCACATCTCGGAAGGGCGGGCGGGGTGGAACATCGTCACCACCTCCAACCCCGACGCCGCGCTGAATTTCGGCCTCGAGGCGCATGTCGAGCATGGCGAGCGCTACAAGCGCGGCCGTGAATTCTATGAGGTGGTCACGGGTCTTTGGGACTCCTGGGCCGACGACGCCTTTCTGCGCAACGTTGAGACCGGGCAGTTCTTCGACCCTGCCAAGCTGCACGTGTTGAACCACAAGGGCCCCGAATTCTCCGTGCGCGGCCCGCTGAACATCGCCCGCCCGGTGCAGGGCTGGCCGGTGATCGTGCAGGCCGGCGCCTCGGAGGCCGGGCGCCAGCTGGCCGCCGAGACCGCCGAGGTCATTTTCGCCGCCACTCCGACGCTCGCCGACGGTCAGCGCTTCCGCGCCGACATGCATGCGCGCCTGGCCAAGGCGGGGCGCGAGGCTGATTCCCTGAAGATCCTGCCCGGCGCCTTCGTTGTCGTCGGCGACAGCCTGGAGGAGGCGGAGGAGAAACGCCGGACGCTGGACAGCCTGGTGCATTACCAGAGCGGGCTGGCCTCGCTGTCGATCGCGCTGGGCCATGACGCCAGCGGCTTCGACCCCGACGGGCCGCTGCCGGAGATCCCGCCGACCAATGCCAGCCAGAGCAGCCGCGAGCGCGTCATTGCCCTGGCCGCGAGGGAAAACCTGACGGTGCGCCAGCTGGCCCAGCGCCTGGGCGGCTATGGCGGGCTGGCGATGGTGGGGACGCCCGTCATGATCGCCGACCAGATGCAGCAATGGCTGGAGGAAGGCGGCAGCGACGGCTTCAACATCATGTTCTCGCACCTGCCCGAGGGGCTCGACGATTTCGTGGGCAAGGTGGTGCCGGAGCTGCAGCGCCGCGGCCTGTTCCGCAAGCAGTATGCCGGCACCACGCTGCGCGACCATCTGGGGCTGCAGCGGCCGGCGAACCGCTTCTTCGCGTAAGGCTACTTTCGCACCGCGATCACCGCCGCCCCCAGCAGCAGCAGGGCGGCGGCGGCCTGGTCGAGGCCCAGCGGCTCGTCATAGGCGAGCCGCCCCAGCAGCAGCGCAACCACCGGCGAGACGAAGGCGTAGAGCCCGGCCTTCGACGCCCCCCAGTTGCGCATCAGCCGCAGATAGATGGTGTAGGCGGTGAAGGTGCCGAAGATCACCATGAACAGCAGGCTGGCCAGCGGCAGCGGCTCGGCCAGGGTGGCGAAGTCGGCGGGCGTCACCGGCTCCAGCGCCGCCGAGACCAGCGACAGGCCGACGGCGCCGACCACCGCCTGGGCGCCGGTCAGCTGGAAGGGCGTCACCCCCTGCTGCAGCAGCGGCCGCGACAGCACAGAGCCCAGGCAATAGCTGAAGGTGCCGGCCAGGATGGCGAGGATGCCCAGCATCTCCATGCCCCCGCCGGCGATCGCCGCATCCTGGCGGAACAGCACGGCGAGCCCCGCCAGCCCCAGAACCAGCGCCGCCGGATGCCGCCATGTGAGCCGCGCCTCGCCGCGGAGGAGCTCCAGCGCATAGAGGCCGATCGCCACCATCGGCAGGTTGACCAGCCCGGCGACGCCCGAGGCCACGTGCTGCATGCCCCAGAGCAGCGTCGCATAGGTCCCCGTGTTGACCAGCGTGCCCGTCAGCCAGAGCCGCGCTGCCCCCGGCCCGGCCAGCAGCCGCGCGACGCCCGGCACCAGCGCCAGCAGCAGCCCGCCCACCAGCACATAGCGGCAGGCGGCGAAGAAGACCGGCGGCACGGCGTTGATGCCGGCCTTGGCGGCGATCCAGGTGCTGCCCCAGACCAGGCTCATCACCAGGAAGAGCAGGAGGTCCAGGCGCGCCGGGCCGGCATTGGGACTCTGGCAGGCGGTGGTGGCGGACATGGCCGGTGCCTTGCGGTTCGTCACGGACAAAACCACGAATACCCGTTACGGTTCCCCGGGTCACCCTGGTTCGCGAGTCGGAAGGAGGCGCCATGACCCGGACCATCGCCAGCCTCAACCTGCGCGGCGGCCATCCGGTGCTGGACCTGGCCAATACCATCGCCGCCCGCCGCGGCGGCGAGGAGGAGGATGTCCTGCGCGCCCCCGCCGACCTGCTGGCCTGGGCCGGCCGCGCCGGCGCCGCGGAGGGCGGTTCTCTGGTCGCCCTGCGGCAGGGCTTCGCGGAGCGGCCCGCCGCGGCCCGGGCGGCGCTGCTGGCTGCCCGCGACCTGCGGGAGGCGGTGTTCCGCATCTTCTCCACGCTCGGCCGCGGCGCCGAGCCCGCCGCCATCGACCTGGCGCTCGTCGAAGGCCTGGCCAACCGGGCGCAGCGCCGCCTGCGCCGGCTGCCCACCGGCTTTGCCTGGGACTGGTCCGCCGATCCCGACCCCATGGCGCTGGTCCATCGCTTGGCGCATCAGGCGGCCGAGCTGCTGATCGATCCACGCCTGCCGCGGGTGCGCGAATGCCCGGGGCATCATTGCGGCTGGCTGTTCCTCGACACCAGCCGCGGCGGCCAGCGCCGCTGGTGCGCCGAGGCGGATTGCGGCGTGCTCGACCGCGTCCGCCGCCTGCGCGCCCGCCGTTCGGCCGGCTGAACCGCTCACATCCCGCGGAGCCTGGCCTGGGCCGATTGCGCCTCCCGCAATTTCGGCGGACAGACGAAGCCACGAGGGGAAGGATGGCGGGCGCGATGCGGAACAGTCTGATGGCCAGCGCGGCGATGCTGCTGGCGCTGGCGGCGGGCAGCCAGGCCCGGGCGCAGATCGCCTGCGACCGCGCCACCACGCCGATCGACCGCACCATCTGTGCCACCCCCGACCTGCTGGAGCGCGACCGCGTGTTGGTCGAGGCCTTCCGCGGCGCGACCGCCCGCGGCGACGCCACGGCGCTGCGCCAGGACCAGCGCGGCTGGCTGTCGCGCCGCGCGCGCGACTGCGGCAGCCGCCGTGGCGCCGTGCTGGAAGCCTGCCTGCGCGCCGCCTTCGACGAGCGTATCGCCGCGCTGAACGCCCAGGCCGCAGCCCCTGCCCCGTCCGCCGCCGCGCCCACGC
>NZ_MLCO01000330.1 GCF_001982615.1 Teichococcus deserti | reverse complement strand
GTCATGCGGTGACGTCCTCCATTTCCGGCTTTCTCGTAATCCACTCCGAAGGCGCTTGCCATCCGCCCCGTCGGGATGAAAGCATAACATCACAACCGGCAAAGCCGGGACCGGGGAGGAGTATGACGATGTCCGAGTTCACGCGGCGCACGGCGCTTCGTGCCGGCCTTTTGGCCGTGCCTGCCCTTGCGGCGCCGCCGCTGGTGGCCAAGGTTGGCGCCCAGCAGGCCTTCGACTGGCAGCGCTTCAAGGGCGAGAAGGTCGAGGCCAGCCTGACCTCCAACCCGCGATCCTCCCTGCTGATCCAGCACCAGCGCGAATTCGAGGACCTCACCGGCATCAAGGTCGGCGCCGAGCAGATCCCGGAGCAGCAGCACCGCCAGAAATTCGCCATCGAATTCGCCTCCGGCCGGCCGTCCTTCGACGTGGTCGGCATCAGCCTGCATGTGAACAAGCGCCAGGTCGGCCGCGCCAAATGGTGCTCCGACATCAAGCCGATGATCGCGGACGCGTCGCTGACCGCGCCCGACTTCGACTTCGCCGATTTCGGCGCCGGCGCGGTGACCTATTCGACCCAGGCGGACGGGCGGATGGACACCCTGCCGGAGTTCACCGACTACTTCATCATGTACTACAACAAGGACCTTCTGGCGGCGAAGAACATCGCCGTGCCGAAGACCTTCGACGAGCTCTACACCGCGGCCAAGGCGCTGACCGACCCCGCCAAGCAGCAATACGGCTTCGTCGGCCGCGGGCTGCGCAACGCCAATGTGGTGCTGTGGAGCTCCTTCCTGCTCGGCACCGCGCAGCGCGACACGGTCAGCGCCGACATGAAGCTGCAGACCGACACGCCGGACGCCATCTGGGCCACCCAGATGTACCAGAAGATGATGCGCGAATGCGCGCCGCCGGGCAGCGTCGGCTTCAACTGGAACGAGTGCCAGACGACCTTCATGCAGGGCCGCGCCGCCTTCTGGATCGACGGCGTGGGCTTCGCAGCACCGCTCGAGGACAAGACCCGCTCCCGCGTCGCCGGCAAGGTCGGCTATGCCGTGGTGCCGGCAGGCCCGGCGCATCACCATTGCGCGCTGTTCGGCACCGCCTTCGGCATCAGCGAGCAGAGCCGACGCAAGGGCGCCGCCTGGTACTACCTGCAATGGGCCAGCGGCAAGGCGAACCAGCTGCGCTACCTGACCTCCGGCGCCGGCGCGCCCGCCCGCAGCAGCCCCTTCAGCAACGAGGAGGCGATCAGCAGCAGCCGCTTCCCGCGCGAGTTCTTCACGACGCTCTCGGAAAGCGCCCGCATCGCCCGCCCGGGCCTGCCGGAGATCGTCCCCGTCACCGAGTTCCGCGACACCATCGGCACCGCCATCACCAACACCATCGGCGGCGCCGATCCGGCCGCCGAGCTGAAGCGCGCCACCGACGCCTTCCGCCCGGTGCTGGAGCAGTCGGAGCGCGCCACCTGATGCCAGGGGGCGCAACCGCCCTGCCGGGAGGGGCGGCGACCGCGGCCGCCGCCCCGCGCCGCCGCAACTATGCCCGCCGCTATGGCTGGTTCATCGTCCCCGCCGGCATCGTGGTGCTGGCCGTCATCCTGTTCCCCTGGGCCTTCACCCTGTTCATGTCGGCCCATGAATGGAAGATCGGCGGCGGCCACCATTTCGTCGGCCTGGACAACTACCGCAAGCTGTTCACCGACGAGCGCTTCCTCTCCTCGATCGCGCGGACGCTGTATTTCACGGCGCTGGCCGTGATCCTGCCGATGGTCTTCGGCGTGGCGGCGGCGCTGGTCTTCGCCCGCAACTTCCCGCTGCGCGGCCTGGCGCGGACCATCTTCATCCTGCCGATGATGGCGACGCCGGTGGCGGTGGCCCTCGTCTGGACCATGATGTTCCACCCGCAGCTCGGCGTGCTGAACTGGATCCTGACGCAATTCGGCATCCCGCCCAGCATGTGGATCTACGACGCCGCCACCGTCATCCCGACGCTGGTCATGGTCGAGGTCTGGCACTGGACGCCGCTGGTCATGCTGATCGTGCTCGGGGGCCTGGCCTCGCTGCCGATCGACCCCTACGAGGCCGCGAAGATCGACGGCGCCAATGCCTGGCAGTCCTTCCGCCACATCACCTGGCCGCTGCTGCTGCCCTTCATCGTCGTGGCGCTGATCATCCGCACCATCGACGCGCTGAAGGCCTTCGACACCATCTACGTCATCACCCAAGGCGGCCCCGGCACCAGCAGCGAGACCATCAATATTTTCCTCTATCTGCAGGGCTTTGCCTACTACAACATGGGCTACGCCAGCGCGGTGGTGGTGGTGTTCTTCCTGCTGATCGTGTCGCTCGCCGCCCTGCTGCTCTGGACCCGCAACCGGGTGAAGGACGCGGCATGATGCGGATCCTCGAAAAGATCGGCTTCGCCATCGCGGTGCTGATCCTGGTCTCGCCCGGCGCCCTGGTCTTCCTCTGGATGCTGTCGCTGGCGCTGAAGACCGAGCTCGACAACACCGCCTGGCCCCCCGTCTTCATCCCCGACCCACCCGTCTGGGACAACTTCCTGTCCGTTTTCGCCCGCAACGACTTCCTGCTCTACACCTGGAACAGCGTGGTGACGTCGTTCAGCGCGACGGGCCTTGCCCTGCTGATCGGCGTCCCCGCCGGCTACGGCATCGCCAAGATGCGCGCGACCCGCGCCGCCATGCTGATCCTCATCGCCCGCATCACCCCGGGCCTGTCCTACCTGATCCCGCTCTTCCTGCTGTTCCAATGGCTGGGCCTGACCGGCACGCTGACGCCCATCATCATCACCCACCTGGTCATCACCGTGCCCATCGTGGTCTGGGTCATGATCGGCTTCTTCGAAGGCCTGCCCGCCGAGCTGGAAGAAGCCGCCCTGGTCGACGGCGCCACCATCTGGCAGGCCTTCCGCCACGTCGCTTTCCCCCTGGCCAGGCCGGGGATCACCGTGGCGACGATCCTGTCCTTCATCTTCTCCTGGAACAACTTCATCTTCGCCATGGTCCTCGCCGGGCGCGAAACCCGCACCCTGCCCGTGGCGGTGAACAACATGCTGACCTTCGAGCAGATCTCCTGGGGGCCGCTCGCTGCCGCCGCCCTGCTGGTGACGCTGCCGGTGCTGCTGCTGACCCTGGCGGCCCAAAAACAGATCATCGCGGGGCTGACGGCAGGTGGCGTCAAAGGCGGATAAACAGAGAAGCATCCGGGGGCATTGCATGCCCCCGGGCCCCCCCATCAACGGCCGACACCCGCGCAGCACCAAGACTGCACCTCCGTCAGGGCAGCACGGCGGGACGACAGGCTGGTCAGAAGCGACAGGCGTCGGTATTGCCGAGAGCATGTCGACCAGGCCGCCCGCCATCCTCCAGCTGCTGCCCGCCCTGAACAGCGGCGGCGTCGAACGCGGCACCCTGGAAATCGCCGAAGCCCAGGCCGCCGCCGGATACCACCCCGTCGTCGCCTCCGCCGGCGGACGCCTGGTGCCGGCCCTCGAAGCCCTCGGCGCCACCCATGTCACCCTGCCGCTGACCGGCAAGTCGCCCTTTGCCTGGGCCAGCAACGCCCGGGCGCTTCAGGCTGTCATCCGAACCCACGGCATCCGCCTGGTCCACGCCCGCTCCCGCGCCCCCGCCTGGGCCGGCCTCTCCGCGGCGCGCCGGGAAAACATCCCCTTCGTCACCACCTATCACGGCGCCTACAACGAGAACGTCCCCGGCAAGCGCCTCTACAACTCGGTCATGGCCCGCGGCGACCGCGTCATCGCCATCAGCCATTTCATCGCCGACCTCATCCAGGCGCGGCACGGCACCGACCCGTCGCGCATCCGCATCATCCCGCGCGGCGTCGACCTGCGCCTCTTCGACCCGGCGGCCGTCACGCCGGACCGGATCGAGGCCCTGCGCCAGGCCTGGGACATCCCCCGCGACCGCCCAGTCATCCTGCTGCCCGCCCGCATCAGCCGCTGGAAAGGGCAGGGAGTGCTGCTCGACGCCCTTGCGAAAATGGAAAGAAAGCCTTTCGCCATCCTGCTCGGCGACCATGGCCGCGGCGCCTATGCGGCCGAGCTGCGCGCCCGCATCGCGACCCTCGGCCTGACGCAGGACGTCGCCATGCCCGGCCACACCGGCGACATGCCCGCGGCGCTGCTGCTGGCAGACTTGGTGCTGCACGCCTCCACCGATGCGGAAGCCTTCGGCCGCAGCGTCGTCGAGGCCCAGGCCATGCGCCGCCCGGTCATCGCCTCCGACCTCGGCGCCCCGCGCGAGACCGTGGCGCAAGGGCTCACCGGCTGGCGCGTCCCCCCGGGCGACCCGGCCGCCCTGGCGACGGCCATCGGCACCGTCCTGGCCATGCCGAATGAAGACCGCGCCGCCATCGGCGACGCCGCCCGTGCCGCCGTGCAGCGCGACTACACGACGGCGGCCATGCAGGCCTCGACCATTGCCGTCTATCGGGAGCTGCTGGGCGCATGACGACGCGCATCCTGGTCATCAAGCTGGCGGCGCTGGGCGACTTCGTGCAGGCCTTCGGCCCCTTCGCCGCCATCCGCGCGCATCACGCTGACGCCGAGATCACCCTGCTGACCACGAAGCCCTTCGCGGTCCTGGCAGAAAAATCCCCCTGGTTCGACCGCGTCTGGGCCGACGGCCGGCCTTCCTGGGGCGACCTGCGCGGCGTGGCCTCGCTGGCGCTGCGCCTGCGCCGGGCGCGCTTCGACCGTGTCTATGACCTGCAGACCTCCAGCCGGTCGTCGCGCTACCGCCTCTTCACCGGCGGCCGCGCCGAATGGTCGGGCATCGCCGCCGGCGCCAGCCACCCGCACGCCAACCCGCTGCGCGACGCCATGCACACCGTCGAGCGCCAGCGCGAGCAGCTCGAGATGGCCGGCATTTCCGCCTTCCCGCCGCCCGCCCTCGACTGGCTCGCCGGCGACCTGTCATCCTTCGCGCTGCCGGAAAGGTTTTTCCTGATGATCCCCGGCGCCTCGCCCGGCCGCCCCGGCAAGCGCTGGCCGGTCGAGCATTTCGCCGAACTCGCCGCGGCCTCGGACATCCCCGCGGTCATCCTGGGCGGCCCGTCGGAAAAGGACCTGGCGGCGCGGATCGTCGCGGCCGCGCCTTCGGCCATCGACCTGACCAGCCGCACCGACCTGACGCAGATCGGCGCACTGGCCCGGGCGGCGCATTGCGCCATCGGCAACGACACCGGCCCGACGCATCTGGTCGCCGCCGCCGGCTGCCCGACGCTCGCCCTCTTCGGCCCGGACAGCGACCCCGCCCTCTGCGCCCCGCGCGGCCCGGCGGTCGCCGTGGCGCGCGGCCTGCCCATGGCCGACCTCTCGGTCGAGGCGGTGCGCCGGGCGTTGGCCACCCTCGGCGCCTGACGCCTCAGGGCAGGGGAGAGATCGCCCGCTTCAGGCTGCGCAGCGCGAAGGCGGTGCGGGTGTGCCGCACGCCCGGCAGGCGATAAAGCTTCTCGCGCAGCAGCGCCTCGTAGCCGGCGGTGCCGCCGACGGCCGCCTTGATCAGATAGTCGTATTCGCCGGTGGTCAGGTGGCATTCCAGCACCTCCGGCATGTCCTGCACCGCCTGCTCGAAGCGGGCCAGCGCCGTCTCGTCATGCTTCTCCACCATGATCTCGACGAAGACCGTGTCGGGCAGGCCGAGCTGCGCCTGGTCCAGCAGGGCGACATAGCCCTGGATCACCCCCGACTGCTCCAGCCGCCGCACCCGGGTCCAGCAGGGCGAGGGCGACAGGCCGACCTCGGCGGCCAGCTCGGCATTGGTCAGCCGGGCATTGCGGGCGAGCGCGCGGAGGATGCGGTGGTCGGTCTGGTCCATGGCAGGGGGCTTTCGTCTCAGGCGGCCCGGACGGCCGGCGCCGGTCGGCGGGTCCGTTTCCGGAGTTTTTTCAATTCACTGGCAAGGATGCGGCAGCGCGGCCCACGCCCGGCGCAAATTTCTGCCACGTTCAGGCTGCAAGCGTCGTTCGACGCGGCAAGGGCACAACCGCTGGCTGTGGTCGCCAACGCAACATTGACAGCGGAGGTGTTTTGCTCACAGCATCGGGAGGAGAGGGGGCAGCAATGCGCCTGCATGGCTATCGCCGCTGTGTCGCCACCTGGCGGGTCCAGATCGCCCTTGCCCTGAAAGGGGTCGAGGTCGAGACGCTGCTGCGCGACCCGCCCGACGAGGCGTCCCGCGCCGGCCTGCCGCCGCGGCTGCCGCTGGGCCTGGCCGCCGCCGTGCCGGCCGGCCCCAACCCGATCCTGCAGCTGCCCGACGGCACGCTGCTGCACAACGCCATGGCCATCCTGGAATGGCTGGAGGAGATCTGGCCGTCGCCGGCGCTGCTGCCGCCCGATCCGGCGACCCGCGCCCGCGTCCGCGCCTTCTCCCAGGCCATCGCCGGCGAGATCGCGATGCTGCACGCCGCGCGCGTGCTGGCGCGCCTGCGCGCCACCGGCGCCTCCGAGGGCCAGGCCCAGGGCTGGGCCCGCCAGGCCATCACCGAAGGGCTGGAAGCCGGCGAGGCGCTGCTCGACGACGCCGCCGGCCCCTTCTGCTTCGGCGACAGCCCGGGCTTCGCCGATATCCACCTGGTGCCGCAGCTGCAGATGGCGCGCCGCTTCGGCGTGGAGCTCGTCTTCCCCCGCCTGCTCGCCGCCGAGGCGGCCAGCCTGACCCTGCCGGCCTTCCACGCCACCCTGCGGGAGACGCAGCATGCCTGACAGTCCGGTCTGCAGCCTGTGGTTGTGCATGCGACGCTTCTACGCCCCATCCGGTGCGCTGACCAGCACGAGCTTCGCCATTCTGGCGAGCCTGCTGCTGGCGGGCCCCGCCCGGGCGCAGGGCCAGACGCCGCTGCGCAGCATCGCCGTGCCCGCCGAGGCCGGCATTGTCATCCCGCCGCGCGGCCAGGAACGGCCGCGGCTGGTGGCGCCGCCATCAGCCGCAGCGTCCGTGGCCCCAGGCGGGGCTTCGGGCGCGCTGGCGGGTGGCGCGCTCGCCGGCGGCGCGGTGGCCGAGGCCGCCGCCCCCGTCATCCTGGCGCCGGCCGCCGGCATGGGGCTGGCAGCGCCGCTCGGCATCGGCCTGCCGCTGGTGGCCGCGGCGCTGCTCGGCACGGGCGCGGTTGGCGGCGGCTCGGGCGGATCCTCGGGGGCGTCCACGACCTCGTCCTCGGGCGGCGCGCCGGCCCGTACCAGCCGCTGATTCGATGCGGTAGCGTACCGCGCTACCAATTCCAGATTTTGGAATATCACCGGCGGAAAAATTAACATAAGCGTGACCGCGGCCGTTGACGGGCGGCGTCTTCAGTCGCATTGGCTGCGGCCACACACCGTGGCCATCCCCGAGGCCGGGGTTCACCGTCGCGGACCGGGAAAAGGGAATTCGGGGTGATGGCGACACGGGATGGCGCCTTGGCGCGGGCGGCGCGCTTTTTCGACGAGGGCGGCTTCGCCGACCGGCTGAGCGCGCTGGTCGCGATCCCCTCCACCTCGCAGGAGGAGCAGCACGCGCCGGCGCTGGCCCGCTACCTCGAGGAAGGCATCGCCCCCTGGCTGGCCGAGATGGGCTTTTCCAGCCATCTGCATGAAAATCCCGAAGCCGGCTTCGGCCCGATCCTGACTGCGACCCGCATCGAGGATCCGGCGCTGCCGACCGTGCTGCTCTATGGCCATGGCGACACCGTCGCGGGCTTGGCGGCGCAGTGGTCCGACGGCATCGCCCCCTGGGCGGTGACCGACCGCGGCGACCGCTGGTACGGCCGCGGCACCGCCGACAACAAAGGCCAGCACGCCATCGACCTGGCCGCCCTGCAGGCCGTGCTGGACGAGCGCGGCGGCCGCCTCGGCGCCAATGTCAAGCTGGTGCTGGAAACCGCCGAGGAGCGCGGCAGCAAGGGCCTGCGCGATTTCGTCGCCGCTCATGCCGAGGCGCTTTCGGCCGATGCGCTGATCGCCTCCGACGGGCCGCGCGTCGAGCCCGGCCTGCCGACCATCGCCACCGGCACCCGTGGCACCTGGCATTGCGACCTGGTCGTGCGGCTGCGCCAGGGCGGCGTGCATTCCGGCCATTGGGGCGGGCTGACCACCGATCCGGCGATCCTGCTGGCGCATGCCCTGTCGACCATCATGGACCGCAACGGCAAGATCCTGGTGCGCGGCTGGCTGCCGGGCGACGGGTTGGGCAGTGCCGTGCCGGCCGCGGTGCGCGCCGTGCTCGAGGGCTGCCCGGTCGGCGGCGGCGACGGCGCGGCCACCATCGACGAAGGCTGGGGCGAACCCGGCCTGACCCCGGCCGAGAAGATCTATGGCTGGAACAGCTTCATCGTGCTGGCCATGACCAGCGGCGTGCCGGCCAACCCGGTCAACGCCGTCGCGCCCGACGCCCGCGCCCATTGCCAGATTCGCTACACCGTCGACAGCGACCCGGCCGGCTTCGAGGCGGCGCTGCGCCACCATCTGGACCTGCACGGGCTGGAGGCGGTGGCCATCGAGCAGGCCGCCATCCGCATGCCGGCCAGCCGCACCGCGCCCGACCACCCCTGGGTGCGCTGGGCCCAGGCCAGCATGGAGAAAAGCCTGGGCCAGCGGGTGCAGGTCATCCCCAACAGCAGCGGCGGCCTGCCGGGCGACGTCTTCGTCGACCATCTGGGCGTGCCGCTGGTCTGGGTGCCGCACAGCTACAACGGCTGCAAGCAGCACGGCCCGGACGAGCACCTGCTGAAGGCCCCCGCCCGCGAAGGCCTGCTGGCTTTCGCCGGCCTGTGGTGGGACCTGGGCGAGCCGGGGACGCCCGCCCGCTAGTCGCCCAGCGCCGCCTCGGCCAGCAGCCAGTCCTGGAAGGATTGCAGGGCCGGGCTGGCCGGGCGCGAGCGCAACCGGGTCAGCCAGTAGCTGCCCAGCGCCACCTCCTGCGCGAAGGGCCGCACCAGCCGCCCGGAGCGCAGGTCGCGGGCAAACAGCCGCGCCGGCAGCAGCGCGACGCCCGCCCCCTGCGCCGCCGCCTCGGCGAGGGCCAGGGAAGAGTCGAACAGAAAACCGCGCAACGGCGGGCAGGGCAGGTCCAGTCCGGCGAACCAGCGCGCCCATTCATCGGCGCGGTAGGAGCGCAGCAGCGTCTCGGTGGCAAGATCCTCGGGCCGCCGCAGCCGCGGGGCGAGGGCCGGCGCGCAGGCCGGGGCGAGGGGCGCGGCGAAAAGCTCCACCGCATCGGTCCCGTGCCAGGCGCCGTCGCCGAAGCGGATGGCACCGTCCAGCCCTTCGCCCGCCAGGTCGACCCGGTTGTTGTTGGTCTGCAGCCGCAGGTCGATGAAAGGATGCGCCGCGCGGAAGCGCTCCAGCCGCGGCAGCAGCCAGCCGACCGCGAAGCTGCTGACCACGCCGAGCGTCAGCACCTCCTGCAGCTGCCCGCCCTCGAAGCGGTCCAGCGTGCTGGCGATGCGGCGGAAGGCCTCGGCGATCTCGGGCAGCAGCGCCGCGCCCTCGTCGGTCAGCGCCAGCCCGCGCGGCAGCCGGCGGAACAGCGCGACCCCCAAGTTTTCCTCAAGGCTCTTCACCTGGTGGCTGATGGCGGCCTGGGTGACATGCAGCTCCAGCCCCGCCTTGGTGAAGCTGAGATGGCGGGACGCCGCCTCGAAAGCCCTGAGCGCGTTCAGGGGCAAATGGGTGCGCATCGGTCCTGACCCAAATTTTCCTGAGGTTTCGCCCGAGATCTCCCCGTTTGTCGAGGGGCTCGCCACCCGCCAGCTTGCCGCCACACCGAACCGGAGGACGCCCCGCATGACCATCCACCGCCGCAGCCTGCTCGCCGCCGGCCTGGCCCTCGCCGCCACCCCGGCCTTCGCGGCCTCGCCGCTGGAACAGCGCCTGGCCGAGATCGAGGCGCGCAGCGGCGGCCGCCTTGGCGTCGCCATCCTGGTCGCCGGCACCGCCCGCCATGCCGGCCACCGCCTGGACGAGCGCTTCCCCCTGTGCAGCACCTTCAAGGTCCTGGCCGCCGCCGCCGTGCTGGCCCGCGTCGATGCCGGGCAGGAGCAGCTCGACCGCCCGATCCGCTTCACCCGCGACCAGCTCGTCGCCTATTCCCCCGGCACCGAGGCCGGCGCCGGCGGCCCCGGCCTGCCGATGCGCCACCTCTGCGAGGTCGCCGTGACGCTGAGCGACAACACCGCGGCCAACCTGATGCTGCAGAGCCTGGGCGGCCCGGCGGGCCTGACGGCGTGGCTGCGCGGCCTGGGCGACGCGACCACGCGCCTGGACCGCATCGAGCCCGAGCTGAACGAAGGCACCCCCGGCGACCCGCGCGACACCACGACGCCCCTGGCGATGAGCCAGACCCTGGAGAAGCTGATCCTGGGCAATGCCCTGAAGCCCGACAGCCGCGCCCTGCTGACCCGCTGGCTGGTCGAGAACAAGACCGGCGATGACCGCCTGAAGGCCCGCCTGCCGAGCGGCTGGCGCGCCGGCGAGAAGACCGGCACCGGACCCCGCGGCAGCACCAACGATGCCGGGATCCTGTGGCCGGCGGACAGCTCGGCGCCGCTGCTGGTCTCAGCCTATCTGACGGGGACTTCGGCACCTCTCGCCGCCCGCAACGCGGCGCTGGCGGAAGTGGGGAAGGCGGTGGCAGAGTTTTATAAAGCCATCTGAAGAACAGGAAGATCGGGCAGGCTGGGGGAATGAATTCCCCCAGACCCCCTTCTTTTTTCTGGTGTGACTGCCGTGTCCACGTGGAGACAGTACGTGAAACGGCCCATCGGCAGCGCGACCTGCGAGCGAGCGCCGGTTGTATGAAAATGCATCCCGCTTCGACGCCCTGGTGTCGCTGCCGGTGAAGCGCTGAGCGTCAAACAGCCAACAGAACAGAAAGAAGAAGGGGTCCAGGGGAATTCATTCCCCTGGCCTGCCCCTGTCTTCTCTGTCAGCCCCGACGCAGCACCAGCGCCGTGATGTCATCCGCCTGCGGTGCCCCGTTGACGAAGGCTTCCACCGCGTGGAGCAGCGCCTCGACCACGCTGGCGGCGGGGCGGGTGGCGCAGGGTTCGAGGGCCGCCTCCAGCCGTTCGCGGCCGAAGAAATCGCTGTGGGCGTCTTCGGCTTCGGTGACGCCGTCGCTGAACAGGAGCAGCGCTTCGCCTGCCGCCAGGGACAAGGGATCGCTGCTGTAGGGGTAGTCTTCCAACGCGCCCATGGCGGGCTGGCGGGTGAGGCCGGTGAGGGGCGCGATGCCGGCGGCCGACAGGCGATAGGGTGCCTCGTGGCCGGCGACGCAGATGCGGCCCTCGCCGGTGGCGGCGTCGAGGACGGCCAGCGCGATGGTGACGAAGGTCAGGCTGTCATTGTCGCGGGCCAGGTCGTCGTTGGCGCGGGTGATGATGGCGGCCGGGTCGGGGGTGGTGCCCTCGGCGGCCAGCAGCACGGCGGCGGCGCGGATCAGGCCCAGGCTGCGGGCCATGGTCAGACCGGCCGGCGCGCCCTTGCCGGAGACGTCGGCGACCGTGATCAGCAGCGTGGTTGGGTCGATGCGGAAGGCGTCGTAGAGGTCGCCGCCGACCTGGCGCGCCGGCACCATGGCGGCGCAGAGGTCGAGGCCGGCGGGCGCGATGGCGCGGAAGTCGCGCGGCACGAGGGAAAGCTGCGCGGCGCGGGCGGATTCGAGCTCGGCCTCCAGCAGGGCCAGGCGCTGGTCGGCGAGGTCGCGCAGCCGCTTCTTCTCCAGCACGGCGCCGAGGCGGGCGCGGAGCAGGGGAAGATCGAACGACTTGGGCAGGTAGTCCTCCGCGCCGAGCTCGATGCAGCGGACGATCTTCTCCATCTCGGTCAGGGCCGAGATGACGATGACCGGCGGCGCCGCGCCGCGCGCGGCGTGCAGCTGCTCGAGCACGGCGATGCCGTCGAGCTTGGGCATCTCCAGGTCCAGCAGCACCACGTCGAAGCGCTGGCGCTCGATGGCGGCCAGGCCCTGCTCGCCGTCTTCCGCCATGGTGATGTTGGCGTAGCCGAGCTCGCCGAGACGCCGCTTCAGCATCAGCCGGTTGAAGCTGCTGTCGTCGACGATCAGCAGGGCAACGTCGCCCTGACTGTCCAGCGAAGCGCTCATGCGCCGTGTCCTTGGATGCCTTGGCCGGCCATGCTTTCCACCGTGTTTCTTGTCTCGGTCGCCAGTTTTGCCAGGTCGATCATGGTCACGGTGATCTCCTCGGCCGCGGTCGCGTTGGACTGGCCGATCCGGGTCAGGGTGCCGACGCGCGCATGGATGTCGGTGACGGTGGCCTGCTGCTGCTCCATGGCCACCGCGATGGCCCCCGACAGGCGGGCGCCCTCGGCCACCAGCCGCTCCAGCGCGTCCATGTCCTCGCCGACGGCGGCGGCCGTGCCGCTGCCCTCGCGGGTGCGGCGGCCGGCGATCAGCACCACGTCGGCGATCTCCTGCGCCAGGCTCTCGCTGCTGGTGGCCAGCGCGCGCACTTCCTCGGCGACGACGGCCAGGCCGCGGCCGTGCTCGCCGGCGCGGGCGGCCTCAATGGCGGCGTTGATCGCCAGGATATTTGTCTGGGTCGCGATCTTGGCGATGGTGCCGGCGATGCGGGTGACCCGCTCGGTGTCGTCGCCCACGGCATCCACCAGCTCGATCAGGCTGCGCACCTTCACCAGGTTGATGCCCAGCAGGTCCTTGGCGTGCTGCGCCTGGTCGTTCGAATCGGCGGTGGTGCGCACCACCTCGCGGATGGCGCTGGCCGATTGCGACAGCGCCTCGCCCACCTGGCGCAGCTCCGACAGCTGGGTCATCGAGCCGTCGCTGACCTGGCCGATGGCGTCGGAGGCCTGGGTGGTGGCGACCGCGGTGCGGCGGGCGTTCTCGGCCGCCTGCTCCGACAGGTTGCGGCTGGCCTGCAGCCCCTGCTTGAAGACGACGACGGCGCGCGCCATCTCGCCCAGCTGGTCGGCCCGCGCCGTCTCCGGCACCGCGCGGTCCAGCCGGCCGCGGGCCAGCTGATCCATGGCGCCGGCGATGCGGCTGAGCGGGCGGGCGATGAGGGCGACCAGCACCACCAGGATCAGCGCGCAGCCGGCGAGGCCGGCGATGCCGGCGGCCAGCACGATGCGGCGCGCCTGCTCGGCGAGGTCCCGCGCATCGCGCAGGCTGGCGTCGCCGCGCTTCTGGACGAAGTCGCGCGCCGCATTGGCCACCCGCGTGTAGGTGGTCATGTAGTCCAGCCATTCTTCCTGCAGCGGGCCGAAGCGGTCGCGCTGGCGCCCGGCGAAAGCGCTGCGCACCTGCTCGACGAAGCCGGGCATGCGGGCGGCCATGTCGCGCCCGCCGCTCATCAGGATCGGGTCCAGCTCATGGCCGAGCAGCGTGTTGACGCGGGTGAAGCTGGCCAGGATCCGCTCCGAGCCGCGCACCATCCGCGGCGCCGCCGGCACCGGCTGCAGCACGCCGGCGATGACGCTGGCGAAGCCGGCTGAGAAATCGGCGACATGCTGGGTCAGCTCGTCGACGGCGGCATCGGCCTGGCGGTCGCGCACGCCGATCTGCTCGATGAAGGCGGCCTGCCGCTGGCCGGTGACCAGTGCCGTGCCGCTGAGCAGCAGCACCACGCCCAGCATCAGCGCCGCGACCAGCCCGGCGCGGGTGCCGATGCGACCGGTCCAGGCGGAGATCCGGCCGCGCCGCGCGCCGCCGCGCAGCGCCCAGCCACGCGGCGGCGCGCCAGGGGGTCCTTCGGGAGGAGCGGGCAGGACCGGTTCGGCGGGCGGGGTCGCGGACATTCTGTTCCCGGGCGGCAGGCGGGGCGCAGGCTACCGCCTCCACGGGGGGTGCGCCAAGCCGCAGGCGGCGGAAGTGATGCGCGGCGCGCGGCTTTGCGGGTTGCCGGGGGGCAGCGCGGGGGCAATCCTGGCCGGGTCCAAGAAAAAACGGAGCGCCGACCATGGCCGATGCCGCCGCCTATCCTTTCACCGCCGCCGACCTGGAGGCGCTGCGTGCCTGGGACACGCCGACCATCTGCAACGCGCTGGAGCTGGTGGCGCCGGAGCGGCGCGGCCATGGCTACACGCTGCGCCCGCTGGTGGCCGCCGACGTCACCCTGAAGCCGATCTGCGGCCTGGCCCGCACCGGCACGATCCGCGCCGCCGCCCCCTCCGGGCGCCTGGCCGAGGTCGACCGCGGCATCCGCACCGGCTGGTACGAATACGTGGCCGAGGCGGCGATGCCGACCGTCGTGGTGCTGCAGGACCTGGACGACACGCCCGGCTACGGCGCCTTCTGGGGCGAGGTGCACAGCGCGGTGCACAAGGCGCTGGGCTCGCAGGGCTGCGTCACCAACGGGTCGTTCCGCGACATCGACGCGCTGGCGCCCAACTTCCAGATCCTCGGCATCGTCAATCCGAGCCATGCCTATGTCCACATGGTCGCCTATGGCCAGGAGGTGTCGGTTCATGGCATGGCCTGCGCGCATGACGCCGTGGTGCATGCCGACCGGCACGGCGCCGTGGTGATTCCGCATGCGGTGGTGCGGCAATTGCCCGCGGCGATCGAGCTGGGCGCCCGGCGCGAGAAGGTCATCCTCGACCTTTGCGCATCCGACAGCTTTTCCGTGGCGGCGCTGAAGCAGGCGCTGTCGCGGGCCCAGGAGATCCACTGACCCCATGACGACCCCTGTCCGTCTTTCTGCCCTTCTGCTCGCGCCGCTGGTGCTCGCCACCACGGCCTTGGCCCAGGAGGATGGCTGGTCGCGCTTCCTGCCGGAGACCGCCCCCGGCATCGCGGCCTGCCTGGAAGGCGAGGCAGGGGCCGCCGCCACCGCCGCCCTGCCGATGAACCACGGCCGGGTGCTGGTGCGGATCACCCGCAGGGATGGCGACCGGCTGGAATGCGTGGCCGAGCTCGGCGTCCCCGGGACCCGCGCCCGGCGCGAGCAGAGCCGCAGCGTCGGCGCTGCCCCCCCGCTGCCGGGCGAGGACGCCCAGCGCCTGAGCCTGGCGCCGCTCTGTCCCGGCGCCACCCCGGTGCCGCAGGCGGCGGGGCTGTTCCTCAATCCGCCAGGCTGCCGCTGAGCCTTGTCGTGGCGGAGGGCGACCTCCGCCGCGGCCTGCATCCCATGAAATTCTTGCGAAAATCAAACGTTAACGGATGGACAGCTTAAGCTGCCGCCCCTAGAAGGGTCTGATAATAAAGATTTTTTCACAGGGAAGTCGAGATGGGTGGAATTCTGGACGCCATCGGTCGCCGTCACGGAACCGACAAGGCCTCGGACAGGAACGACTTTCTCCGTTTCTACGAGCCCTTCGTGGCGCCGATGCGCGACCAGCCCGTCAAGGTGCTGGAGATCGGCGTGCTGGGCGGCGGCTCGGTGCGGATGTGGCGCGACTACTTCGTCAACGGCCAGGTGATCGGCGCCGACATCAACGAGGCGGTGCGCGCCTATGCCGGCGACCGCCTGGCCATCGAGATCGCCGACCAGAGCAGCCTGGACGACATGCGCCGCCTCGCCGCCCTTGGCCCCTTCGACCTGATCATCGACGACGGCTCGCATGTCTGGAAGCACCAGATCGACAGCTTCAACACGCTGTTCCCCTCGCTGCGCCCGGGCGGGATCTACATCGTCGAGGATCTGGACACGAGCCATGGCCGCTACATCCCCGATTACTGCGGCGGCGGCGGCCCGTCCTGCATGCAGTACCTGCAGACGCTGAACGACTGGGTGGTGGGCTGGCGCCAGATCGACGGCATCGAGGCCAATGAGGAGCTGCGCCGCATCTGGCCGCTGGTCGACCACACCGCCTTCTACCGCGGCACCGGCCTGATCCGGCGGAAGTCTTCCTGAGGACGGCTTGGCGTTCCGCCGCCCTGGCCGCAGTCTGGCAGCCCTGGATGACGATGCGGGATGAGATGATCGAGACGGAGAATCGCGGGGCCATCGGCCCCGTCCGCCCCGAATGGACCGACCACTACGGCCATATGAACATGGCCTTCTACCTGGTGGCCTTCGACATGGCGACCGACCTGCTCTGGCCGCGGCTGGGGCTGGGGCCGGCCTTCCGCGCCCAGGGCCTCGGCACCTTTGCTGCCGAAAGCTGGGTCGCCTATCAGCGCGAGGTGCTGGAGGGCATGCCGCTCGCCGCCAGCAGCGAGGTGCTGGCGCATGATGCCAAGCGGCTGCTGCTGCGCCACCGGCTGTTCCACGCCGCCGAAGGCTGGCAGAGCGCCGAATGCGAGTTTCTCTTCCTCTGCGTCGATCTGGAGAAACGCAAGGTCGCCGCCTGGCCCGACGCCATCCAGGCGGCCTTCGCGGCGAACCAGGGCGGCGCGCCGGCGAAGCGCCTGTCGCTGAAGCGGCCTTAACTCCCCGATAACCCCGCGCTCCTAGCCTGCCGGCGGACCGCTTGCGGGGAAGGGGATTCGCGGATGGCGGATGCTGGGCCAGGACAGGCCATCGGACAGGGGGCCATCGGACAGGAGGCCATCGGACAGGAGGCCATCGGACAGGGGGCCGTCGGACAGGAGGCCATCGATCAGCAACCGGAGACGGCGCGGCACGCCTGCGCCGCCTTCGAAGCCGCCACCCTGCCGCTCGACCGGCTGACCACGCCGCTCTGGGTCTATGACATCGACCAGGGCCGGGTGGTGTGGGCCAATGCCGCCGGCCTGCTGCTCTGGCAGGCTCCCAGCCGGGAGGCGCTGGCGGCGCGCGAGCTCGGCCGCGAGCTGTCCGCCGCCGTCGCCCGCAAGCTGCGCCAGTACCAGGAGGATTTCATTGCCTGCGACGCCAGCTTCGTCGAGGTCTGGACCCTCTATCCGAACGGCAAGCCCCGCCCGGTCACCGCCGCCTATCGCGGGCTGCGCCTGGCGGACGGCCGCATGGGCATGCTCTGCGAGGCGCTGGGCGACGTCGAGGCCCGCGCCGACACGCTGCGCAGCGCCGAGGCGCTGGTGCATACATCGGTGATGATCGCCCTCTACGATCATGCGGGCGAGCTGCTCTACCGCAACCCGGCCGCCCGCGCCGCCCTGCCGGAGGGCAGCCACAGCTTCGCCGCCCGCTTCCTCGACGGCGCCACGCGCGAGGCGATGCAGGCTGCCCTGGAGCAGGCCGGCGAGGCCCGCATGGTCGCCCAGCTGCGCACCGCCGGCGGGCCGCGCTGGCACGACATGACGCTGCGCCGCTGCCGCGATTCGGCGACCGGCCGCCCGGCGCTGCTGGTCAGCGAGGTCGACATCTCCGAACTCAAGGAGGCCGAGCGCAAGGCCGACTACCTGGCCAGCCACGACACCCTGACCGGCCTGCCCAACCGTGCCTCGCTGCACCCCATCTTCGACCGGCTGCGCGGGCAGGCGTCGCAGGATGGCGGCGGCATCGCCCTACTGTTCATCGATCTGGACGGCTTCAAGCATGTCAACGACGTCTTCGGCCATCCGGTCGGCGACCGGCTGCTGGTGGTGGTGGCGCAGCGGTTGCGGGCGTGCCTCCGCGCCGGCGACGGCGTCATCCGCCTGGGCGGCGACGAATTTTTGCTCCTCATCCGCCTGCAGCCGGATACCGGGCTGGCGGGCGGGCCACAGGCGGGGATCGACGCCCTGGCCGGACGGTTGCGGGAGGCGCTGTCGCAGCCGATCCAGCTGGCCGAGCACCGGCTGCAGGTGACGCCCTCGATCGGCATCAGCCTCTATCCCGACCACGCGGCCGAGGTGGATCTGCTGGCGCAGCAGGCCGACCTGGCGCTCTACGAAGCCAAGGCTGCCGGCCGCAACGTCTGGCGCTATTTCCTGCCGGAGATGGACCAGCGCGCCCGCGACCGCCTGGCGCTGGAGGAGCAGCTGCGCGCCGCCCTGCAGCAGGACGAATTCTTCCTGTTGTTCCAGCCGCGGTTGTCGGTGCGGGAGGGCAGGGTGCTCGGCGCCCAGGCGGTGCTGCGCTGGCGCCACCCGCAGCGCGGCCCGATCGACCCGGAGGATTTCCTGCGCGTCTGCGCCGAGCCCGGGCTGGTCGACCCGCTGGGGCAATGGATGCTGCTGTCCGCCGCGCGGCAGCAGGCGCGCTGGGCGGCGCAGGGCTTCGGCGCCGTGCTGGCGGTGAAGCTCTATCCGCGGCTGTTCCGCGCTGCCGACGGGCTGGCCCTGCTGCAGCGCATCCTGGACGAGAGCGGCTGCGACGCCCGCCGCCTGGAGCTGGAGGTCACCGAGGCCATGCTGGCCGCCGAGCCCGCCGAGCTGGTTCGCGCCCGCCTGGTGGAGCTGCGCGCCATGGGCTTCCGCCTGGCTGTCGAAGGCTTCGGCAGCGGGCCCGCCAGCCCGGTGGCGCTGCGCAGCTTCCCGCTGGACCGGCTGAAGCTGACCCCGGCCGGCCTGCCGGCGGAGGCGGCGGCGCTGGTGGCCTCGCTGGGGCGGCTGCTGGACGTGCCGATGCTGGCCGAAGGGGTGGAAAGCCTGCGCCAGCTGGAATGGCTGCGCGCCGAAGGCATCGACGACTACCAGGGCGAGCTCTGCAGCCCGCCTTTGCCGCCGGAAGAGATGGCGGCGCTGCTGCGGGCGGATCGGGAGTGGGTTTTGCCGGTGGCAGAACAGAGCTTGGGTAGGTTGGGGGAATGAATTCCCCCAAGCCCCCTTCTTTTTTCTGATCATCGGCCGTTTGACGGGCAGCGCTTCAAGGCGCTCCACACCAGGGCGTCGCGGCGGGACGCGCTCGCTCACAGGTCGCGCTGACGTTGGGCCGTTTCACGTCCTGTCCCCACGTGGACACGGCAGTCTGATAGAAAAAAGATGGGGTCCAGGGGAATTCATTCCCCTGGCCTGCCAAAAGCCTTTCAGTTCTTCTCGATATTCCAGAACACCATCACCGGCGCGTTCAGCACGCCGCTGATGTTGCTGCGCCGGGCGTAGGGCTGGTCGAACTGGCCGAGGACGCGATAGGGCTGCGACACCGCCAGCCGCGCGTGCAGCGCGTCCAGCGCCGCCTTGCGGCCGGCCTCGTCCACCGCGTCGACCACGGCGTTGCGCAGGCGCTCGGCCTCGGCGTCGCAGGGCCAGCCGGCCCAGGCGCGCTCGCAGGCGCTGTTGGTGCCAATATTGGTCACCGGCGACTGCATGGTCCCGCCCGAGGCCGTGGTGACGAACAGGTTCCAGCCCCCCTGGTCCGGCGGGTCGCGGCGCGGCTGGCGGCTGGTCACGTTGCCCCAGTCGGCGAATTGCAGGTCGACGTTCAGGCCGATCTTCTGCAGCGAGGCGGCGGCGACCTCCGCCATGCGC
This sequence comes from Teichococcus deserti, assembly GCF_001982615.1. Taxonomy (GTDB): domain Bacteria; phylum Pseudomonadota; class Alphaproteobacteria; order Acetobacterales; family Acetobacteraceae; genus Pseudoroseomonas; species Pseudoroseomonas deserti. Next base: position 5,010 of record NZ_MLCO01000330.1, on the reverse strand, counting down.
CCGATCGCCGGGATGTCGTGCGAGGAGATCATCACCACCCGCTCGCCCTTGTAGCCGCTTTCGGCCAGCAGCGACCGGGCGCGTTCCAGGTTCGGGGTGGCGTAGCCCGTGGCACCTGCCTCGGTGCCGTTCGGGCCGCCGCAGATGAAGAAACTGCCGCAGCGCTTCCACCACTGCTCGTCGCCATAGCCGGCGGCCATGAAGTCGCCCTGGTCGGTCGCATAGGCGAGCGCCAGGCGGGCGCGCGGGTCGTTGAAGGGCGGGTGCAGGTGGTTCGGCCGCAGCATCGCCTGGTTGGCCAGGCTGGCATAGCGCTCGACGGCGATGCCGCGGCTGCGGCGGATCACCGGGATCAGGTCCTGGCTGGGCTGCTCCCACAGGTCGATCTCGCCGGTCTGCAGGGCGGCGGCCGCCGTCGCCGGGTCCGGCATGATGTGCCATTCGACGCGGTCCAGCTTGACCACGCGGCCGCCGGCCAACCCGTTCGGCGGCTCGGCGCGGGGGACATAGTCCGGGTTGCGGTCGTAGACGATGCGGGCGCCGCTGCGCCATTCGCCGCGGTTGAAGCGGAACGGGCCGCTGCCGATGGTCTCGGTCACCGGGCGGGTGGGCTCGGTGGTGGCGTCGCTCTCGCGCATGATCGCCGGGATCTGGCCGGTGGCCGAGCCCAGCGCGAAAGGCACCAGCCCCATCGGCTTGCTTAGCCGCAGCGCGAAGCGGCGCTCGTCGATCACCTCCAGCGATGCAGTGTATTCGGCCAGCTTCACGCCCACCGTGTCGCGCGCCATCCAGCGCTTCAGCGAGGCCACCACGTCGCGGCTGGTGACCGGCTGCCCGTCATGGAACTTCAGCCCTTCGCGCAGGCGGAAATTCCAGGTCAGGTTGTCGGCCGCGGTCTCGACCTGGTCGACCATCTGCGGCTGCGGGTTCAGCTGGTTGTCCCAGGCGAACAGCGTCTCGTAGATCATCAGCCCGTGCATGCGGGTGATGGTGATCGAGGCGAAGACCGGATCCAGCGTGCGCAGATCGGCATGCGGCGCGACGCGCAGCACGCGGTTGGCCGGCGACGCCGCGGTCTGGGGCCCCGTTTGGGCGGCCGCCATGCCGCCGCAGAGGAAAGCTGCGCCGGCCAGCAGCAGGCTTGCGAGGTGTCGGGTTTTCATCAGCCGTGATCCGGGACGTTCTGCAGGCGGAAGTGCAGCACCCGCGAACGGTGGCTGGCAAGCCGCAGCGACCCATCGGCTTGCAGCCACAGGCAGGGGCGATGCCGCCAGGGCCCGTGCTTCAGCTCGGCCAGCGCACGGCCGCCCGGCAGTGGCGTCAGCCGCGTCTCGGCGCCGAGCCCGCCGGGCCAGGGCATCCGCGCCGTGCCATCCGTGCGGATCTCGATCACCCCGCCGAAATCCGGCTCCTGCCAGCGCCCGATCAGCCGCGGGTCGAGCGGCGTCTGCCCCGGAACTTTCTCCAGCCGCCGGGCGACCCCGCCGATTCGCCCTTCCAGCACCGTATCGCTCTGCGCATTGAGAAAGATGTCGAGATAGGATGGGATGCTGCGCAGCCCCCCGTCGGCGCCCTGCATCAGCCGCTCGAACCCGCCCATGACGCTGATCGAATCCGCGCCGAGCTCCGCCCAGAACGGCCCCTCGGCCTCGGCATAGAGCCCCGGCGCCAGCGCGGCGGGGATGGGCGGCGCCTCGCCCAGCAGGGCGGCCAGGACCGTCAGCGCCGGCCACAGCGCATCCTCCTCGCGGTTGGTCAGCACGACGACGCCGACGCCCTGGTCCGGCGCCATGAGGACATGGTTGCGATAGCCCGGCAGCGAGCCGCCATGGCCGACGATCCGCGACTGCCCCAGCCGCGTCTCCACCAGGCCCAGCCGGTAGACGCTGTCGCTGCCATCGGCGAAATGCCGCGTCATGGTCAGCCGGTCGAGCATCCCCTCCAGCGGCCCGGCGCCCGACAACAGCGCGGCGCTCCACTTCGCCAGCGTGTTGGCGCTGGCCACCAGCCCGCCCGACGGCGAGAAATGCATCCCGTACCGCCCGCGCCGCCAGGACAGCCCGTCCCACCAATAGCCGGTGGCCAGATCGCGCAGCGGCTCGGTCTCGTCGCTCGGGAAGCTCACCCGCAGCGTCAGCGGCGCCAGCAGCCGCCGCTCCAGCGCGTCGCGATAGCCGGTGCCGCGCTGCGCTTCCAGCACCGCCTCGGCCAGCCGCCAGCCGGTGTTGGAATAGGCCATCTCCTGCCCCGGCGGCGCGCAGAGCCCGGGCAGGCGCTTCAGCAGCGCCATCACCTCCTCCCGCTCCAGGCTGGCGGTATAGGGAATGCCCTGCTGCCACAGCACCTCCATCATGTCCGGCAGCCCGCCGGTCATGTCGAGCGCGCGCTCCAGCGGCACCGCGCCGATCGCCGCCGGCAGGCCGGGCACCAGGCTGCCCAGCGGCGCCTCCAGGGGAATGCCCTCCAGCAGCAGCGTCGCCGCCATGAAGTGCTTGCTGATCGAGGCCAGGCGATTCTCGGTGTCCGGCGTGAACGGCACCGACAGCTCGAGATTGGCATAGCCGCCGGCATTGGTGGCCTTGATGCCCGAGGCATCGAACAGGACGATGGCGCCGCCGGGGCCGCGTTCCTCGGACCATCGGCCGGCAATGGCAGCCGCCTCGGCGGTGGCGCGGTTCCAGTCCATGGGCGTCTCTCCTGGCATTCTGCGAAGAGCGTCGCGCTGGAAGGCAGGCAAGGCAAGGCTGGGGGCGCCGCCCCCAGACCCCCGCCGGGGGGACAGTGTCCCCCCGGACCCCGACATCAGTCAGCAGGCGTCAGGGCGCGAAGGCCAGCCAGCACGCCGCGGATCAGGGGCATGCCCACGCCCTCAGGGTCGGTCATCAGCGACTCCGGGTGGAATTGCACGGCGGCCAAAGGCAGCGCGCGATGCTCGATCGCCATGATCACGCCATCCTCGGTCTCGGCCGTCGCCTCCAGCACATCCGGCAGCGCGACCCGCCGGGCATGCAGGGAATGGTAGCGGCCGACGGTGAAACGCTCCGGCAATGCTGCCAGCAGGCGGCCACCGACACGCCGCACCGGCGAAGGCTTGCCATGCATCGGCATGGCGAGCTGGTCCAGGCTGCCGCCGAAATGCTCCACCATCCCCTGCAGCCCGAGGCAGACGCCGAAGCCCGGCAGCCCGCGCTGCAGCATCAGCGCCAGCGTCTCCGACATGGCGAAATCCGCTGGGCGGCCGGGACCAGGAGACAGGAGCACCAGGTCGGGCGCCGCCTCCTCGCGCAAGGCGGCCCGGGCCAGCTCGGGCCGCAGCGTCCGCAGCTCGGCGCCGGCCGCGCGGAAATAGCCGGCCAGCGTATGAACGAAGCTGTCCTCGTGATCGACCAGCAGCACCCGCGGGCCGGCGACGCGCGCCATGGCGGCGACGGGCGTGGCGGCAGCCGGCGCGCCCTCGCCGCGGATGGCGGCGAACATGGCGCTGGCCTTCAGCCGGCATTCCGCCTCTTCCGAGGCCGGGTCGCTGTCATGCAGCAGCGTGGCGCCGGCGCGCACCTCGGCGACCCCGTCCTTCAGCCGGATGGTGCGCAGCGTCAGCCCGGTGTTCATCTGCCCGTCGAAGGTGAAGCGGCCGATGGCCCCGCCATACCAGCGGCGGGCCGAGCGTTCCTCCGCCTCGACATGGCGGATCGCCCAGGTCTTCGGCGCCCCGGTCACCGTCACCGCCCAGGCATGCGACAGGAAGCCGTCCAGCGCGTCGCGGCCGGGCAGCAGCGTGCCTTCCACATGGTCGACCGTGTGGATCAGCCGCGAATACATCTCGATCTGCCGGCGGCCGATGACGCGGACCGAGCCAGGGACGCAGACGCGCGATTTGTCGTTGCGGTCCACGTCGGTGCACATGGTCAGCTCGCTCTCCTCCTTGGCGGAGTTGAGCAGGGTGCGGATGTTCTCGGCATCCTCCAGCGCGTCGCGGCCGCGGCGGATGGTGCCGCTGATCGGGCAGGTCTCGATCCGGCGGCCCTCGACCCGGACGAACATTTCCGGGGACGCGGCGACCAGGAACTCGCCCTCGCCCAGGTTCATCAGCGCGCCATAGGGCGAGGGGTTCACCCGCCGCAGCCGCTCGAACACCGCGCTGGGCGCGTCGGGGCAGGCGGCCGCGAAGGTCTGGCCCAGCACGACCTCGAACAGGTCGCCGCGGGCGAAGGCCTGCTGGGCGCGCTCGACCATGGCGGCATATTCGCCGGGGCCGTAGTCGCTCTCGGCCGGCGCCGCGTTGGACCCGGCGCGGAAGGGATCGGCGGGCGTCGCGCGGGGCAGGGCCTCGGTCGCGGCCTCGCCGACCGAGAAGTCGTAGCGGTGCAGCGTGGCGGCGCCGGAAAGGTGGTCGACCACCAGGATCTCGTCCGGCAGGTAGAGCACGAGGTCGCGCTGGTCCTCGGCGCGCGGCAGGCGCAGCGCCATCGGCTCGAACTGGAAGACCAGGTCGTAGCCGAAGGCGCCGTAGAGCCCGAGATGCGGGTCGGCATCGCTGGCGAAGAGGTCGCGGATCGCCCGCAGCGCCGAGAAGACCGACGGCAGGCGGGAGCGTTCCTCTTCCGGCAGCCGCTCGACCGGCGTGCGGATGGTGAGCGTCACCTCCTCGGCCCCGGCGGCGAGGTGTTCCGTCTCCGGCAGGGCGCGCAGCGCGGCGGCGACCGGCGGCAGCAGCAGCGCGCCGCGGGCGTTCAGCGCGGTGATCCGCATCGCGCGGCCGCGCGCGGTGACCATCAGCGGCGGGTCGGAAAAGCCCAGGTCCCAGCGGGTGTAGCGCCCCGGGAATTCGAAGGACGAGGACAGGAGAACGCCGCGCTGCCGGTCCAGCCTTTCGGCCAGGGCCTGGCGGCTGCCGGCATAATCGGCGGGCTGCGCGACATGCCGGACGACAAGGCCGCCGGCGGTGGTGAATGCGGTGGGGGAGGGGTCTTGAGGCACGGGTGGATCTCTCCGGAGGGGGCGCCTCGGGGG
>NZ_MLCO01000329.1 GCF_001982615.1 Teichococcus deserti | reverse complement strand
AGTTTAGTCATTTTGTTATCAAGTGCAAGCGCGGCGCCGGAGACCTGCGCGCGTAAGATCGTCGTCAGCGTCAGAGGTGTGTAAGAGGCAGGCATGAAGGTCGCCTCGCCCGGGATCTTGGTGAAGCCGGCCTCGGCCGTGGTGGCCAGGGTGCAGAAGGTCACCACCAGGCGGTGGCCATGCGCCTCCAGGAGCGCCCAGGCCTCGTCGAGCGCCACCGCCAGCTCGGCCAGCGCGATGGCGGCGTCGCGGCGGTAGCGGCGCGGCGTCGCGCCGGAATGGTTGTACTCGCCCAGCACCCGGCCCTGGCGCAGCCGGCGGCTGCCCGGGATGCCGGTGACGATGGCGACCGGCACCTCCTCGGAATCCAGCACCGGGCCCTGTTCGATATGCAGCTCCAGGAAGGCCTGGGTGTTGTCCGGCCTGTTCACCGCCTCGCCGCGCGCGGCGAAATCGGGATCGAAGCCCTCCTCGCGCATATGCTCGGCCAGGGTCCGGCCGCTGTCCTGCCGGCGCACCTGCAGTTCCTCAGGCCTAAGCCGGCCGAGCGAGCCGCGCGAGCCGGGATAGGAGGTCGGGAACCAGGCCCCGGCCTCCTCCGCCCGGATCGCCATGACGGTGACGTCGCGGGCGGGGACGAAGCCCGCCTGCTTCAGCCCCGACACCGCGGCGAGGCCCGCGAGCACCCCCGCCGCGCCGTCGAAATTGCCGCCCTGCGGCACCGAGTCCATGTGGCTGCCGATCAGGATGCGCTTGGCCGCGCGATCCGTCCCCGGCAGCGTCATGTATAGGTTGCCGACCGGGTCGGTCGTCACCTCCAGCCCGAGCGCCTCGGCCTCGCGACGCACGGTCGCATGCGCCATCGCCTCGCCCGGCCCATAGGCCTCGCGGGTGATGCCGACGCCGTCGAAGCTCTTCTCGCGCAGCTCGTCGAACAGGCGGAAGGCCAGGTCGACATCGGGCAGCAGGTTGGGACGCAGGGAATTCGACACCGTCACTCAGACTTTCAGACGCCGCGCACCGCGCCGCCATCGATGATATGGATCCGGCCGGTGGTATAGGCCGCCTTGTCCGAGGCAAGGAAGGCACCCATCGGCCCGAATTCCTTCGGCTCGCCATAGCGGCCGATGGGAATCGCGGAAGACCGCTCGGCGACCAGCGCCTCGATGCTCTTGCCCGACTTGGCCGAGGCCGCCGCCAGCGTCTCGGCGGTGCGGTCGGTGGCAAAGGCGCCGGGCGCCAGGATGTTGCAGGTGATGCCCTCGCCGGCGAGCTCGGCCGACAGGGTCTTGTTCCAGCCGACGATCGCCGCGCGCAGCGTGTTGGACAGCGCGAGGCCCGGCAGCGGCTGCACCATGCCGGTCGAGCCCACGGTCAGGATGCGGCCCCATTTCTGCTCGCGCATCGCCGGCAGCAGCTTGTTGGCCACCCGGATCGGCGACAGCACGATGCGCTGGAACCAGGTGATCAGGTCCTCCTGCTTCATCTCCAGCGCGGTGCAGGTCGGCGGGCCGCCATGGTTCAGCACCAGGATGTCGACGCCGCCCAGCGCCGCGACCGCGGCGTCCGCCAGCTTGTCCATCTGGCTGCCCTCGGCGACATCGGCCTGGATGCCGACCGCCTTGGGCGCGCCCAGGCTCTGCAGCTCGCCGGCGACGCGGTCGAGGCTCGCCTGGTCGCGGCCGGAAATGGCGACCAGCGCGCCCTCCGCCGCCAGCGCATCGGCGATCGAGCGCCCGAGCCCCTTCGAGGCCCCCATCACCAAAGCGCGCTTGCCCTGCAGACCGAGATCCATGGCCTTCTCCCTCACGGCTGAAATTCGGCGCGGACGGTGAACGCTTCCCCCCCGGCTGGCAAGATGGGCTCTGGCAAGATGGGCTCTGGCCAGAGACCCCCTGGCGTGACCGGCTGAGACGTCTAAGCTCGGCGGCAAAGCAGAACAGGAGGATGCGTGCATGGCTGAGCTCGACTCTCCCCTCGCCACATTGACGCCCGCGCCGGCTGCCCGGCCGCGCCTGGTCAGCGTCCGCCGCATGCCGCCCACGGTCGCAGCCCGCCTGGACCGCGATTTCGCCGGCGCCTTCGCGGTCGACCGCGACATCGACCGTGAGGAATCGCTCGCCCTGCTCGAGGAGCACAAGGCCGAGGCCCTGCTGTTCAGCTCCGGCTTCAAGCTGGATGCCGGCTTCATCGAGAGATTGCCGGCGCGGGTGAAGGTGGCCGCCACCTGCTCGGTCGGCTTCGACCATGTCGACGTGGCGGCGGCGAAGTCGCGCGGCCTGGTGGTGACCAACACGCCGGACGTGCTGACCGGCTGCACCGCCGACCTGGCCTTCTCGCTGCTGCTCTCCGCCGCCCGCCGCCTGCCCGAGGCCGACCAGATGCTGCGCCGGGACGCCTGGGGCCCGCGCGCCATGGGCGACTTCCTGGGCGTGCGCGTCTGGGGCCAGACCATCGGCATCATCGGCATGGGCCGCATCGGCCGCGCGGTCGCGCGCCGCGCCCGCGGCTTCGACATGCGCGTGCTCTACCATGACGCGGCGCAGCTGCCGCCGGCGCTGGAGGAAGGCGGCCACTTCATGGCCGATCTCGACGCCATGCTGGGGCAATGCCAGTTCGTCTCGCTGCACTGCCCCTACACGCCGGCGACCCGCCACATCCTGAACCGCCGCACGCTCGGCCTGCTGCCGCCCGGCGCCGTCGTGGTCAATGCCGCGCGCGGCGGGCTGATCGAGGAGGAGGCGCTGATCGACGGGCTGAAATCCGGCCGCATCGCCGCCGCCGGCCTCGACGTCTTCGAGGGCGAGCCGCGCTTCGACCGCCGCTTCATCGACCTGCCCAACGTGTCGCTCGCCCCGCATATCGGCAGCGCCACGGTCGAGACCCGCGACGCCATGGGCCTGCGCTGCCTGGACAACATCGCCGCGGTGCTGTCCGGTCGCCCGGCCATCGATCCCCTCTGGAGCTGATCCGCATGACGAAGCCCGTCCTCCTGCTGACCCGCCGCTTTCCGGATGCGGTGGAGGCCCGCGCCCAGCGGGACTACATCACCGTCCCGAACCCGTCGGACACGCCGATGGACGGCGCCGCCATCGCGACGGCCGCGAAGAATGCCGGGGCGCAGGGCATCCTCTGCGCCGCCGGCGACCCGCTGAATGCTGCGACCATCGCGGCGCTGCCCGACAGCGTGAAGCTGCTGGCGACCTTCAGCGTCGGCACCGACCATATCGACCTGGCCGCCGCCCGCGCCCGCGGCATCACCGTGTCGAACACGCCCGACGTGCTGAGCGTCGCCACCGCCGAGATCGCTTTTCTTCTCATCCTCGCCGCCGCCCGCCGCGGCGGTGAGTCGGAGCGGCTGCTGCGCGCCGGCGAATGGACCGGCTGGGCCCCCACCCAGCTGATGGGCGTGACGCTCGAGGGCAAGAAGCTGGGCATCCTCGGCATGGGCCGTATCGGCCAGGCATTGGCAAAAATGGCGCGCGGCTTCGGCATGGAGATCCACTACCGCAACCGCAAGCAGCTGCCCGCGGCAGAAGAGGCCGGCGCCATCTACCACGCCGACGATGCCGGCTTCCTCGGCGCCATCGACGTGCTGTCCATGCACATCCCCGGCGGCGAGGCCACCCGCAACTGGCTGGACGCCCGCCACATCGCCCTGCTGAAGCGCGGCGCCATCGTGGTCAACACCGGCCGCGGCACCACCGTCGACGACGCCGCCCTCTGCGAGGCGCTGGCGAAGGGCCATCTGCGCGCCGCCGGCCTCGACGTCTTCGCCGGCGAGCCGAAGATCTTCCCGGGCTACCTGACCACGCCCAACCTGGTGCTGCTGCCGCATCTGGGCAGCGCCACCATCGAGACCCGCGACGCCATGGGCTTCCGCTGCCTGGACAACCTTGACGCCGTGCTGATCCGCGGCGGCGCCGCCCTGCACCCGGTCGGCTGAGGAAGCCCCGCCATGCTCTTCGACTTCGCCACCATCCCGACGCGCGAGGCCTACAAGCTTCTCGTCTCCACCGTCGTCCCGCGCCCGATCGCCTGGGTGATCTCGCAGGACGCGGCGGGCGTGACCAACGCCGCGCCCTTCTCCTTCTTCAATGCCTTCGGCGACACGCCGCCGGTGATCGGCTTCTCCTGCGGCCCGCGCCCGGAAGGCGTTGACGCCCCGGTGAAAGACACCCTGGCGAATATCCGCGCCACCGGGCAGTTCGTGGTCTGCCTGGTCAACGAGGCCAGCGCCCAGGCGATGAGCGACACCGCGATAGACTTCCCGCCCGAGATGGACGAGCTCGCCGAGCTGGGCCTGGCCACCGAGCCCAGCCTGCACATCAAGCCGCCCCGCATCGCCCAGAGCCCGGTGGCCATGGAATGCGAGACCTTCCAGCTGGTCCCCGTGGGCGTGCACACCCTGGTCCTGGGCCGCGTGCTGGCGATGCATGTCCATGACGACGGGGTGCTGAATGCGGAAAAATACTACATCGACACGCCGAAGCTGAACCTGGTCGGGCGCATGCATGGTCGCGGCTGGTACACGCGCACCAACGATCGGGTGGATATCCCGCGGAAAACCTATTCGCAGTGGAAAGAGAAGAAATGATTTAAGGGCCAGGGGAATGAATTCCCCTGGATCCCTTCTTTTTTCTGTCTGATTGCCATGTCCACGTGGTGAGGGACCGTGAAACGGCCCAGCGACAGCGCGCCCTTTGAGGTGGCACGGTTCTGGTATGGCGTCCCGCCGCGATGCCCTGATGTGGATGCGAGTGAGGCGCTGGCCTGAAAACGGCCGGTGATCAGAAAAAATGATGGGGGTTCGGGGGAATTCATTCCCCCGACCTGCCCCCGTCCTTCTTCCTTCCCTCGCGGATGCGAGGCATTTTCACCCCCGTGTCCACGACCTCCCTTTCGGCCGTCTCCCCGGCCCTTCCTCCCCGGCGACGCGTGCCGCTCTGGGCCCGGTCCGGCTGGCTGATCGCCGCGCTGGTCGCCCTGCCGGTGCTGGCGGTGCTGGCCAATGCCGCCTGGCCGCTGCTGTCGGGACGGGGGGCGGGGCAGGTCTGGCACCATATCGTGCAGACCAACCTGCTGCCTTATCTCGGCAATTCGCTGCAGCTCGGGCTGCTGGTGGCGGTGATGGCAGGCGCCGTGGGCGTGGGCTGCGCCTGGCTGGTCACGGCCTGCCGCTTCCCGGGCCGCAAGTCGCTGGAGCTGGCGCTGCTGCTGCCGGTGGCCATGCCGGCCTATGTTTGCGGCTATCTCTACACCTGGCTGCTCGACGCGGCGGGGCCGGTGCAGACGCTGGTCCGCGACCTGACCGGGCTGCGCTGGGGGCAGTACTGGTTCCCCGAGGTGCGCAGCCTGCCGGGTGCTGCGGTGATGCTGGCGGCGGTGCTCTACCCTTACGTCTACCTGCTGTGCCGCGCCGCCTTCCTGCAGCAGAGCACCTGCCTGATCGAGGCCTCGCGCACGCTGGGCCTGTCGCTGCCGCGCACCTTCTTCCGCGTGGCGCTGCCGCTGGCGCGGCCGGCCCTGGCCGCTGGCATCGGGCTGGTGCTGATGGAGACGCTGGCCGATTTCGGCACGGTCGATTACTTCGCCGTCCGCACCTTCACCACCGGCATCTACGAGGCCTGGTTCGGGATGGGCGACCGCGGCGCCGCCAGCCAGCTGGCCGCCTGCCTGATGGGGGTGGTAGCGCTGCTGCTGCTGGCCGAGCACGCCTCGCGCGGCGGCCGCCGCTACCACCCGACGACGACGCGCACGCCGCCGCTGCGGCCGCATGTATTGTGCGGCTGGAAGGGCTGGGCGGCGACGCTGGCCTGCGCCCTGCCGCTGGTGGTGGGCTTCGTCATCCCGGCCGGCGGGCTGTTCCACCTGATGCTGGCCAGCGGCGACGCGTTGGAGCCCGCCAACTTCCTTCCTTTCGCCCGCAATTCGCTGGTGCTGGCCGGCGTCACCGCATTGATCGGCGTGGCACTGGCGGCGCTGCTGGGCTGGGGGATGCGGCTGTATCCCTCGGCGCTGGCGCGCGGGGCGAACCGGTTTGCGGGGCTGGGCTATGCGGTGCCGGGCTCGGTGATCGCGGTGGGCACGCTGGTGCCCTTCGGCCTGATCGACAATGCGGTGGATGGCTGGGCGCGGGCCAGTCTGGGGTTCTCCACCGGGCTGCTGCTGTCGGGCACCATGGTGGCGCTGGTCTTCGCCTACCTCGTCCGTTTCCTGGCCGTCGGGCAGTCGGCGGTGGAATCCGGCCTGTCGCGGCTGAAGCCCAGCCTGCTGCAGGCGGCGCGCACCCTGGGCCATGGCCCCGGCGCCGCCATCGCCCGGGTCGAGGCGCCGCTGGCCCGCGGCGCGCTGCTGACGGCAGCCGTGCTGATCTTCGTCGACACCATGAAGGAGCTGCCGGCGACGCTGATCGTCCGCCCCTTCGACCTCGACACCCTGGCGGTGCGCGTCCACAACCTGGCCGCCGACGAGCGCCTGGCCGAGGCCAGCACCGCCGCCCTGCTGATCGTCCTGGTCGGCCTGCTGCCGGTGCTGGTGCTGGTCCGCGCAATGCGGCGCTGAGGACCACAAAAAAGGCCGGGGAGCTTGCGCCCCCCGGCCATCATCTCTGTCGTCGCGACCGGCTCAGTTGCCGCCGCTGACGGCCCGCAGCTGCGGCTTCTTCTTCTCCGCGATCAGCTGCTCATAGAGAGAGACGTAGTCCTCCGCCATGCGGCGCGAGGTGAAGCGCTGCTCGAAGCGGGCGCGCACCTTGGCGCGGTCCAGCTCCGGGATGCGGGCGACGGCGGCGACCGCCTCGTCCTCGTTGTCGATGACGAAGCCGGTCAGCCCGTCCTCCATCACCTCGGGCACCGAGCCGCGGCGCATGGCGATCACCGGCGTGCCGCAGGCC
>NZ_MLCO01000033.1 GCF_001982615.1 Teichococcus deserti | reverse complement strand
TGGCTCGGGGCGGTGTCGGCCATGCGCGGGGGGTCCATCTGCCGGAACCTGTCAGAGATAAGGCGCCAACCCGACAAGCGCCACGCCGAGGCCATCCGGCGGCCGCCCCCCCCGACAGAAAGGCTCAGCCGAACGAAAAACGGTCGCGGCCGGTCTGCTTGGAGACGTAGAGGGCGCGGTCGGCGCGTTCCAGCGCGGCGTCCAGCGCCTCCTCGCCGGTCAGCACGGCGCCGCCGATCGAAACCCGCACCGCGACCTCGCCGCCCGGCGAGGACACCGGCGCGGCGGCGACCGCGGCGCGCAGCCGCTCGGCGACGGCGGCGGTCTCGGCCGGGCCGGCATTCGGCAGGAGGGCTGCGAATTCCTCGCCGCCCAGGCGGGCGATCATGTCCTGCTGGTCGCGCATCAGCTCGCGGCAGCGCTGCGCCACCGCCTGCAGCACCAGGTCGCCGACCGGATGGCCGAAGCGGTCGTTGATCGACTTGAAATGGTCGATGTCGAGCATCAGCAGGCCGAGCGGCTGGCCGGCCGCGCGCAGGCGCTCGAGCAGGGCCTGGCCGGTGGCGGTGAAATGGCGGCGGTTGGGCAGGCCGGTCAGCGGGTCGGTGCCGGCCATGCGGCGCAGCTCCTCCTGGGCGCGGCGCTGGGCGGTGACATCGGCGAACAGCCAGATACGGCCCTGGCGGCCATCGCCCAGGATCGGATGGGTGTCGACCTCGAACTGCCGCTCGCCCAGCAGCCAATGGGTGACCAGGGCATAGTTCAGGTCGCCCTGCAGCGGAGCATAGGTGTCCGCCAGCTCGGCGCCATTGGCGGCGCCCTCGCGCAGGCGGCGCATGGCGGCGGCGAGGCGCGCGGCGGGCAGCTCGCCGGCCGGCAGGTCCAGCAGCTGCGCCGCGGCCTGGTTGACCAGGGCGGTGCTGCCGTCGCCGTCGAGGATGGCGATGCCGTTATGGACGCTCTCGAACAGGTCGTGGAAGCGCTCGCCCAGCTGGCGCCGCTGCAGCACCGCGCGCCGGGCCGCCAGCATCTGCGCGAAGACCTTGCCCAGCAGCGGCACGCCCTGGCCGACGCCGCTGCGGAAGGGGCAGTCGCATTGCCAGGCCGGGTTGGCGGCATAGAGCATCAGCACCCCACTGCGCGGTGCCTCGGGGGTGGGGGCGGCCAGGTGGTAGACGCGGCCTGCCGGGCGGCCGAGGGCGGCCAGCACGGCGCTGGGCAGGCGGATCCTGGCGGCGGGCAGCGGGCCGCCCGAGAAATCCTGCTCCTCCAGCCGCAGCCCGGCGGTGGAGAAGGGGCGCGGCAGCGGGCCCGGCTCGGCGGCCAGCGGCATGGCCAGCCCGTCGGCGCCGGCCTCGTAGGCGATGATCAGGTCGGCGCCGGCGGCCTGGCGGGCGAAGCCGGTCAGCGCGCGCAGCCCGTCATCCTCCTCGAGCCCGGCGGGAATCGCGTCCAGCAGCATGGCCGCGGCCTAGCCCGGCAGGACGGCCAGCCGGGCCGCCAGGATGTCGATCACCGCCGCCGGGGCGGTCATGTGCGGCAGATGGCCCTCGGCCTCGACCACGGCGAGCTCGGCGCCGTCGATATGCCGCTGCAGCCATTGCGCGACCGCCATCGGCACGGCGAGGTCCTGGCGGGTCTGCAGCAGCAGGGTCGGGCTTTCCAGCCGCGACGCGACCTCGCGCATGTCGGACTGGAAGATGGTGCGCGAGATCGACAGGGCGACGTCGGGCCGCATCAGGAACAGGGTGCGGCAGAACTCGTCGACCGCGGCGCGGTCGGGGACGCCGACGACCGCGGGGGCGAAGCCGGCGCCCCAGGCCTGGAAATTGGCCGCCATGCCGGCATGGAGCCCGTCCAGATCCTGCTGGTCGAAGCCGCCCTGGTAGTCGCCATCGTTCAGGTAGCGCGGCGAGGCGCCGATCATCACCAGCTGGCGGAAGGGCTCCGGCCGCACCGCCGCGGCGGCGGCGCCGATCATGCCGCTGACCGAATGGCCGATATAGATGCAGTCCTCGATGCCGAGCTCGTCGAGGATCTCGATCAGGTCATCGGCGAAGCCGTAGAGGGAATCGTGCCGGCGCGGGTCATAGGCCTCGGCGCCGCCGGCGCCGCAGCCGGCGAGGTCGAAGGAGACGACGCGGAAGCGCGGCGCCAGCCAGTCGCGGATCGGGGCCCAGGCGGTTTGGTCGGTGCCGAAGCCATGCGAGAGGACGATGGTGCCCGCTCCCTGACCGTCGATGCGGCCGTTCAGGGCGGAGAAGCGAGGGGACAAGGCGGGCTCCCGAACCTGCTGTGACCCTTAAGGGACCGTGAAAGCATTGTGGGGTCCCGCGTTCCGGGCTTTCAACGCCGGCGAGCGGGGAAGCCCCGGCTGCGCACGCGAAGGTCAACGGATCTTCGGACCGCAGCGGGGCCAGGAGATGAATAGGCCGTAAAATTGGGACCGGCCACATCCGCGTTGGTCACGGCTGCGCCAGCGCTTCGCGCCCGACGATGCCGGCTCCGCTGCAACTCTGTTGCGTGATCAGCGGCATGCGCGGCCGCCCTCACAGGGTTGTGCCGGAGATGGAATGCACAACTTCGACGGGTTCCAGCGAGGCGCATCCGGCCGGCGCCGGCCCGTCGCCCCGGCGTCGGGCGCAGCTGGGCCTCGGCCAGGGCATGGGCGGCATGTCGCCGGCCGGGCCCGCCGCGCCGCCAGGCGGCGGGCGAGGGTCGCTTGCCGGAGCCCGGCAGGCCAGGGAGGACGACCGGCAGGCCGGCGCGCCTGGCTGGAAACGACGTCAGCCCGGGCGGCGCAGCATGATGATCCGGTCGCGCACCGTGTCCTGGATCATCCGCAGACGGGTGGCCGAGGGCGGCACCAGCCCGAGCCGCGCCAGATAGCCCTCCCGCCCCAGCGCCCGCTCGGAAGCGTATTCCAACAGGAAGTCGCGCAGCGCCGGCACCCGGTCCAGGTTGGGCCGCTTGACGTAGAGGTAGAGCGGGCGCGACAGCGGGTAGCGGCCCTCGGCGATGGTCTCCGGCGTGTCGTCGACGCCCTCGATGGCGGCGCCCTCGATGCGGTCCTGCGCCGCCTCGAGGAAGCTGAAGCCGAAGATGCCCAGCACCCCGTCGGCGCCCTCGACGATGCGGCGAATGGTGACCTGGTCGTCCTCGCCCGCATCGATCCAGGCGCCGTCCTCGCGCAGCGCCGTGCAGGCCCGGGCACGCTCGGCGGCGTCGGGCAGGGCGCGGATCTCGGCGGCGGCGGCGCAGCTTGCGGCCATCACCAGCTCGACGAAGCTGTCGCGGGTGCCGGAGCTCGGCGGCGGCCCGATGACCCGGATCGGCCAGTCCGGCAGCGCCGGCGAAATCTGCCGCCAGTTGAAGAAAGGATTGGCGACCATGCGCCCGCCCTGCGGCACCTGCCGCGCCACTCCCAGCCAGAGCTGGCGCAGGGAAAAATCCGGCGAGGGCAGGCCGCGGCGATGGGCCACGACGATGCCGTCGAAGCCGATCGGGATCTCCATGATCTCGTTGACGCCGTTGC
Source organism: Teichococcus deserti (assembly GCF_001982615.1). Classification (GTDB taxonomy): domain Bacteria; phylum Pseudomonadota; class Alphaproteobacteria; order Acetobacterales; family Acetobacteraceae; genus Pseudoroseomonas; species Pseudoroseomonas deserti. Next base: position 2,694 of record NZ_MLCO01000033.1, on the reverse strand, counting down.
GCAGGCAGAGGGTGAACTCGCCGGCGGTGATGCGGCGCGAGGCATCCTGCACGTCGGGGGCGCCGAGGCCCGCGCCGCGGCAGAACTGCGCGAAGCCATGCACGGTGCCGGTGCTGGCCACCTGCACCCGCTCGCCGCCGGCGGCGCGGCCGACCGCCTCGGCGACGGCACGGCTGAAGGGGAAGACGGTGGAACTGCCGGTGACCAGCGCCATCTCGCGCGGCTGGGCCTGCATGGCGGCTGGCCAGAGGCCGGCCAGCAGCAGCACGATGCCTATCCTGGAGCCAAGCGGCATGCCCGTCATTCCCTGCCGAACCCCCGGAAGCGGGCGGCCCCGGGCCGGACTATTCAGGCATTGCCAGAATATTTCAGTATCGAATCATCGTCGCGGGCGCCGCGGCAGCGTCACATGGATGCGAGGGCCTCAGAGCAGCGCCACCACCAGGCTGGCGATCAGCACGTTCAGCACCCCGGCCACCACCATGACCGTGCTGGCGATCGAGCCTTCCTCCCGGCCGATCTGATAGGCGCGCGCGACGCCGGCGCCATGCGCCCCCATGCCGTAGAGGGCGCCGCGGGCGAAGCTGCTCCGCAGCCGCAGCAGCCGGCCCATCGACCCGCCGCAGGCGGCGCCGAAGAGGCCGGTGACCGCGGTGAAGGTGGCCGTCAGCCCGGGGATGCCGCCGGATTTGCCGGCGATCGACATGGCCAGCGGCGTGGTGATCGAGCGCGGCAGCAGGCTGGCGCGCAGCTCTGGCGACAGGTGCAGCAGCATGGCCAGCCCCCAGGAGACGCCGACCGACAGCAGGCTGCCGGTGACCACGCCGATCATCAGCACCTTCCAGTGGCGCCGGATCACCTGGCGCTGCTCGTAGACCGGCAGCGCGAAGGCGACGGTCGCAGGCCCCAGCAGCATGGCCAGCCAGCCGGTGCCGGAGAGGTAGTGGCGGTAGTCGCTGCCCGAGCCCAGCACGATGGCCATGCAGCCGATCCAGGTGGCCAGCAGCGGGCTGCTCCACCAGGCGCGGAAGCGCCGGTGCAGCCGGCGGGAGCCGAGATACAGGCCGAGCGTCACCGTGCTCCAGACCGCGGCGCTGGTCGCGAGCTCCTGCCAGCCCAGCGCCGCGGCGGCGTCAGCCATGGTGGCTGCGGGCCAGGCAGAGGTCGATCACCTTGGCGGTGCCGGCCATCACCACCAGCGTGCCCACAAGGATGGCGCCGAGCAGCTTCAGCCCGACCAGGCTGAGCAGGTCCGGGTGGTCGATCAGCGCCAGCATCGGCGGAATCAGGAACAGCACCAGATGGCCCAGCAGCAGCGAGGCGCCGTGGCGGATCCAGCGCAGCGGCAGCAGCCCGCCGCCGATCGCCGTCAGCAGCAGCAGCATGCCCAGGATCGAGCCCGGCAGCGGCAGCCCGACCAGCGCGCCAAGTTGGCTAGCGCCCCACCAGATCGCCGTCAGCAGCGCGATCTGGGCTGCCGTGCCGCGGTGCAGTTGCACGCGAAGCAGGCGGCCGAGCCGCCGCACCCGATGGTTCGCAGAAGAATCGCCCGCAAAAGCGCCAGAAGAGGCCGTGGTGGCTGACATGTTTCCGTTCTATGCCGCATCGCAGTATGCTTGAAATGAATTGAACGAATTTGCTGCATTCGTATCAGGAATAGGAAGGACCGATGGATCTGCGCGCGTTGCGTGCCTTCGCGGCCGTGGCACAGGAGGGCGGCTTCTCCGCCGCCGGGCGAAGCATCGCGGCCACCCAGCCCACCATCAGCAAGGCCGTGCGCCAGCTGGAGGAGGAGCTGGGCGGGCCGCTGCTGATCCGGCTGGGCCATGGCGTGGCGCTGACCAGCCTGGGCGAGGTCGTGCTGCGCCACGCCCGCGCCATGCTGGAGCAGCGCGAGGCCATGCTGGCCGAGATCGCCGCCAGCCGCGGGCTGCTGCAGGGGCGGCTGCGGCTGGGCCTGCCCAGCTTCGGCAGCGCCGTGCTCTTCGCGCCGCTGGTCGCCGCCTTCCGCGCCCGCTTCCCCGGCATCACCATCGACCTGAGCGAGCAGGGCGGCCGCCGGCTGCAGGAGGCGGTGCTGGCCGGCCAGCTGGACCTGGCCGTCGCGCTGCACCCGGTGCCCGACGCGCTGCACTGGCAGGAGGTGCGCGACGACCCGCTGATGGCGGTGCTGCCCCCCGGCCATGCGCTGGAAGGGGCGGAGAAGATCCGGCTGGCGGCGCTGCAGGACAGTCCCTTCATCCTGTTCGAGCAGGGCTTCGCGCTGAACGACCTGATCGAGAGCGCCTGCCGCCGCCGCGGCTTCGCCCCACGCGAGGCGGCGCGCAGCGGCCAGGCCGATTTCATCATCGCGCTGGCCGCGGCGGGGCTCGGCGTCGCCGTGCTGCCGCGGCTGATGCTGGAGAGCCGCCCGCACCTTGGCCTGGCCACCGTCCTGATCGACGAGCCCGACCTGCGCTGGCGCGCCGGCCTGGTCTGGCGCCGCGACGCGCCGCTGTCGGATGCCGCCCGCGCCTGGGTCGGCGTTGTCCGCGAGCATATGGGGTTCTAGCAGCGAGCGGGTGATCACGTCTCCGGCTGTGGAAGCCCGCCGATCACGCGCTCAGGGATCCGCCTCCGTGCGGAACGAGGCTTCGACGGCGGCGATGAGGGACATGATCCGCCGCAGCCGGGGGCGGTCGGCGGGGGCCATGC
>NZ_MLCO01000328.1 GCF_001982615.1 Teichococcus deserti | reverse complement strand
GCGTCCGCCCGCGCCGCCCCGTCGCCTGCCGCCCGCCCCGCCAATCGCCGTCGTCCGCCCCTTCCAGCGCAGCGGCGGCCGCTCCTGCTGCTGGCCCATCGGCGAGCCGGGCACGCCCGACTTCCGCTTCTGCACCGCCGAAGCCATCCCGGGTAAGCCCTACTGCCCCGAGCACGCCGCCGTCGCCTATGTGAAGGCGCGGGATCGTCGGGAAGACGCCGCCTAAAGGGAGAGCAGGGGCAGGCCCGGGGAATGAATCCCCTCAAGGCGCAGTGCGCCGCGCCCGTTCTTTTACCGGGGTGACTGCCATATCCACGTGGGGACGGTGCCCGGCCCCAACAATGCGCAGCGCGACCTGTCAGGTCGCGCTGTTTTTGTATCATGGCGTCCCGCCGTGATGCCCCGGCGACGGTGCCGTTTGTGCGCTGGTGATCAGGCGGCCGATGAACAGAAAGAGGATGGGCGCAACCCTGCAGGTTCGCAGGGAACATTCATTGCCCCAGCCTTCCTGACCCTTTCGTCCTCCTGACCCGGCCTTTTCTTCACGCCGCCCGAACCGCGCGGATGAAGGTGCCGACCTCGACGCCGAGCTGGCCGGCCTGCTTGGCGACCTGGCCGGCGGCTTCCAGCACGTCCTGGGCGGACTGGCCGGTCACGCTGGCGGCCTGGCTGACGCCGGTGATGTTCTGCGTCACCTCCCGCGTCGAGACCGCCGTCTTCTGCACCGAGCGGGCGATTTCCTGGGTCGCCTGGCCTTGCTCGTCCACGGCGGTCGCGATGCTGCCGGCGATGTTGCTGATCTCGCCGATGGTGCCGCCGATGCCCTGGATGGCGCCCACCGCCTCCTGCGTCGCGGTCTGGATCTGAGCGATCTGGGCGCTGATCTCCTCCGTCGCCTTGGCCGTCTGGCTGGCGAGGTTCTTCACCTCGGAGGCCACCACTGCGAAGCCCTTGCCGGCCTCGCCGGCGCGGGCCGCCTCGATGGTGGCGTTCAGCGCGAGAAGGTTGGTCTGGCCGGCGATGTTGTTGATCAGCCCGATGACGTCGCCGATGCGCTGGGCGCCGCTGGCCAGCGCCCGCACGGTGGCGTCGGTGCGCTGCATCTCGGCGGTGGCGCGGGCGGTGATGGTGGCCGACTGCGCCACCTGCCGGTTGATCTCGGCGATCGAGGCGGTCAGCTCCTCCACCGCGGCGGCGACGGTCTGCACGCCGCCGCTGGTCTCCTCGGCGGCATTGGCCACGGCGCTGGCCTGGCGGTCGGCCTGGCCGGCGGTGTCGCTCATTGAGCGGGCGGTGGCCTCGAGCTCGGCGGCGGCGGAGGAGAGGTGGTTGGACAGCCCGCTGGCCGCTTCCTCGAAATGCTTCACCAGCCCGTCCATGCGCTGGCTGCGCTCCTGCCGGCGCTGCTGGGCCGCGGCCTGCTCGGCGCCCAGCCGCTCGGCCTCGGCCATGCTGTCGCGGAAGACGGCGACCGCCGTGGCCATGCCGCCGATCTCGTCCTGGCGGCCGTTGCCGGGAATCGGGCTGGTCATGTCGCGCTGCGCCAGGCGGCGCATCCGCTCGGCGATCTGGTTGACCGGGCGGGCCAGGTCGAAGGTCAGCCACAGCGCCGCGGCCAGCGCCACCAGCAGCGTCACCGCCGCCAGCAGCCCGCTCAGCCACATCGAGCGGGAGAAGGTGTCCTCGGCATTGGCCTGGCTGCGCTGGGCGCCGTCGCGATTGGCCTGCTTGGCGGCCTCCAGCGCTTCCCAGGCCTGGTTGAAGATGGCGGCGGCCGGCGCGCTGAAGGCGATGATGGCGGCCGACTGGTCCTGCAGGCTCTGCGCGAAGGCGCGGTCCTGCGCCGCCAGATAGGTCTGCCACTGCTGGGTGAAGGTGGCATAGGCGGTGCGCTCGGCCGGCTCGGAGATCAGTGCGGCATAGGCCTGCATGGCCTGCTTCAGCGCGGCGCTGCGGGTCTCCAGCCGCGCCAGGGCCTCGGCGCGGGCGGCGGGGCTTTCGGCGGTGACCACCTGGAAGGCGACCAGCCGCACCCGGGTCGCGGTACCGCGCAGGTCGCCCAGCGCGTCGACCGCCGGCATCCAGTTGGTGGCCAGGTCCATGGTCGCGTGGTTGACCGAGCGCAGCGCCATGACGCTGATGCCGCCCATCGTCATCACCATCACCACCAGGGCGCCGAAGGCCAGGCTCAGCTTGCTGCGGATGCTGAGATTGCTGAGGAAGGACATGGGGATCGCCGGGCTCCTGCGGGCGCCACCGACGCGCCCTGCCCGGGTCTAGCCTGTCCTCCCTTAACGCCCGGATTATACCGCCTCAGAAACCCGGCTCAGCGCCCGAGCAGCACCAGCACCACGCCGGCGACGACGATGACCGAGCCCGCCACCTCGCTGCGCTTCAGGCTTTCCTTCAGGTAGAAGCGGCTGAACAGCAGCGTGAAGATAATCTCGGTCTGGCCCAGGGCGCGCACCATGGCGACGGGGGCGAGGGCGAAGCCGCTGAACCAGCAGGCCGAGCCGCAGGCCGAGAGGGCGCCGACGGGGGCGCTGCTGCGCCAGGTGGCGAAGACGGCGCGCAGCTGCTCGGGCTCGCGCCAGGCCAGCCAGCTGCCCTGCATCAGCGTCTGCAGGATGTTGGTGAAGACCAGGGTGACCAGGGCGCGCAGCACCGGGTCGGGGTGCGACAGCTCCAGATTGGCCGATTTCACCAGGATCGAGGTCAGCGCGAAGAAGCCGCCCGCCCCCAGCCCGCACAGCGCCGCCGGCTGCAGGGTGGCGCGCAGCAGCTCGGCCGGGGTCAGCTTCTTGCCGGCCAGCGACAGGTAGAGGACGCCGCAGACACCCACCGCGATGCCGATCCAGGCGAGCGAAGACAGCTGCTCGTTCAGCAGGATCAGGGCCAGGATGGCGCCCTGCACGGCCTCGGTCTTGGCATAGGCGGTGCCGACGGCGAAGCCGCGCGCGCCGAAGGCCATGATCAGCAGGTTGGTGCCCAGGATCTGCATCAGCCCGCCGGCCGCGGCGAAGGCCAGGAAGCCCCAGCTGGGCGGCGGCGGCACCAGGCCGAAGATCGCGGCATAGAGGCCGAGCAGCAGCATCCCCACCGGCACGCCGTAGAGATAGCGCACCACGCCGGCGGCATTGACCGAAAGCTGGCCGCGCAGCTTCTGCTGCAGGGCGGTGCGCCAGGTCTGCAGCAGGGCGGCGGCGAGGGTGGTGGCAATCCAGAGCGGCATGGGCGGTCCCGTCAGGACGCGGGGAGACCGCGCCGTCGAGGCCGCAGCTTAAGCGAAGGTTGCCGGATTGCACCCCTGGCAGCCGCGCGGTCTGCGCATTTTTGTTATGCAGAAGGCGGGATGCGCGACATTTAATTGCCGACGCTTCCCTCGCCGGTCAGGCCGCCTGGCCGGCGGTTTCCCCGGGCGCCTCCCCGGCCGCCGGCATCGGCCGGGCCGGGCCGAAGACGCCGTTGAAGGTCTCCACCACCACGCCGCGGAACCAGCGCTCGGCCGGGTCGCGATCCTGCGCCTCGGTCCAGGCCATGGCATTGGGCATCGGCGCCGGGGCCACCGGCGGCTGGTCCACCGCCAGCCTGGCGCGGATCGCCAGCCGCTCGCCGACGAAATCGGGCACCGTCGCCACCAGATCGGTCCCCGGCAGCACCGCCGAGAGCAGGGCGAAGGAGCTGACCCCCACCACCACCCGCCGCTGCAGCCCCTGCTGGTGCAGCAGCGCGTCGACCAGCCCGCTGAGATCGCCGCGCGGCGAGATCAGCGCATGGCTGCGCGCGCAGAAATCCTCCAGCGTCTCCACCGGCGGCGAGGCCGGGTCGCGCAGCAGCACCCAGTCGGCATGGCGCAGCACCCTGAGCCGCGCATTGGCCGGCAGGTCCTGGCCGAGGAAGCCCAGCGCCAGACCGATCTCGCCCTGCGCCAGCATGGCCGGCAGGGTGCGGTGGTCGCCGGTGCGCATCGACAGGTCGCAGCGCGGCGCCTCCTGCCGCAGCCGCGCCAGCAGCGGCGGCAGCAGGGCGAAGGCCACCGCGTCGGTGGCGCCCAGCTGGAAGCTGTGCGCGTCGCGGCCGGGCTCGAAGGGGGTGGCGGCCGAGACCTCGGCATCGAGCTGGCGCAGCCGCGGGGCGATGGCGGCGTAGAGGGCCTCGGCCCGCGGCGTCAGGCGCAGCTCGCTGCCCTGGCGCACCAGCAGCGGGTCGTCGAACTGAGCGCGCAGCCGCTTCAGCCCGCCCGAGGCGGCGGGCTGCGACAGGAACAGCCGCTCGCCGGCCCGGGTGACATGGCGTTCCTCGGCCAGCGCGACGAAAAGCCGCAGCAGGTTGAGATCCGCCACGTGGTGGTGATGCGGGGCCTGGTTCATGGGCAGGTGGTTTCGCGGAAAGGGGGGCAGGGCAGGGGCATTGCATCCTCCGATACCCGCTATTGGCCCGAAAGCTCTTGCGGATTCCTGCGCAAATTGGGTCTGGCTGGAGCGAAACAGAAGGGGGCCTCCGCTTTTCTGCCTGAAGCGTGACCGCCTCAATGGCCGCCGGGGGGTGGCGAGCGACGCCCGCCCGCCCGATATGCGTCGGAAAATCCAGGAGAACCGCCGATGCGCCGACTTTTCCCGATGCTGATCCCCGCGCTGCTGGCGCCCGCCCTGCTGGCCGCGCCCGCCTTTGCCCAGGCCCAGGCCCAGGCCCAGGCCCAGGCCCCGGCGCCGGCCCCCGAGGCCTCCGCCGCCGCGCCGGACCGCGCCCTGCGTGCCGACCACCGCGCCCGCCGCACCGTGCTGGCGCTGAGCGAGACCGCCGAAGTGTGCCGCGCCCCGGACGAGGTGCATGCCGTGCTCCGCGCCGAGGCCCGGGCCGGCAATGCCGCCGCCGCCCAGGCCGCGCTGAATGCCGCCATGGAGAAGGCGCTGGCCGCGGCCAGGGCGGTCAGCGGCATCACCGCCACCACCGGCGCCTATTGGACCAGCCGCAACGAGGAGAGCCGCCAATGGGTCGCGACCCAGGGCCTGCGGCTGCGGGGATCCGAGGCCGCGCCGCTGCTGGAGCTGGCCGGCAGCCTGCAGGAGCAGCGCCTGGCCATGGGCGAGCTCGGCTGGTCGCTGTCCCGCCCGCAGGAGCAGGCGGCGCGGCAGGAAGCCGAGCGCATGGCCATCGCCGCGCTGCGCGCCCGCGCCGAGGCGGTGGCCGGCCAGCTCGGCCTGAAGGTCGCCGCCATCCGCCGGCTGCAGCTCGGCGAGGTGGAGCGGCCGCAGCCGAGGATGATGGCGCTGGCCATGGCGCGGAGCCCGGCGGCGCCGGCTCCGGTCTCGGCTCCCGAGGATGTGATCGTGCAGGCCACGGTGTCGGCGGAGATCGTCCTCAGCCCCTGAGGCAGCCCATCAGAGACGATGGGGCGGCAAAATCGCCACGCGGGTGGCTGCCCGGATCGGGACAGCGGTGTCATGCTCAGGCTGACACCGCCATCCACGGGGTAAATGTCCGCCACCCTCGCCGGCATCGGCCTGCAGCTCCTGGCCATCGCGCTCTTCGTGGCGATGGACACCACCGTGAAGGCGATGACGGCGGACTTCGCCGTCGCGCAGCTGATGTTCTGCCGCTTCGTGGTGCATGTGGCCTTCGTGGCGCTGCTGCTGCGGATCCTCAGCGGCCCGCTGCCCTGGCGGTCGAAGGCGCCGGTGCAGCAGATCCTGCGCAGCCTGTGCCTGGCCGGCGCCAACTATATGTTTTCCCACGCTTTGGTGCATGTGCCGCTGGCCGACGCGACGGCGGTGAACTTCGCCTCGCCGCTGCTGACGGTGGCGCTGGCGGCGCTCTGGCTGGGCGAGAGCGTCGGCTGGCGCCGCTGGCTGGGCATCGGCATCGGGCTGGTCGGCGTGCTGGTGGCGCTGCGGCCGCCCTTCCTGACCGGCGGGCCGCTGCCGCATGCGGCGATCCTGCTGCCGCTGGGCACCGCCGCCATCTACGCCGTCTACCAGATCATGACCCGGCGGCTGGCGGCCATCGACGACCCGCGCACCACCATCCTGCACACCGGGGTCGCGGCGGCGGTGGTCACCGCCCTGGCGCAGCCCTTCGTCTGGACCTGGCCGGCCAGCGGCTGGGGCTGGGCGGGGCTGGCGGTGCTGGGCGCGCTGGGCGGGGTCGGCCATGCGCTGCTGGTGATGGCCTTCGCCCGGGCGCCTGCCAGCCTGCTGGCGCCGCTCAGCTACACCCAGCTGGTCTGGGCGGTGCTGGCCTCGATGCTGGTTTTCAACGACTGGCCGGACGGCTGGACCCTGGCCGGGGCGGCGATCATCGCGGCAGGCGGCGTGCTGGTGGTCATGCCGGCGCGGCCCGCGCCAAGGCCCTGATTCGCGGCGCCGCCGATCAACCGTCAGCGAGCCGCAGCGTTGCAGCACTGTAACCCCTGGGGCCCGCGTTTACGCGGCGGCTTGCGCCGGAAGCGTCAAGCGGGTAGCGGAATGCGGGCGCGAGGACAGGGAATGGCCACGACATTCGGAACACCGCGGCAGCCGCCGGCGGAACAGGCGCTGCGGGATCACCCGCGCGCGGCGCTCGATGCCAATTCGGTGCGGGACGCCTATCGCCGCTGGGCGGGGGTTTATGACGCGGTCTTCGGGGGGGTCTCCTCCTATGGCCGCCGGCGCGCGGTGGCGGCGGTCAACCGCCTGCCGGGCACGCGCGTGCTGGAGGTCGGCGTCGGCACCGGCCTGGCCCTGCCGCGCTACCGCGGCGACAAGCGCGTGGTCGGCATCGACCTGTCGCGCGAGATGCTGCTGAAGGCGGAGGAGCGGGTGCGCGAGGAGCGGCTCGGCCATGTCGAGGGGCTGCTCGAGATGGATGCCGAGCAGATGGCCTTCCGCGACGGCGCCTTCGACATCGCGGTGGCCATGTTCACCGCCTCGGTGGTGCCCGACGCCAAGAAGCTGATGGCCGAGATGCAGCGCGTGGTCCGCCCCGGCGGCCATCTGCTGTTCGTCAACCATTTCGCCGCCGAGGCCGGGCCGCGCTGGTGGGTCGAGCGCACCATGGCGCCGCTGTCGCGCGTGCTGGGCTGGCATCCCGACTTCGCCTTCTCCGACCTGTTCGACCGCGAGAAGGTGCAGGTCGAGGAGATCCAGCCCTGCCCGCCGGCCGGGCTCTTCACCCTGGTGCATCTGCGCAACGCCGCGCCGGGTGAGATGGCGGTCGCCGTCGCAGCCTGATTCTTTTTTTTCTTCATCGAGGATCGGGGAGGGGGCGTCCGTCGGGACGCCCCCTCTTTCCGTTGCGCCGGGCGGCGCCGTTTTGCCACCGTCGCTGCGCGAATCGAAAGATCCGCGGCAGAGATTGTTGCGCCGATCATTCCGCCCGGCAGCCGGGGGCCGATCGCCGCCGGCCCTGCTGGTGCTGGGAAAAGCGCCCTTCCAGGGGCTTGTCCATCCGCGGACGGACCGATCCTGGCCCCTTCATTGCCCTGGCATCCCTTGTGCGGGGCGGCAGGGCGCGATTATGGTCGCCCAAACGCCTCTCCTCCGCTCCCCAGCGGGGGAGGGTGGCTGGGCCGTGCGGTGCGGCCTGGCTCGGGACAGCGCAGACATGCGCGCCTGCGCCCCGGTTGGGTGCAAGGGATAACGGGCGGACGGGATAGGGAATGCGGCGGTCGATCGTTTCGCGCTTCGCAGGTTTGGCGGCCACTCTCGGGGTGGCGGCGGCCTCCTTGCTGCCCGGGGCCGCGGCCCTGGCCCAGTCTCCAGCGGCTTCTGCGGCGACCCCCGGGGGTGAGGCGCCGATGATCGGCCAGCCGCATAACTGGGCGATGTCGCTGCAGCAGGCGGCGGGGCCGGTCAAGGAGAGCATCCACGACTTCAACCAGCTGGTCCTCTGGATCATCGTGATCATCACGATCTTCGTCGGCCTGCTGATGATCTACGCCATGTGGCGCTTCCGCGCCGAGGCGAACCCGGTGCCCAGCCGCACCAGCCACCACACGGTGCTGGAGATCGCCTGGACGGTCGTGCCGGTGCTGATCCTGATCGGCATCGCGGTGCCGTCCTTCCGGCTGATCTACTACCAGGACCGGGCGCGCGACGCCGAGCTGACGGTCAACGTGACCGGCCGGCAGTGGTACTGGCACTACGCCTATCCGGACCAGGGCAACTTCGCCTTCGACAGCTATCCGATCCAGGAAGCCGATCTGAAGCCGGAGCTCGGCCACCTGCGCAATCTCTCGGTGGACGAGCCGATGATGATCCCGGTGGGCAAGGACATCCGCATCATCACCACCGGCCAGGACGTGATCCACAGCTTCTTCGTGCCGAGCCTCGGCGTGCAGAAGTACACCATCCCGGGCCGCACCATGGAGACCTGGCTGCGCGCCGACCGGGTGGGCACCTTCTACGGCCAGTGCAACCAGATCTGCGGCACCAACCACTGGTTCATGCCGATCGTGGTGAAGGCCGTGCCGCAGGCCGAGTTCGACGCCTGGGTGGCGAGCGCCAAGCAGCGCTTCGCCCAGGGCTCCGGCGCCCCCGCCCAGGGCTCCGGCGCCC
>NZ_MLCO01000327.1 GCF_001982615.1 Teichococcus deserti | reverse complement strand
TGCTGTCGGACATCCAGGCCGCCCGCGGCGTCTCGATCCTGTTCATCAGCCACGACCTGCGCGCCGTCCGCCAGATGAGCCACCGGGTCGCCGTGATGTATCTCGGCCGCATCGTGGAGGAGGGCGAGCCCGACGCCGTGCTGCACAGCCCGGCCCACCCCTATGCCCAGGCGCTGGTCTCGGCCATCCCGCATCCCGGCCGGCGCGGCCATCGCATCGTGCTGCAGGGCGACCCGCCCAACCCGGCCGCCCGCCCCGCCGGCTGCGCCTTCCACCCGCGCTGCCCGATGGCGACCGGCCGCTGCGCCACCGACAACCCGGCGCTGAAGGCCCGCCCCGATGGCCGCCTGGTCGCCTGCCATGTCGCGCATGGCGAAATGCCGGCCGGCACCGGCCTCATCGTGAAAAAGGCGGCCTGAGCCATGCTGCGTTTCCTCGGCCTGCGCCTGGCCCGCGCCCTGCTGACCCTGGTCCTGGTGGTCAGCTTCGCCTTCATCGTGCTGCGCATGTCGGGCGACCCGGCGCTGCTGATCATGTCGGCCGATGCGCCGCCGGAGGCCGTCGCCGCCTTCCGCCGCGCCTGGGGCCTCGATGACCCGCTCTGGGTCCAGTATTTCCGCTACTTCGGCGCCATCTTCCAGGGCGACCTCGGCAATTCCATGCGCGACGGCCGCAGCGCCATCAGCCTGGTCGCCGAGCGCATCCCGGCGACCCTGGCCCTGACCCTGCCGGCGCTGGCGATCAAGCTCGGCCTCGGCATCCCCGCCGGCATCTATGCCGCCCTGCACCGCAACTCCTTCGCCGACCGCGCGGTGATGCTGCTGGCGGTGGCCGGCTTCACCGTGCCCTCCTTCGTGCTCGGCCTGCTGCTGGTGCTGCTGTTTGCCGTGCAGCTCGGCTGGCTGCCCTCCGGCGGCCAGGACAGCTGGCGCCATGCCATCCTGCCGGTGATCACGCTCGGCCTCGGCGGCGCCGCCGTGCTGGCAAGGTTCACACGCTCGGCCATGC
>NZ_MLCO01000326.1 GCF_001982615.1 Teichococcus deserti | reverse complement strand
GGGTGACCGCGGGCTGGGAGACGTTCAGCGCCGCCGCGGCGGCGGTGACGCTGCCCAGCTCCATCACCCGGCGGAACACCGCCATTTCCCTGAGGTCGAAGATCATAACCGCCCGGCATGGACCCTGCGCGAAACGGCATTGGCGCACATCGATCCGGCAGCGCCAAGCTTCGGGCCATCCCGGCCGAGACGAGCCGGGCAGGAAACGTCAGGACAAGCCGCCCGTGCGACTGAAAGAGATCCGCGGCCATCTGCTGGGATTCGCGCCCAGCCCGGCCATCGGCAATGCGACGCGGATGATCCGCCGCCGCGATTTTCTGCTCGTCGAGCTGATCGCCGACAGCGGCGAGCGGGGCTGGGGCGAGGTCTTCGCCTCGCCCGCCGCCGCCGCCGCGCTGGTCCGCACCCGGCTGGCGCCGCTTCTGCTGGGCCAGGCGCCGCGGCAGCATGGCCGGCTCTTTGATGCCATGCTGGCGACGCTGGGCTATGACCGGCGCGGCCCCGGGATGATGGCGATCTCGGCGGTCGACATGGCGCTGCACGACCTGGCGGCCCAGGCGCAGGGGATCAGCGTCGCCGAGATGCTGGGCGGCGCGATCCGCACCCGCCTGCCCGCCTATGCCAGCGCCCCCTTCATCACCGAGGCGGCCGATCCCTACGGCCACTACGCCGCGGAGGTGGACAGCATCCTGCGGAAAGGCTTCCGGGCTGTGAAGCCACGGGCCGGCGTCTCGCCGCGGGCGGATGGCGCCATGGCCATGGCGCTGCGCCGGCAGGTCGGGCCCGAGGTCGCGCTGATGGTCGACATCAACCAGGGCTACACCGCCGCCGCCGCCATCGCCTCGGCCCAGCGCATGGAAGAGGCCGGGCTGCTCTGGATCGAGGAGCCCGTCCAGCCCGAGGATTTTCTGGGATATGCCACGGTCGCCCGCGCCACCGCCACGCCGATCGCCGGCGGAGAAGCCCTGGCCAGCCCCGCCGCCTTCCGGGATTTCCTGGCGGCCGGCGCGCTGGCGGTGCTGCAGCCGGACCTGACCGTCTGCGGCGGCTATACCGGCTTCCAGCGCATCGCGGCGCTCGCCGGCGCCTACGACCTGCCGGTGATGCCGCATGTCTTCGGCACGGCCGTGAACATGCGCGCCGCGCTGCAGGCCGCCGCCATCCTGCCGGCCCGGCGCGGCGGCGGCTTCGCCCCCTATCCCTGGATCGAGATGGATGCCTCGGCCAATCCGCTGCTCGACCTCGGCGGCGCGGTGACGGTCGGGGCCGATGGCTGCATCGCCGTCCCCGACGCCCCCGGCACCGGCCTCGCGCTGGATGCCGAGGCGCTGCGCCCCTGGATCACCGAGACATTCCGCTGCGTCGCCTGAACGGGAGGAAACAACGATGGAAAAAATCACCCGGCGCGCCGTCCTCGGCAGCCTTGCCGCCGCCAGCCTCGCCACGCCGCTGCGCGCCGCCACCTGGCCGGAGCGCGCCGTCACCGTCATCGTCCCCTTCCCGCCCGGCGGCAGCAACGACGTGGTCGGGCGGCTGGTGGCGCAGGCGCTGGGCCGCAGCCTGGGCCAGCCCTTCGTCATCGAGAACCGCCCCGGCGCCAACGGCAATATCGGCGCGGCCAGCGTCGCCCGGGCGGCGCCGGACGGCTACACGCTGCTGGTCTCGGGCAACGGCCAGAACGCGATGAATCACGGGCTGTACCGCTCGATGCCCTATGATTCGCGCATTTCTTTCAGTCATGTCGCGCAGCTGGCGTCGGTGCCCAACGCGCTCGTGGTCGCCGCGGATTTCCCCGCCCGCACCTTGCCCGACCTGCTGGCCATGGCCCGCGAGAAGCCCGGCGGCATCAGCTTCGCCAGCCCGGGCAGCGGGTCCTCGGGGCATCTGGCCATGGCCATGCTGATGCGGGCGGCGGGGGTGGAGCTGATGCACATCCCCTATCGCGGCGCGGCCCCGGCCATCACCGACGTCATCGCCGGCCAGGTGGCGGTGGCCATGCTCAATGTCGACGTCGCCCTGCCGCATGTGCGCGCTGGCAAGCTGCGGGTGCTGGCGACGACCGGCGCCGAGACCTCGCCGCTGTATCCGGAGGCGCCGACCGTCGCCGCCTCCGGCTTCCCGGGCTTTTCCGCCGAAGGCTGGATGGGGCTGTCCGGCCCGGCCGGGCTGCCGGCCCCGATCGCCGCCCGGCTGGAGGCGGCGGTCGCCGAAGCCCTGCGCGACCCGACGCTCGTCGAGCGTTTTTCTGCCTCCGGCTATGCCCCCGGCCGGCGCGGCGCGACCGATTACGCGGCTTTCGTCGGCGCCGAGATCGACAAATGGGGCAAGGTGACGAAGGAGCTCGGCATCCTGCTGGAGTGAAGGCTCAGGCGCCGCCGCGCATCGCCCGGCGCAGCGGGATCATCGCCACCACGGCGATGGCCGCCCCGGCCAGGAAGGTCGCCTGCGGGCCGAAGCCGCTCCACAGCAGCCCGGCCAGGGTGCTCGCCAGCAGCAGCGCGCCCGCCTGGACCAGGTTGAAGGCGCCGAAGGCAACCCCGCGCAGTTCCTTGGGCGCAGCATCGGCGATCAGCGCCGAAAGCAGCCCCTGGGTCATCGCCATGTGCAGGCCCCAGAGCGCGGCGCCGACCAGCACCACCGGCCAGCTCGGCGCGAAGGCCAGCACCAGGTCGGCCGCCACCAGCAAGGCGACGCCCCAGCCCAGCAGCCGGCGGCGGTCCATCCGGTCGCCCAGCCGGCCCAGCGGATAGGCCGCCACCGCATTGACGAAGGTCAGCGCCACCAGCACCAGTGGCACCCAGGCCGGCGCGAGCCCCGCGCCAGCGGCGCGCAACAGCAAGAAGGCTTCGCTGAAGCGGGCGAGGCTGAACAGCGCGACCAGCCCCACCACCTGCCAATAGGCCGCCGGCAGCTTCTTCAGCTCGGCCCGGCGCAGGGGGAAGGGCCGGCGCTGCATCGGCGCGGCGTCGGCCGGCTCCTTCACCCCGAAGGCGATCAGGGCCACGGCGACGGCGGCCGGGATGACGGCGAACCACAGCACGGCGCGGGAATCGCTGTTCAGCAGCAGCATCAGCCCGATCGCCGCCAGCGGGCCCAGGAAGGCGCCGGTCATGTCCATCGACTGGCGCAGGCCATAGGCGGCGCCGCGCTGCTCGGGCGGCGTGACATCGGCGATCAGCGCATCGCGCGGGGCGGAGCGGATGCCCTTGCCCACCCGGTCGAGGAAGCGCGCCAGCAGCACCGCGCCGATCCCCTGCGCCATCGGGAACAGCGGCATGGTCACCGCACTCATGCCGTAGCCCAGCAGCACCAGCGGCTTGCGCCGGCCGATCCAGTCGGAGACCACGCCGGCGAACAGCCGGGCCAGTGCCGCGGTGGCCTGGGCGATGCCCTCGACCAGGCCGACGAGCGCCACCGGCGCGCCCAGCGCCACGGTCATGAAGACCGGCATCAGCGAATGGGTCATGCCGGAGGCGATGTCCATGAACATCGAGACCAGGCCGAGCGCCACCACGGTGCGGGGCAAGGGGGCGGTCGTCATCGGCGGTCCTCGTGCGGCTTGGGCGAGGCCGCTCGCTACGCGATCCGCCTCCCCGGTTCAACCGCGCGCGCGGGCGTGTCCGGCAGCACGATTGCCAAGCGGGGCCGCCGATCCCAGTCTTCCACCAAACCAGGGAGGCACCGGAAAAAGATGCAGCGCAAGGCGATCTACCCCGATCTGGCCCAGAAGACGGTCTTCATCACCGGCGGCGGCAGCGGCATCGGCGCGGCGCTGACCCGCGCCTTCGCGCATCAGGGCGCCCGCGTCGCCTTCGTCGACATCGCCCTCGACGCCAGCCG
This sequence comes from Teichococcus deserti, assembly GCF_001982615.1. Classification (GTDB taxonomy): domain Bacteria; phylum Pseudomonadota; class Alphaproteobacteria; order Acetobacterales; family Acetobacteraceae; genus Pseudoroseomonas; species Pseudoroseomonas deserti. The sequence goes on along the minus strand of NZ_MLCO01000326.1, from coordinate 2,448 downwards.
CGCCCTGGTCGAGGCCATCAAGGCGGAGGGCGTGCCGCACGCCCCGCTCTTCCTCGAATGCGACATCCGCGATGTCGGGCTGCTGCGCCAGGCGGTGGCCGAGGCGGCGGCCAGCCTCGGCGACATCACCGTGCTGCTGAACAACGCCGCGCATGACGAGCGCCATGCCGTCGACCGCGTCACCCCGGAATACTGGGACGACCGGATCGCGGTGAACATGCGCCCCGTGTTCTTCGCAGCCCAGGCGGTGATCCCGATGATGCAGCGCGCCGGCGGCGGGTCGATCGTCAATTTCGGCTCGGTCTCCTGGAAGCTGCGCCAGGGCGGCATGCCGGCCTACACCATGGCCAAGGCCTCGATGCAGGGGCTGACCCGCGGCCTGGCACGCGACTTCGGCAAGCAGAACATCCGGGTCAACACCCTGGTCCCCGGCTGGGTGATGACCGAGCGGCAGCTGACGCTCTGGGTCACCCCCGAGGCCGAGCGCGAGATCGATGCCGGCCAGGCCCTCGCCGGCCGCGTGTTCCCGGAGCATATCGCCGAGATGGCGCTGTTCCTCGCCTCGGACGCCTCGGCCATGTGCTCGGCGCAGGAATTCGTCGTCGATGGCGGCTGGACGTGAAAGCGGCGCAACTTCACCGCTTCGTGCGCGCAATGAAGCGGGGGCTCTGCTAGCGTTTCCGCCTGACAAGAAATCGAGGCCCGACAAAAGCGGCCCGATGGGAGGAACCAGACGTGATGCAACGGCGCACCCTGCTGTCTGCTGCTCCGGCGGCGCTTGCTCTCGGCACCCTGCCCCGCCTGGCTGCGGCCCAGGAGAAGAAAAGCCTCGCCTTCATCGTCAATGTTTCCGCCGATTTCTGGACCATCTGCAAGCGCGGCATCGAGAAGGCCAATCGCGAGCATCCCGAATTCGCCATGGAGATGATCGTGCCCGGCCAGGCCAGCGCCGCCGAGCAGCGCCGCATCGTCGACGAGCTGCTGGCCCGCCGCGTCGCCGGCATCGCCATCTCGCCGATCAACCCGGCCAATTCGACCGAGATGCTGAACCGCGTGGCGGCGCAGTCCATCCTGTTCACCAGCGACAGCGACGCGCCGGCCAGCAACCGCATGGTCTATATCGGCACCGACAACGTGGCCGCAGGCCGCGAGGCCGGCAAGCAGATGAAGCGCGCTTTGCCCCAGGGCGGCAAGGCCATGCTCTTCGTCGGCACCATGGATGCCGACAATGCCCGCGAGCGCGTCCAGGGCATCCGCGAGGAGCTGCAGGGCAGCGAGATCGGCATCGTCGACATCCGCACCGACGAGAGCGACATCGCCCGCGCCAAGCGCAACGTCGAGGACGTCCTCGCCCGCTATGCCGATATCAACCTGCTGGTCGGGCTCTGGGCCTACAACACGCCGCAGATCTACCAGGCGGTGAAGGGCGCTGGCCGCGAGGGGCGGGTCAAGATCGTCGGCTTCGACGAGGATGCGCTGACCTTGCGCGGCGTTGCCGACGGCACCATCGAGAGCACCGTGGTGCAGCAGCCCTATGAGTTCGGCTACCAGAGCATGATCGGCATGGTGAAGGTGCTGGCGGGCGACAAGTCCTTCATCCCGGCCAGCAAGCAGATCATCATCCCGACCCGCATCATCGACAAATCCAACGTGGCCGACTTCCAGAAGTCGATGCGGGACCTGCTGCGCGGGGCCTGACGCATGGCGCCGCTGCTGCAGCTGGAGGGGATCGGCAAGACCTATCCCGGGGTGCGGGCGCTGGATGGGGTCAGCCTGGCCCTGGCCCCGGGCGAGATCCTCGGCCTGATCGGCGAGAACGGCGCGGGGAAATCGACGCTGATGAAGATCCTGGGCGGCGTCGTGCCGCCCAGCGAGGGCACCTTGCGCATCGACGGCACGGCGCGGGACCGCTGGGACGTGGCCGAGGCGACGCGGGCCGGCATCGCCTTCGTCCATCAGGAGCTGAACCTTTTCGACAATCTCGACGTCGCGGCCAATGTCCTCTTCGGCCGCGAGCCGCGCCGCTTCGGGTTTCTTTCAGTCGTCGACCGGCGGGCGTCGCATGAGCGGGTGCAGCCCATCCTGGATCGCCTCGGCGCGGATTTCGCGCCAGGCACGCCGCTGGCGGAACTGTCGATCGCCCAGCGGCAGCTCGTCGAAATCGCCCGCGCGCTGGCCGCCGAGGCGCGCATCATCATCCTGGACGAGCCCACCTCCTCGCTGACGCTGTCCGAGACGGCGCGGCTGCTGACCGTGCTGCGCGAGCTGCGCGCCGACGGCGTCGGCCTGATCTACATCACCCATCGCCTGGGCGAGATCCTCGATGTCGCCGACCGGGTTGTCTGTCTCCGCGACGGGAAGATGGTCGGCGCGCTGGCACGCGAAGAAATCAGCCATGCCGCCATGATCCGGCTGATGATCGGCCGCGAGCTGCGCGCCCTCTACACC
>NZ_MLCO01000325.1 GCF_001982615.1 Teichococcus deserti | reverse complement strand
GGGCGGGGGTTTCCAGCGAGGTCGGGCCAGGCTCGTCGCGCAGACGCTGCAGCACGCCGGGATCGGGCAGCTCGGCGACGGCGGCGGTGGTCAGCGGCAAGGCGGTGGCGTCACGGTCGACCAGCCAGATGCGCTGCGCGTTGCGGGTGTCGCCGCGGGTCTCGGCCTGGATGAAGTAGTTCAGCAGCAGGCTGGCGGCGACGACGCCGCGCATTTCGCCGTCCACGCGGATCGGCAGGGTGGCGGTGACCACCGGCAGGTCGCTGGCGCGGCCCTGGCGGAAGGGGCTGAGGGTGAAGCTGCCCTCGGTCAGGCTGGCCTGAAAGACGGGATCGCGGCCGAAGCTGCGGTCGGCAGGGGCAGGCAGCGCGCTGCAACGGGGGCTGCCATCGGGCTCGGCGACCCAGATATTGCCGAAGCGGCCGCGATAGAGGCTGGCGATGGCGGAGACCAGCGCGTCGCAGCCTGCGCCGGCTGCCAGCACGCGCGGGTCGCGGGCCAGGCCGTTCAGCGTGTCCTGCAGCAGGTCGATGGCGGCGCCGTGGCGGGCGGCGGCGACGTCGCCGAGGATCTTGGCGGTGCGGCGGCCGGCCGCGAGCTCGGCCTCGTAGCTGAGCACGGCATTGGCACCGGCGATGCCGACGACAGGCACGCTGGCGGCGAGAAGAAGGAGGAGCATCCGCCCGCGCACGCCGCGCAGCATGCGGCGCAGCGGAAAATAGCGGTGCAGGAAGGAAGCCGCCGCGGTCCGGCCCTGAAGGGCCGGCGCGGAGTTGGTCACGCCGGAAGCGCGCGCCGCGTCACCCGCCGGAGCGGGGTTTTCCCCCCGATGGCTGGTCGGGGGAAGGGGGTTGGGTGGCGCCACCGGAGCGGTCCTGTTCGATCAGACGCAGCAACTCGTCCGGGATGGGCTCCTTCGCGACGCCATCATACATCGCGTGGAGCCCGCGCTGGAGCCAGAGGTCGAAGGCAGCGTCGGGCGCGCCGGGCCGGGCGTGCCGCGAGCCAGGGCGGCTGGCTTCCACGGCCGGTTCCGCCAGCATGCGCTTGTCTGCTCGATCGTCCATCACATTTCCGGATGCAGGGCCCGCGCCTCATTCGCACGGTCCGCACCGCGCAGGCTATCATTCCGACGTGCGGTCCCGCCAGAGACCGACTGTGCCTTAATGGAACCGGTCTTCTTTTCGGCCGTCTTGTCGGCGGCGCGGCGCGGCGCCTGCTTCTCGCCCATCAGCCAGGCCTCGAGCTGGCGGCGGGCGCGGAAGACGCGGCACTTGGCGGTGCCGACGGCGCATTTCATGACGCCCGCGGCTTCCTCGTAGGACATGCCCTGGACGGTGACCAGCAGCAGCGCGGTGCGGTGGTCCTCCGGCAGGTCGGCCAGGCGGCGGCGCAGCTCGCGCAGCGCCAGGCTGTCTTCCTGGGCGGCGGGGCGGGCCAGCGCCTCGGCCGGCGCGCTGTCCATCTCGCAGGTGTCGCGCTTGCGGCGGATGTCGGAGAGGAAGCGGTTGCGCAGGATGCGGAACATCCAGGCGCCGAAATTGGTGCCGGGCGTGAAGCTGTGCTGCGCCGCCAGCGCGTTGCTGACCGCGGCCTGGACCAGGTCGTCGGCATCGGCACGGTTGCGGGTCATGGACACCGCCTGCACGCGCAGCCGCGGCAGCAGGGCCACCAGCTGGTCGTGGAAGCTCGGGCCTTCATGGGCCGCCGCGGCGGTCATCTGGGGCGCGGCATCGGCCTGGATCGGAGTGACGGTCGTCATGGTGCTCTGCTCGCCTTGCATGACCAACCAATGCGCCAGCCGCCGCTGCAGTTGCATCGAAGGGTCGAGAAAAATGCATGGCAGCCATGCGTCGATCCTGGAAACCCTGACCCCGGCCGGGCTTTCGACTCTGCGTATCGATGCCCCGACCTTCATCCTCCCGCCTGGCAGCGGCCGCGCCCATCCGGCCCGTCGCCTCCGTCCAAGACGCCTGTCGAAACGCCAGCGCATCGCGCTGCGCGAAAGTTCCGGCTGCGCGCGGCCAGGCAGGTTGGCCTCAGGCGGGTGCTCCGCTTCCGGTCCAGCCCTGCGCCAGGGCGGCGCGGGCCCGGGCAACGCGGGCCTTCACCGTGCCGACGGGGGCGCCCACCACCGCCGCCGCCTCTTCATGCGACAGGCCATGCGCGCCGACCAGGATCAGCGCCTCGCGCTGCGGCGCCGGCAGCGCGGCCATGGCGCGCTGCAGGTCGGCGACCTCGCCGCGCGCCTCCTGCTCGGAGGCGGCCGGGGCGGCGGGCGGCGGCAGCCGCTCCAGCGCGCGGCGCTCGGTGCCGCGGCGACGCAGCTGTTCCAGAAAGGCGTTCCGCAGGATATGAAACAGCCAGGCCCTGAGGCTGGTGGCCGGATCCCACTGGGCTTCCGCCCGCAAGGCCCGCAGGATCGCCTCCTGCACCAGGTCGTCCGCCTGTGCCGCGTCGCGCGCCAGGAAGCGGGCGAAGGCGCGCAGCTCCGGCAGCAGGCCGGGCAGCAGGCGCCGCAGCGGGTCGGCGGCCTCGGCAGGTCGGGTGTCGTCGGTTTGCATTGCCATCTTCAGTCCAGACGCAATCTAGCTTCAGCAACCAGGATGGATACGAGGGCCAGGACATGAACGCCGTTAGCCAAGCCGAGCTCCTCCGAAGCCTGCCGCCCGCCCGGCGCTATGCCCGCGCGCTGAGCGGCAGCCAGGCGGCCGGCGACGCCCTGGTCGCGGCCGCGCTGCGCGAGGGCCTGCCCGACCTGCCGGCGAAGCTCGCCCTCTATGCCGGGGTGACCCGCATCGCGCCGCCGCCGGCCCCGGGCCCGGGCGCCAACCTGACCGCCCGCCAGCGCCAGCTGCTGCTGCTGACCGCGCTGGAGGAGCTGGTGATCGCCGATGCGGCGACCGTGGTCGGCGTGCCGCGCGACGTCGCCGAGACCGAGCTGGACGCGGCGCGCGAGGCGCTGCGCAGCGCGGCGGCCACCGAGATCCTGGTGATCGAGGACGAGCCGATCATCGCCATGGACGTCCGCCAGCTGGTCGAGGCCTGCGGCCACCGCGTGGTCGGCGTCGCGGCGACCGAGGCGCAGGCCGTGGCGCTGGCCAAGGCGAAGCGCCCGGGGCTGATCCTGGCCGACGTCAACCTGGGCGCCGGCGGCGACGGCATCACCGCCGTCAACCGCATCCAGCGCGAGGTCGAGGTGCCGGTGATCTTCGTCACCGCCTATCCGGAGCGGCTGCTGACCGCCGAGCAGGTCGAGCCGGCCTTCGTCATCAGCAAGCCCTTCGAGCCGCTGGCGCTGGCCATCGCCACCTACCAGGCGGTCTCCTCCACCGTGCCGATCGGCTGAGGCCGGGACCGCGCCTGCCAGCGCCGCGGCCGCCTTCCTGGCGGCGGCCGCGGGCGGGACCGGCGCGGAATGGCTGGGACTGGTCCGGCGGGCTGAAACCGGGGCTGAAACGCAGCGTTGCAAAGCCGATGCCGCCGAAGCGGCCTCGGCTTTTTCTTTCCCCGCTCCGAAGGAACAGGAACCCATGCTGTACTGGACGCTCATCTTCCTGGTCGTGGCCCTGGTGGCCGGCGTGCTCGGCTTCTCCGGCATCGCCTCCGCCGCCAGCGGCATCGCGAAGATCCTGTTCGTCATCTTCCTGGTGCTGTTCCTGGTCTCGCTGGTCGCCGGACGCGGATGGGTCTGACCTTCGCCGCGGCGCCGTCTGCAGGAACCCCGCTTCGGCGGGGTTTCTTTTTGGCCTGACGGCAGGGCTGGCGGCGTGCCACGCAAAAAAAGCCCCCGGGACCGTGGTCCCGGAGGCGATGCAGCCGGCCTGGCCGCTTACTGGCGCGGGCCGTTCTGCGGATAGGCGCCCGAGGTGTTGGAATTCGTGGCGCGGTCATAGGCGCGGGTCGCGGCGGTGCCCGGCGGATTGACGCGGGTGCCGTCCGACTGGGACGGATAGGCGCCCGAGGTGTTCGTGCCGGCGGCGCGGTCGAGGGCGCGGCTGGCCTCGGTGCCGCGCGGATTGCCCGGCATGCCGTCCGACTGCAGCGGATAGGCGCCCGAGGTGTTGGTGCCGGCGGCGCGGTCGAGGGCGCGCTCCGGGGCGGTGCCGGTCGGGCTCGAGCTGCAGGCGGCCAGGCCCATCAGGCCGGCCGACACCAGGATGGCAAAGCCGATCTTGCGCTGACGCATTGATCCTCGTCCTTCTGCTTGACTGTCCGGCCCTTGAGCGGGGCGGTCTGCCGGGCTGAACGCCAGGACGTGGCAGTGGTTACATGCCGTTGCGGGGAAAAAGTGTCAGGCGGGAGCGCGGCAACCTGCGGCGCGGCGCGGCGTTGCCCTGGCCGAGAACCGAGACACCGAGGACTGCAAGAGAATGCGTTCGATCCTGCTGTGGCTGCTGGGCATCCCCATCCCGATCATCATCCTGCTCCTGCTCTTCGGCGTGATCTGATCCCTGCCTCCCCGCCGCGGCTCAGCTGCGGCGGGACCTGACGAACAGGTGCCAGAGATAGGCGCCCAGCAGCGCCGCCACGGCCAGGTAGCTCAGCGGCTCGATGGTGTCGGCGACGCGCTCGTACTGGTCGCGCAGCAGGAAGCCGGCGCCGGCCAGCACGGCGACCCAGACCAGCCCGCCCAGGCTGGTCCAGAAGTAGAAGACGCCGCGCGGGATGCGCGCCAGCCCGGCCGGGATCGAGATCAGCGTGCGGATCGCCGGCAGCATGCGGCCGAAGAACAGCGCGACCGGCCCGTGCCGGCGCAGGCTGGCCTCGGCGCGGTCCAGCTCCTCCGGCGTCACCGCGAACCAGCGGCCGTGCCGGGCCACCAGGTCGCGGATGCGGGCGCTGCCCAGCGCGCGCCCCACCTCGTACCAGACGCCATTGCCCAGCAGCGAGCCGCCGGCACCGGCCAGCACCGCCAGCCAGAGCGGCATCTTGCCTTCGGCCGCCGCGAATCCGGCCAGCGGCATGATCAGCTCCGACGGGATCGGCGGGAACAGGTTCTCCAGGAACATCAGCAGGAAGACGCCGGCCGGGCCGGCGTCACCGACGATGCCGGTGACCCAATCGATCATGACGCGCTCTCCGGGATCAGGCGGGGGCCAGGCGGAACAGCCGCAGCACCAGCCGCCGGCCGCGGGTGTAGTTGTAGCCGGCGACCTCGCCCACCGGCTGCGGCGCCAGATCGAGGCGCGCCGCCTCGGCCTGGAAGCGGGCCAGGTCGCGGTCGCCGATGGCGACGACGCGGCCGGGCGCCGCGGCCAGGTAGTCGGCCGCCGCGGTGCCGTCGCGCAGCAGCGCGGTTCGGGTGCCGGTGGCGAAGACCAGCGAGGGCTCGTGGTAGCCGACGATGCCGAAGCCTTCGCCGCCAGGGGGCGTCAGCCCCTGCGCCGCCAGCGTCTGCGCGACGCGGGGGCCGATCCAGGGCGCTTCCAGCCGCGGCAGCAGCCCGCCCAGCACGCCGGCATAGATCGGCACCGCCAGGACGGCGGCGGCCAGCGCGGCGCGGCCGGGGGCGTTGTCGCGCAGGCAGGCGAAGACCGCCCAGAGCAGCAGCAGCGCGAAGGGCAGCACCAGCAGCGACAGCGGGTCGATCCGGTGGTCGGCCAGCCAGGGCAGCACCCCCGCCGCCACGCCCAGCGCCACGGCGACGACCGAAAGGAGCCCGGCGCCGAGCCAGGCGAGCCAGCGCGGCGCCGGCCGGCGCAGCGGGTCCATCGCCCAGGCGGCGCCCAGCAGCATCAGCGCCGGGAAGACCGGCAGGGTGTAGTGCGGCAGCTTGGTCGCCACGGCCTCGAACATCAGCCAGCTGGGCGCGATCCAGGCCAGCAGGAAGCGGGTGCCGGGGTTCAGCCGGTCGCGCCAGGCGGTGGGCAGAGCCCGCAGCACCAGGAAGCCGGCCGGGAAGGCGCTGAGCGCGAAGGTCAGCAGGTAGTAGCCGGGCGGACCCCAATGCGCCTCCTCGCCGGAATTGACCTTGTTCAGCATGTCGCCGCCGACGGCGTCCGCAAAGAAGCGGCCTTCGGTGGCGATGCCGATGGCGACGAACCAGGGCGCGGCGACGGCCAGCATCAGGGGGATGCCCCAGGCCGGCTTCAGCACCTTCAGCCAGGCGCCGGCGCGGTCGGCGGCGGCCAGGGTGATCACCGTCAGCAGCGCCACGAGGGGCCCGATCGGCCCCTTCAGCAGGATCGACAGGCCGAGCACCGCCCAGAACCCCGCCGCCTGCCGGGTGGAGAAGGTGCCGGGCGACAGATAGGCCCGCCCCAGCAGCCCCATGGCGACGGCGACGGTGCCGAGCAGCGCCGCGTCGGTCTTGGCGATATGCGTCTCGACCACCAGCACCGTGCTGGCGGCCAGCATGGCGGCGGCGGTGAAGGCCGCCCGCCGCCCGACCAGCGCCCGGCCCCAGTGGAAGGTGGCCAGCACCGCGGCCAGCGCGCCCAGGAAGGAGGGCAGGCGATAGGGCCAGATCTGGTCGCGGCCGCCGATCCCCAGCGTCTCGGCCACATGCACCGAGGCCGCCTGCGCCCAGTGGATGCCGGCGGGCTTCTTGTTGCGCTCCTCCTCGCCGAAGCGGATGCGCACGTAATCGCCGCTTTCCACCATCTGCCGGCTGGCCTGGGCGAAGCGGCTTTCATCACGGTCGCCCTGCGGCAGGCTGGCGAAGCCGGGCAGCCACAGCGCCAGGCAGAGCAGCATCAGGCAGAGCCGCGGCCAGCGCGTCTCCGGCAGACGGTCGAGGACATCGGCGACGCGCGGGGGGAAAGCGGGCAGGGGCATGGCGCCGGGCTGTAAAGCCTTTTGGCCGCGGAAGTATAGCGTCAATGCGAGACGCCCGCTCCGCCCTCGACATCGCCCTGCCTTCCGGCCCATAGCATCCCGGACATGAAGCCGCCCGCCGACCGCCGCCCCCGTCCCGACGCCTCCCGTGGCCCCCGTCCCGGTGGAGGCCGCGCGCCTGCGCCCCGCCGCAACCCGACCCGCGCGGCCGCGCTGGCGCTGCTGACCGCGGTGCTGGACCGGCATCGCGGGCTGGAGGAGGCGCTGGACGCCCTGCCGCCCGGCGAGGCGCGCGACCGCGCCGCCGCGCATCGCATCGCGGCCGGCGTGCTGCGCCGCCTGGGCAGCAT
>NZ_MLCO01000324.1 GCF_001982615.1 Teichococcus deserti | reverse complement strand
GGGTATCAGGAGACCCTGACCGATCCGTCCTATGCCGGGCAGATCATCACCTTCACCTTCCCGCATATCGGCAATGTCGGCGCCAACCAGGAAGACCTGGAAAGCATCACCCCCGCCGCCCGCGGCCTGGTGGTGAAGCTGGACGTGACCGAGCCCGCCAACTACCGCGCCACCAAGCACCTGGATGCCTGGCTGAAGAGCTTCGGCATCCCCGGCATCGCCGGCGTCGACACCCGCGCGCTGACCGCCCGCATCCGCGACGGCGGCGCGCCGAACGGCGTGCTGTCCTTCCCCGCCGATGGCCGCTTCGACATCCCCGCGCTGAAGGCCGCCGCCGCCGGCTGGCCGGGCCTCGAGGGCATGGACCTGGCGAAGGAAGTCACCTGCCGCCAGTCCTATGGCTGGAGCGAGGGGCTGTGGTCCTGGGGCCAGGGCTATGACCTGACGCCCGCCAGGAAGCACAAGGTCGTCGCGGTCGACTTTGGCGCCAAGCGCAACATCCTGCGCTGCCTGGCCGATGCCGGCTGCGACGTCACCGTGCTGCCGGCCGAGGCCACCGCCGAGCAGATCCTGGCGCAGAACCCCGACGGCGTCTTCCTGTCGAACGGCCCCGGCGACCCGGCGGCGACCGGCGTCTATGCCGTCCCTGCCATCCAGGGCGTGCTGGATGCCGGCAAGCCGGTCTTCGGCATCTGCCTGGGCCACCAGCTGCTGGCCCTCGCCCTGGGCGGCAAGACCTTCAAGCTGGAGCGCGGCCATCGCGGCGCCAACCAGCCGGTGAAGGACCTGACCACCGGCCGGGTCGAGATCACCAGCCAGAACCACGGCTTCGCGGTCGACGACAAGTCGCTGCCGGCCAATGTGACCGTCACCCATGTCTCGCTGTTCGACGGCTCGAACGAGGGGATCGCCGCGACCGACCGCCCGGCCTTCTCGGTGCAGTACCACCCGGAGGCGAGCCCCGGCCCGTCCGACAGCCACTATCTCTTCCACCGCTTTGTCGAGATGATCGAGAAGCACAAGGCGGCCTGATCCTCCAGCAGCCGCCAGGCGAAGGGAGAGACACGGATGGCTGGGATGTTCGACCTCACGGGCCGGGTGGCGCTGGTCACCGGCGGCAATGGCGGCATCGGGCTTGGCATGGCGCGCGGCCTGGCCGCCGCCGGCGCGCGCATCGCCGTCGTCGGCCGCAATGCCGACAAGAACGCGGCCGCCGTCGCCGAGCTCGGCGGCGACTCTTTTTCCGTTGTCGCCGATCTGACGGCGATCGAGGCCCCTGCCCGCGCCCTGGGCGCGGTGCTGGAACGCACCGACGGGAAGCTCGATATCCTGGTCAACAATGCCGGTACCAATATCCGCCGCCTGCCGCAGGAGGTGACCGACGAGGACTGGGCGACCGTCCTCGACACCAACCTGACCAGCGTCATGCGGCTCACCCGCGCCGCCTATCCGCAGCTCAAGGCCAGCGGGCATGGGCGGGTGATCTGCATCGGCTCGATGATGTCGATCTTCGGCCTGCCGCTGTCGCCGGCCTATGGCGCCAGCAAGGGGGCGATCGTGCAGTATGTCCGCAGCCTGGCCGTCGCCTGGGGCCAGGACGGCATCACCGTCAACGCCCTGCTGCCCGGCTGGATCGAGACCGAGCTGACCGCCGGCGCCAAGCGCGACATCCCGACGCTGAACGATAGTGTGCTGGCCCGCACGCCGCAGAGGCGCTGGGGGCAGCCGGGGGATTTCGCCGGCATCGCCGCGTTTCTCGCCAGCGACGCCAGCGCCTTCGTCACCGGCACCGCCATCCCGGTGGATGGCGGCCTGTCGGTGCACGGCTGAGGCGTCACGATGCTGTCTGCCGCCACCCTGCTGACCTTCTCGGTCCTGGCGCTCGGCCTAGCGATCACACCGGGGCCGAACATGCTCTACCTGGTGTCGCGCTCGGTGGCGCAGGGGCCGCGGGCGGGGCTGGTCTCGCTGGCCGGGTGCCAGGCGGGCAGCCTGGTGATCATGCTGGGCGCGGCGGCCGGCGTCACCGCAGCACTTCTGGCCATCCCCTACGCCTATGACGTGCTGCGGCTGGGGGGTGCGGCCTATCTTGCCTGGCTCGCCTGGCAGAGCATCCGGCCGGGCGGCCAGCCGCTCTTCGCGCCGCGCGCCCTGCCGCCGGAGCGCGACGGCAAGCTGTTCGCCGTCGGCATGGCCACCGCCCTGCTGAACCCCAAGGTGGCGATCTTCTATGTCGCCGTCATGCCGCCCTTCATGGATCCGGCGCTGGGCTCGCTGTTCTGGCAGGGGGTCACGCTCGGGCTGGTGCAGATCACCGTGGCGACGCTGGCCGATGCGGCGCTGGTGGTCGGCGCCGGCGGCGTCGCCCGCTTCTTCACCCGCCGCCCGCGCTGGGCGGCGCTGCAGCGCTGGATCATGGGCGGCGCGCTGGGCGGGCTGGCGGTGAGCCTCGCCCTGCAAAGCAAGCGATGATTTTCTTTCCCTAGTTTCTCTGGCTGAACCCTTTCTCCCGATCCGATTTCCTTCGCGGCCCGCCGGCCGGCTTCACCCCCGGCCCGCCCAACCGAATGAGCGACCTGACATGCCGAAGCGCACCGACATCAAATCCATCCTGATCATCGGCGCCGGCCCGATCGTCATCGGCCAGGCCTGCGAGTTCGACTATTCCGGCGCCCAGGCCTGCAAGGCGCTGCGCGCCGAGGGCTACCGCGTCATCCTGGTGAACTCGAACCCGGCCACCATCATGACCGATCCCGGTCTGGCGGATGCCACCTATATCGAGCCGATCACGGTCGAGATGGTCGAGAAGATCATCGCCAAGGAGCGCCCCGATGCGCTGCTGCCGACCATGGGCGGCCAGACCGCGTTGAACACTTCTCTCAAATTGGCCGAGGCGGGTGTCCTCGAGAAGTATGGCTGCGAGCTGATCGGCGCCAAGGCCGAGGTCATCGACAAGGCCGAGGATCGCCTCAAGTTCCGCGACGCCATGACCAAGATCGGCATCGAGAGCCCGCGCAGCCACATCGCCCATACGATGGAGGAAGCCCGCGCCGGCCTCGAGCAGGTCAAGCTGCCCTGCGTCATCCGCCCGAGCTTCACCCTCGGCGGCACCGGCGGCGGCATCGCCTACAACCGCGAAGAGTTCGAGCAGATCGTCACCGCCGGCCTCGCCGCCTCGATGACCAGCGAAGTGCTGATCGAAGAGTCGGTGCTGGGCTGGAAGGAATACGAGATGGAGGTGGTCCGCGACACCGCGGACAACTGCATCATCGTCTGCTCGATCGAGAACCTGGACCCGATGGGCGTCCACACCGGTGACTCGGTCACCGTCGCGCCGGCGCTGACGCTGACCGACAAAGAGTATCAGCGGATGCGCGATGCCAGCATCGCCTGCCTGCGCGAGATCGGCGTCGACACCGGCGGCTCCAACGTCCAGTTCGGCATCAACCCGGTCGACGGCCGCATGGTCGTCATCGAGATGAACCCGCGCGTCTCGCGCAGCTCGGCGCTGGCTTCCAAGGCCACCGGATTCCCGATCGCCAAGATCGCCGCCAAGCTCGCCATCGGCTACACGCTGGACGAGCTGAAGAACGACATCACCATGGTGACGCCGGCCGCCTTCGAGCCGACCATCGACTATGTCGTCGTCAAGATCCCCCGCTTCACCTTCGAAAAGTTCCCGGGCACCCCGGCGACGCTCACGACCTCGATGAAGTCGGTGGGCGAGGCCATGGCGATCGGCCGCTCCTTCTCCGAGGCGCTGCAGAAGGGCCTGCGCAGCCTGGAGACCGGGCTGTCGGGCCTCGACGACCTGCCGCCCCCGGGCGACGGCTCGAAGGAGGCGCATATCGCCTCGCTGGCCACGCCGAAGCCGGACCGCGTGCTGAACGTGGCCCAGGCCTTCCGCGCCGGGCTGACGGTGGAGGAGATCCACGAGGCCTGCCGCTTCGAGCCCTGGTTCCTGCGCGAGATCGAGAAGATCGTGCAGGCCGAGGAAGGCATCCGCGCCGAGGGCCTGCCGCAGGACGTCACCGGCCTGCGCCGGCTGAAGGCGATGGGCTTCGCCGACAAGCGCCTGGCCGCGCTGACCGGGCAGAGCGAGGGCGCCGTCATGGCGCATCGCCTCGGCCTCGGCGTGCTGCCGGTCTACAAGCGCATCGACACCTGCGCCGCCGAGTTTTCTTCTGATACCCCCTACATGTACTCGACCTATGAAGGCGGCTTCGGCACGCCGGAATGTGAGTCGCGTCCGACGGATTCGAAGAAGATCGTGATCCTGGGCGGCGGTCCGAACCGGATCGGCCAGGGCATCGAGTTCGACTATTGCTGCGTCCATGCCTGCTACGCGCTGAACGAGGCGGGCTTCGAGACCATCATGGTGAACTGCAACCCGGAGACGGTGTCGACCGACTACGACACCTCCGACCGCCTGTATTTCGAGCCCCTGACGGCGGAAGACGTGATCAGCCTGATCCGCAAGGAGCAGGAACAGGGAGAAATCCTGGGCTGCATCGTCCAGTATGGCGGCCAGACCCCGCTGAAGCTGAGCCAGGCGCTGCACAAGGCCGGCATCCCCATCCTCGGCACCAGCGCCGAGGCGATCGACATCGCCGAGGACCGCGAGCGCTTTCAGCAGCTGCTGAAGGGCCTCGGCCTGAAGCAGCCGCAGAACGGCATCGTCCGCAATCTGGACGAGGCGGTGCTCGAAGCCGAGCGCATCGGATATCCGGTCGTCGTCCGCCCCTCCTACGTCCTCGGCGGCCGCGCCATGGAGATCGCCTACAACAAGGAGCAGCTGCTGCGCTTCGGCCAGGAGGCGGTGAAGGTCTCGGGCGAGAACCCGATCCTGATCGACCAGTACCTGCAGGACGCGATCGAGGTCGATGTCGACTGCATCTGCGATGCGGCGGGCGAGGTCTATGTCGCCGGCGTCATGGAGCATATCGAGGAAGCCGGCATCCATTCCGGCGACAGCGCCTGCTCGCTGCCGCCCTATTCGCTGCCGCCCTCGGTGATCACCGAGCTGAAGGCCGAGACCGAGGCCATGGCCAAGGCGCTCAAGGTCCGCGGCCTGATGAACGTCCAGTACGCGGTCAAGGACGGCGAGATTTTTGTTCTTGAGGTGAACCCCCGTGCGTCCCGCACGGTCCCGTTCGTCGCCAAGGCGACCGGCGTGCCGGTGGCCAAGATCGGCGCCCGCGTCATGGCCGGGGCGAAGCTGTCCGAGTTCAAGCTGGACGACGAGGCGATCAGCCGCCACGTCGCGGTCAAGGAAGCGGTCTTCCCCTTCAACCGCTTCCCCAATGTCGACGTCATCCTCGGCCCGGAGATGAAGTCGACCGGCGAGGTGATGGGCCTCGACGCCTCCTTCGAGCGCGCCTTCGCCAAGTCGCAGCTGGGCGCAGGCGTCAAGCTGCCGGAGAGCGGCGCGGTCTTCGTCTCGGTCAAGGAAGGCGACAAGAAGGCCGCCATCTCCTTCACCCGCCGGCTGATCGACATGGGCTTCCAGGTGCTGGCCACCCGCGGCACCGCCGCGGCGCTGCGCGAGGCGGGCCTGGCGGTCTCGGTGGTCAACAAGGTGATGGAAGGCCGGCCGCATTGTGTGGATGCCATCCGCAACGGCGAGATCCAGATGGTGATCAACACCACCGGGACCGGCCAGGCCATCGCCGACAGCTTCGACATCCGCCGCGGCGCGCTGACCCATGGCATCCCGCACTACACCACCATGGCCGGTGCCCGGGCGGCGGTGCATGCGATCGCCGCGCTGAAGGCCGGAACCCTTGATGTGGCGCCGCTCCAGGCCTACTTTCCCCCTTCGTTCTGAGGCGGAGCGGGGCGGGACCGGGGCAACCCGGTCCCGCCCGCTGCGGTTCTTCCCCCAGGGTGCCGCCCTGAGGCTTCGTCCTGGGGGGCTTGTTCTTTCCGGCGGGCGCCGCCCGCTTCTGTTTCCATCCGGTGCCGGATTCCCGGCGCCGCCATGCCGCCGGGCGCATCGTCCGGCGGCTTTGCCGCGTATGAAGGAAGGGACTGCCGTGCAGAAGTTCCCGATGACCGCCGAGGGCCTCGCCAAGCTGGAGGACGAGCTGCGGCACTTGAAGTCGGAAGAACGCCCCGCCGTCATTCGGGCGATCGCCGAGGCGCGCGAACATGGCGACCTCTCCGAGAATGCCGAGTACCACGCCGCCCGTGAGCGCCAGTCCTTCATCGAAGGCCGCATCGCCGAGCTCGAATCGGTCGTCCCCTCGGTCGAGGTGATCGACATCTCCAAGCTGGCCGGCGACCAGGTCCGCTTCGGCGCCTATGTCACGATCATCGACGAGGAGTCCGAGGAGGAGAAGACCTACCGCATCGTCGGCGCCCATGAGGCGGACACGAAGCAGGGCTCGGTCTCGATCTCCTCGCCGCTGGCCAAGGCGCTGCTCGGCAAGAAGGTCGGCGATACCGTCGAGGTGCCGGCGCCCGGGGGCGCCCGCGCCTATGAGATCGCCAAGGTCCGCTTCAACTAAGATGACCAGCCGTGGCCTGGGCGGCGCCTCGCCCGCCGGCGGCCTGGCAGCCGAGCTGCCGACGCCGCCCACCATCAGCCTGGCCGATGTCCGCGCCGCCGCCGCCCGCATCCAGGGCGCGGTGCTGCGCACGCCGACCGTGCCGGCCCCGGTCATCGGCCGCGTCGCCGGCTGCGAGGCCTGGCTGAAGCTGGACAACCTGCAGGCCACCGGCGCCTTCAAGGAGCGCGGCGCCGCCAACCGCCTGGCGCTGCTGACGGCCCGCGAGAAGGCGACCGGCGTGATCGCCATGTCCGCCGGCAACCACGCCCAGGCGGTCGCCCGCCATGCCAGGCTGCTGGGCATCCGTGCCACCATCGTCATGCCGCGCTTCACCCCCGCCACCAAGGTGGTGCGGACCGAGAGCTGGGGCGCCGAGGTGGTGCTGCACGGCGAGACCCTGGCCGAGGCCGCCGCCCATGCCCATGCCCTCGCGCTGCGCGACGGCCTGACCTTCATTCACCCCTATGACGACCCCGGGGTGATGGCCGGCCAGGGCACCATGGCGATCGAGATGCTGGAGGACGCCCCCGGCCTCGACACCCTGATCTTCCCGGTCGGCGGCGGCGGGCTGCTCGCCGGCTGCGCCGCCGCCGCGCTGGAGCTGAACCCGGGCCTCAAGGTCTATGGCGTCGAGGTCGAGGGCTATCCCGCCATGGCCCAGCGCCTGGCCGGCCAGCCCGTCGCCGTCGGCGGCCCGACCATCGCCGAAGGCATCGCCGTCCGCGACGTCGGCGAGCGTCCCTATGCCCTGCTGAAGCAGCTGGGCATCGAGGTCCTCGTCGTCCCCGAGCGCGCCGTCGAGCAGGCCGTCGCCCTGCTGGCCGAGGGCGCCAAGGTGGTGGCCGAAGGCGCCGGCGCCGCCGGCGTCGCCGCCCTGCTGACGCACCCTGGCCGCTTCGCCGGAAAGCGCGTCGGCACACCCGTCTGCGGCGGCAACATCGATGCCCGGGCGCTGTCCAACGTGCTGCTGCGCCAGCTGCTGCGCGACGGCCGCATCCTGCGCCTGACCTTCGACATCCCCGACCGCCCCGGCGTGCTGGCGGATATCTCGAAACGGATCTCGGATGCCGGCGGCAACGTGATCGAGGTGAAGCACCAGCAGCTCTTCGGCGCGCCGACCGTGCAGTCGACCGAGCTGGAACTGATGATCGAAGTCCGCGACGCGGCCCAGGGCAACGCCATCATCGCCGCGATGGAAGCGGGCGATTACGTGGTGCGGCGGGGGTAGAGAAGGGATTGGCAGGCTGGGGGAATGAATTCCCCCAGACCCCCTTCTTTTTTCTGGGGTGACTGCCGTGTCCACGTGGAGACGGCAGGCGAAACGGCCAGGACGCAGCACGACCTGTCGGCGAGCACCATTTTACGAGAACGGCGTCCCGCCGCGCTGCCCGCGTATCGAGGCCGGCGAGGCGCTGCCGGTCAAACGGCCGTTGAATAGAAAAAAGAAGGGGTCCAGGGGAATTCATTCCCCTGGCCTGCCCCTGTCTTGGACGATCCCTACCCTTGCTTCACGCCTTCCAGCGGCACCCCAGGCACATCCTTGGCGGTGTGGATGGTCTGCAAAGTGCTGACCCGTCCGACGTTGGGCGCCGAGGTCAGGCGGTTGGTCAGGGCGTTCTCATGGGCGGTGTCGCGGGCCACCAGGCGGAGCAGGAAGTCCCCCCCGCCGCGGATCATGTGGCATTCGCGCACTTCCGGCCAGGACATCACGTCCTGCTCGAAGGCGGAGAGGATGGCGTGCTTCTGGGACTCGAGGCCGACCAGGGCGAAAAAGGTGATTTCCCAGCCCAGAGCCACCGGGTCGATATCGGCGTGGTAGCCGCGGATGATCCCGGCTTCTTCCAGGCGGCGGACGCGGCGCAGGCAGGGAGGGGCCGAAAGCTCAACCCGCCGGGCCAGCTCCACATTGGTCATCCGGCCGTCTTCCTGCAGCTCCGACAGGATCTGCCGGTCCACCGCATCCAGATTGTCAATCGTTTCGGGCTTCATCGGAACCGTTTCGTTGCTCGCGCGGCGTTCTAGGCGCAATATCCTTGCACGAGCCACTCTGTTCAAGGCATCGGCTTGCGGGAAACGCCGATCTTTCCGATATCCTGCCCGACCAGAGCGTTTTCAGGACCAAGCCCTTGCCCGAACTGCACCGCACCCGCCTGTTGATCCTCGGTGCCGGCCCTGCCGGGTACACGGCGGCGATCTATGCCGCGCGTGCCGGCCTGTCGCCGATGATCGTCGCCGGCATGCAGCCGGGCGGCCAGCTGACCATCACCACCGATGTCGAGAACTATCCCGGCTTCGCCCAGCCGGTGCAGGGCCCCTGGCTGATGGAGCAGATGCGCGAGCAGGCGGAGCATGTCGGCGCCAAGCTGCATTACGACCTGATCACCAGCATCGACCTGTCGAAGCGTCCCTTCATCGCCCTCGGCGATTCGGGCGACCGCTACGAGGCCGAGGCCGTGGTGATCGCCACCGGCGCCCAGGCCAAGTGGCTGGGCATCCCGGGCGAGAAGGAACTGTCGGGCTTCGGCGTCTCGGCCTGCGCCACCTGCGACGGCTTCTTCTACCGCGGCAAGCATGTCGCGGTGATCGGCGGCGGCAATTCGGCGGTGGAGGAGGCGCTGTACCTGTCGAACCTCGCCGCCCAGGTCACCCTGGTCCACCGCCGCGACAGCCTGCGCGCCGAGCGGATCCTGCAGCAGCGGCTCTTCGCCAAGCCGAATGTCACGATCCTGTGGAATACTCTCACCGAATCGGTCCTGGCGGACAGCAGCGGCCGGACGCCGGTTGCGCGGGCGCTGGCGCTGCGCGACCGTCAGACCGGCGAGGCGCGGGAGCTGGCGGTGGACGGCGTGTTCGTCGCCATCGGCCACGCCCCGGCCACCAGCCTGTTCAAGGGGCAGTTGGAGATGGATGCGGAGGGCTACCTGGTGACGGCACCCGATTCGACGCGGACCAGCCTGGAGGGCGTCTATGCCGCCGGCGACGTCCAGGACCGCATCTACCGCCAGGCGGTGACCGCGGCCGGCACCGGCTGCATGGCCGCGCTGGAGGCCGAGAAATTCCTGGCGCTTCACGAGGCCGACACCCAGGAAGAGGCAGCCTGACGCCATGCCGCTCGATTGGGACAAGCTCCGCGTCTTCCACGCGGTCGCCGAGGCCGGCAGCTTCACGCATGCCGGTGAATCCCTGAACCTCAGCCAGTCCGCCGTCTCGCGCCAGATCCAGGCGCTTGAGGAGGCGCTGCAGGTTCCGCTGTTCCACCGCCATGCGCGCGGCCTGATCCTGACCGAGCAGGGGGAGACGCTGAACCGCACGGTCCGCGAGGTCTTCGCCAAGCTGGCCATGACCGAGGCGCTGCTGACCGAAAGCCGCGAGCGGGCGGCGGGCCGGCTGAAGGTGACGACGACCACGGGCTTCGGCACCACCTGGCTGGCGCCGCGCTTGCGCAAGTTCATGGGGCTGCATGGCGACGTCACCGTCACCCTGCTGCTGGACGATGCCGACCTGGACCTGGCCATGCGCGAGGCCGATGTCGCCATCCGCATGCATCCGCCGAAGCAGCCGGACCTGATCCAGCGACATGTGGCGACCTTCGGCTGGCGGATCGTGGGCTCGGCCGAGTATCTGAAGGGCGCCGGCATCCCGCAGCGCGCCGAGGATCTCGATGCGCACCGGCTGATCGTCTATGGCGACTACCGCCCGCCGGTCGAGAGCATCAACTGGCTGCTGGAAGCCGGCCGCCGCCCCGGCAGCCCGCGCCGCGCCGCTGTCGAGGTGAACTCGCTGCCGGCCATGCTGCATGCGGTGCGCTCGGGCCTCGGCATCGCGGCGCTGCCCGACTACATGGGCGACGACCTGCGCGACCTGGTTCCCGTTCTGGCCGACCTGAAGTCGCCCCGGATCGACGCCTATTTCGTCTACCCGGAGGAAATGCGGCATTCGAAGCGCGTCGGCGTCTTCCGCGACTTCCTGGTGTCGGAACTGGCAGCGCTGCAGCACTCGCATTCAAGCTGAAGCCAAAACTTAACCATGCATCATGTGCATGGGTGACTAGAGGTTTTGCGCCTGGGCGCATGGCCTGGGGAGGACTAAGTAGGAGGCATCCGGCGACTAGGTCGGAAAGGGTCTCAGGATCCTTCGTCTCCCAGACGTGAAGCCTCCCTGTATGACTTGGCCGCTGCCCTCGGGCTGGCGGCCTTTTTTTTTGGTCTGATGGTAGGAAGCACTGCGTCTTTCCGGCCACACCATGTCCCCGTCCGTGCCATTCGCAACGCGACGAACTAGTCACGGATTCGTGAGCGTGTCATCATTTCGGCGTCGTCATGGAGAGACTGATGCGCCTTCTTGCTGCCCTTGGACTGATGATCACGCTGGCCGGTTGCTCGTCCATCGTGGATGGGACCACCCAGAACATTCTGGTCAATACCAATCCCGCCGGTGCCACTTGCGGATTGTATCGCGAGAACCTGAATATCGGAACTATTGCCGCGACACCGGGTACTATCCTGGTGCAGAAGAGCAAACACGACATCACCATCCTTTGCGTGATGAACGGCTATCAGCAGGCCAGTCACTTCAACAAGTCCGGTGTCGCTGGGGCGACAGTGGGCAATATCCTGCTGGGTGGCGGCATCGGCTGGGCGATCGACAGCATGTCGGGCGCGGACAACAAGTATGATACCCCAGTCAACGTGACGATGGTGCCGGTGCAGCCGGGCAGCGTCGCCGCGCCTGCCGTGCTGCCGCCGACGCTGTCCGGCGCGCAGCCCCCGGTCGCGACGGTGACAGCCGCAGCGCCCACGTCGGCGACCCCTTAAGGCCGCGCTGGATGCATGGCGACCGGCGGTCGCCATGCATGGGCGAGGAACTGACGCAGGCCGACGGATGGTTACATCCCTCTCGACCCTTTGAGCCGGCCCCTTCTTCCCACC
>NZ_MLCO01000323.1 GCF_001982615.1 Teichococcus deserti | reverse complement strand
CCCCTGACTCCACCCGCGTAAGATCTGCGGCAGCGTCAGATGGGTATAAGAGCCAGATCTGCTCCTCCCCCCCGCCTGCAGCCCCCCCGCCCTCCCGATGACATGCATCGCCACTTCGCCATCGACCCGCTGCAGGGCGATGTCGAGATGCCCGTGGTTCAGTGTCACGTTGCGCAGCGTCAGGCTCTGGAGGAATCGCGGCAGCACCGGCTTGTCGAATTCCACCGTGCCGCTGGCGGGATCGAAGCCAAGGCCCAGGCAGGCGCGCAGCAGGGCGAAGGGCGTGGTTGCCGCCCAGGCCTGGGGGGCGCAGGCCACGGGGTAGAGCGTCGGGCCTTCGCCGGCGCGGCGCGGGAAGCCGCAGAACAGTTCCGGCAGCCGGCGCTGCTCGGCGGCGGAGGCGGCGTCGAAGATCGCGGTGAAGACCCGGGCGGCTTCGGCATGCAGGCCGTAGCGGGCGAAGCCCTCGGCGATCAGCGCGTTGTCGTGCGGCCAGACGGAGCCGTTGTGGTAGCTCATCGGGTTGTAGCGCACCTCGCCCGAGGCCAGCGTCCGGATCCCCCAGCCGGAGAAATGCGACGGGTCCAGCAGGGTCTGCGCCACCCGCGCCGCGCGCTGCGGCAGGGCGATGCCGGCGAAGAGCGCGTGGCCGGCATTCGAGCTGCGCACGCGGCACGGCTTCTTCTCGCCGTCCAGCGCCAGCACATAGGTGCCGAGCTGCTCGTCCCAGAAGGCGGCGTCGAATTTCTGGCGCAGCTCTTCCGCGCGCTGCTCCAGGGCGGCGGCGCGGGCGCTGTCGCCGAAGCGGGTCAGGATGCGGGCGGCGGCCTGCCAGGCGGCATAGGCATAGGCCTGCAGCTCGACCAGCGCGATCGGGCCTTCCGCCATCCGGCCGTCGGCATGGGAGATGGCGTCGTGGCTGTCCTTCCAGCCCTGGTTCAGCAGCCCGTCGGCGCGCTTGCGGCTGTATTCCTGGAAGCCGTCGCCGTCGCTGTCGCCGTACTGGTCGATCCAGGCCAGCGCCGCCTTGATGTTCGGCCACAGCGCCTTCAGCGTGGTCACGTCGCCGCTGCGGTCCAGATAGGCGCCCGCCAGCATGACGAAGAGCAGCGTGGCATCGGCGCTGCCGTAGTAGCGGCGGAACGGCACCTCGCCGAGGATCGCCATCTCGCCCTGCCGCGTCTCATGCAGGATCTTGCCCGGCTCGGCCTCGGTCGCGGGGTCGAGCTCGGTGGCCTGGTTGGCGGCCAGGAAGCCCAGCACGCCGCGCGCCAGCGAAGGATCGTACCACAGCGTGTGCATCGCCGCGATCAGCGCGTCGCGGCCGAAGGCGGTGCTGTACCAGGGGATGCCGGCATAGGGGTAGGGGCCCTGCGGCGTCTCGGTGGTCAGCATGGTCAGGTCGGCGCCGGCGCGCCGCATCGCCTCGTTGAAGATGTCGTTGCTGCTGTCGATCCGGGCGTGGCGGGCCACATGGCGGCGCAGCCAGCGGCGGCCGTCGCGCAGCGCCTGGCCGAAGGCGATGCGCGGGCTGCAGGGCGCGGCCGTCCCGGCGCAGCGGATCTCGATGAACAGCGCCCGTCGCCCGCCGGCGGGGATGTCGACCAGGTAGCTGGCATGGCTGCCCTCCAGCTGGTCCGGCGCCGGGTCGAAGCGCAGGCGGGTCTGCCGCAGCTGCCCGTCCAGCCCGGTATAGGCCAGCGTCACCGCGTCGCGCTGCAGCGCCGGGCGGTGCATCTGGCCACGTGCTTTCCGCCGGGCGCCGCGCGCCTCGAACAGATCGGCGAAATCGGCGGCGAAGGACAGCTCCAGCCGGATGCGATGCGCCACCTGGTCGAAGTTGCGGATCGCCAGCCGCTCGAACCAGGCGCCCTGGTACAGGAAGCGGCTGCGGCGCAGGTGCAGGCGGTCATCCGGCACCGGCGCGGCGCCGGCCTCGGCCGGCGGCAGGTCGGGATTGGTCAGGTCGCAGCCCAGCGCCGCGTTGTTCTCCAGCAGGGCGGCGCTCAGCAGCATCGGCCGGGTGCCGTTCAGCCGCAGCGCGAAGCGCGACAGGTGGCGGGTGTCGCCGTGGTACAGCCCGGCGGCGCCGCCCAGCAGCTCCCCGGCATGGTCGGCCAGCGCGAAGCTGTCGCCGAATTTCAGGGTGGTGGTCCGCCCTTCCTGCAGCGAGGCGGTGGCGGCGACCGGGAAGCCGGCCTCGTCGATTTGCGGCCCTTCGGCGGGGGTCAGGTCCATGCCGCGTCTCCTGCGTCGTCGTCCCTTATCCCTCGTGACGGGTCACCGCTTGGTCAAGGCCGCCCTCCATCACGGAGTGTAAGGCCGAGCCTCCGCTGATGCATCCGGGTGACACATCGTCACCCACTGTCCCGGAGACGCCCCGGAACCGCCAAATTCCAGCCAATTTTAACTTATCTAATGTTATCACGAAAACGCGAGCAACGCGCCATGGCTCCGTCCAGGCTTGTTGCCCGCAGGGAAACAAGGTCGCGAGGACCGGAGCGTAAGGACCGATTGCATGGTGGCTGGAGCGGATTGGTGGCGGGGCGCGGTGCTGTATCAGGTCTATCCGCGCAGCTTCGCCGACAGCAATGGCGACGGGATCGGCGACCTGCCGGGCATCGAGCGGCATCTGGACCATATCGCCGCTCTCGGCGTCGACGCCATCTGGATCTGCCCCTTCTACGCCTCGCCCGGCCGCGACTTCGGCTATGATGTCTCCGACCACCTGGCGGTCGACCCGCAATTCGGCACGCTGGAGGATTTCGACCGGCTGCTGGCCGCGGCGCATGCGCGCGGGCTGAAGCTGCTGGTCGACCTGGTGGGCGGCCATACCTCCGACCAGCATCCCTGGTTCCGCCGCAGCCGCACCGGCCATGCGGCCCCCGAGGCTGACTGGTATGTCTGGGCCGATCCCTCGCCCGACGGCACGCCGCCGAACAACTGGCTGAGCGTCTTCGGCGGCAGCGCCTGGACCTGGGAGCCGCGCCGCCGCCAGTACTACCTGCACCATTTCCTCTCCACCCAGCCCAGCCTGAACCTGCACAACCCGGCGGCGCTTGATGCCCTGCTGGCGGTGGGCGAGTTCTGGCTGAAGCGCGGCGTCGACGGCTTCCGCCTCGATGCGGTGGACTTCCTGGCGCATGACCCGGCGCTGCGCCCCAACCCGGCGCGTCCCTTCAGCGGGCCGACGCCGGCCAAGCTGTTCGGCCTGCAGACGCATCAGCATGACATGCTGCAGCCGGGCATCGACCATGTCCTGGCCCGCATCCGCGCGCTGACCGACCGTTACCCCGGCACCACCACCCTGGGCGAGGTGTCCAGCCAGGACGGCGCCTTCGACCGCGTCCGCCGCTACAGCAGCGGCGACCGGCACCTGCACATGGCCTATACGCTGCGCCCGCTGCGCGGCGGCTTCGACCACGCCATCGCCTCCGCCCTGCTCGCCGAGGCCGATGGCCGCGCCGAGGGCGAAGGCTGGCCCTGCTGGTCCTTCTCCAACCACGATGTCGAGCGCGCCGTCACCCGCTGGAACCCGGCCGGCCGCGACGCCTCGCCCGACCCGCGCTTCGCCCGCCTGCTGGTCGCGCTGCTGCTGTCGATGCGCGGCAGCCTCTGCCTCTACCAGGGGGAGGAGCTCGGCCTGCCCGAGGCGGAGCTCACCCTCGAGCAGATCCGCGACCCCTTCGGCCTGACCTACTGGCCCGAATTCCGCGGCCGCGACGGCAGCCGCACGCCGATGCCGTGGCAGGCTGAGGCCCCCGAGGCCGGCTTCACCACCGGCACCCCCTGGCTGCCGGTGCCGGCGCCGCACCGCGGCCTGGCCGTTGACCGGCAGAATGACGACGCCACCAGCCTGCTGGCCCTCTGGCGCCAGGCGCTCACCTTCCGCCGGTCCCATCCGGCCCTGGTCCGTGGCGGCCAGCAGCGGCTCGACCTGCCGGCGCCGCTGCTGGGCCTGGTGCGCGACTATGCCGGGCAGCGCATCGTCGCGCTGTTCAACCTGTCGGACACGCCGCAGCGCTGCGCCCTGAACGCCGAGGCCGGCCTCGGCCCGGACTTTGGCGGGACGGTCGACAACGGCTACGCCGAGCTGCCGGCCTATGGCGCGCTCTTCGCCACGCTGGAGACGGCCGAGGTCACCATCCGCAAGTCTGAGAAAGTATAAAGAAGGGCCGGGGGAAAGAGGGCCCGCCCTCAGACCAGCCACAGAGAGATGGCGGCAGCGTGGACGCTGGCGAGGACATTGGCGGCTCGCCTGTCGGAGCACCGGGCGACGGCGCTTGGGGAGGATGGCTGCGGTCTGGCCGGCCGGGCGCAGCAGCACGTCGCTGCTGCTGATGTCATGCGCCCGGCCCGGCGTCAGGCGCAAGCTGATCGGATGGCCCGGCGCGCCGACCCGTTCGTGGTTTTTGCTCCTCAGTCCGCTTCGCGCAGCCGATGGCTTCGTCGGCGCAGTTTTGTTCGCCGCCGCGCCGTGTTGATCCGCCCGCAGGATGGTCGCGTTGACCAGGCGCCGGTTGTCCAGGCGGGGCGGCCTCCGCGGCCTGCCCGGCTTGGCAGCAGATCCTTGATCCGCTCCCACCGATCGTCGGGCAGACCATGGCGCCGCATACCGAAGGCCCATGAATCACGCCTGCGCCATGGTGGTCATCAGGACGTTGCGGGCAGACCCGATGTCCTACGACGCCTTTTCTTCTTGTCGCTCAAGCCAGCGCAGCGACGTGGCGCGCGGCCGCATGGCGGTTCACCGGGCGCGAGAGACCCGGATTCTCCCGCAGGGTCGATGCCTCACAGGCCATGCCGAGCGCCGAGGCGCGGGCGATCCTGACCGCCTCCGGCCGCCGGCCGCTGACGCATGCGACCGTCTGGGAGATGGAGCCGCGGCTGGAGAAAGGTGGCGCTGGCGGCACGCCGCGGTTTCGCGGCCACGGTGGAGGAAATCTATGCCGGCGACACCGCGGTGGCCGCCGCCATCCGCGACGGGCGCGGCAGGCCGCTCGGCGCCATCAACATGGCCGCGCTGCGCTCCCGCGTCACGCCGGAGGCGGTGGCGCGACGCCACGGCCCGCGGGCGATGGAGGCGGCGCCGTCGATCTCCCAGGCCTGCGGCACGCTGGGCGAACATGAAGGAAAAGTAATTAGTATGGTATAACATACCAAACTAAGCCTGGGCGCCGCCTTCCGGAGCCTTGCCGCCATGACCCGCCGCCTGTTCCTCACTGCCACCGTCGCCTTGCTGCCGGGCATGGGCCTTGCCCAGGAGGCTGCGACTCTGCCGACGGTCTCGGTCACCGCCAGCCCGGTGCAGACCGGCCAGGCCGGCAGCTTCGTGCCGCTGACCACGCTGGACCAGCCCGCCATCGCCGAGGCCGGCAGCCGCAGCCTGGCCGAACTGCTGGCGCAGGAGCCTGGCCTCGCGGCGACCAGCTTCGCCCCCGGGGCAAGCCGGCCGATCATCCGCGGCCTCGACAATTTCCGCGTGCGGCTGCAGGAGAACGGCTTCGCCGCCGGCGACGTCTCGGCCTATGGCGAAGACCATGCGCCGCCGCTGGACCCCTGGGCGGCCGAGCGGGTCGAGGTGATCCGCGGCCCGGCCTCGCTGCGCTGGGGCTCGCAGGCGATCGGCGGCGTGGTCAATGCCATCAACAACCGCATCCCGACCGCGCTGCCCGAGCGCGACGTGCAGGGCCGCGTCAGCGGCGGCAGGAGCAGCGGCAGCCGCGGCTGGGACGGCGGCGCCAGCGCCGATGTCCGCGCCGGCAACTGGGTGCTGCATGGCGACGTCTCGGGCCGCAAGGACCATGACTACCGCCTGCCTGGCGGCGGCGCCCAGGCCAACAGTTTTGTCCGCAGCGACGGGCAGGCGATGGGCCTCAGCTACATCGGCGAGCAAGGCTTCATCGGCACCTCGATCTCGCGATTCCGCAGCCTCTACGGCATCCCGGGCGGCGAGGAGGCCGAGCTCGGCACCGCCATCGACCTGGAGCAGACGCGCTGGGCCAGCCGTGGCGAATACCGCCCGTCCTCCGGTCCGATCCGCAGCATCGCCTATTGGCTCGGCTTCTCCCGGTATCGTCACGAGGAGATCGGCCGCGAGCATGAGGAGCATGAGGAAGGCGAAGACCACGCCCATGCCGAGGGTGGCCCGGTCGTGCATGGCGGCTTCCGCAACATGACCTGGGACGGCCGGCTGGAGCTGCAGCACCAGCCGATCGTCACGGGGATCGGTCCCCTGGATGGCACGCTGGGCGTCTCGATCGAGCGCGAGCGGTTGCGCACCACCGGCGAGTTCCTGGAGTTCCTGCCGCCGGCGCGGACGGATCGCTATGCCGCCTATCTGTTCGAGGAGATGCGGCTGACGCCAACCCTGCGCCTGCAGGCCGCCGCGCGGATCGAGGCTGTGCGCATCACCGGCGAGACCGCCGACTTCTCCGGCGGGCTGCTGCCGGCCGAGGCGGACCAGGAGTTGGAGAACAGTGGCCGCCGCCGCAACTTCGCGCCGGTCAGCGCCAGCCTGGGCCTGCTGCAAGACCTGCCCTGGGCGATGCAGGCGCGGCTGACCGGCGCCTATGCCGAGCGCGCCCCCAGCGCCGCCGAGCTGTTCTCCCGCGGCGCGCATGACGCCTCGGGCACCTTCGACATCGGCGATCCCGGGCTGCGCAAGGAGCGGGCCGTCAGCGCCGAGCTGGGCTTGGCGCGGCAGACGGGAAGCTTCCGCTTCGACACCAGCGCCTTCCTCTCCCACTTCGACGGTTTTATTTATCACGCGCTGACAGGGAACTCGTGCGGCGAGGAGTTCGCGTCGTGCTCAACGGGCAGCGACGGCGAGTTCATGCAATCCGCCTATGGCCAGCGCGACGCCCGCTTCTACGGCGTCGAGGCCAAGGCAGAGCAGGATCTGTTCCGCCTCGGCGCCGGGCAGTTCGGGGTCTCGGCGCGCTATGACTTCGTGCGCGCCGAATTCTCGGGCGGCGGCAACCTGCCGCGCATCCCGCCGCACCGGCTGGGCGGCGGCGTCTTCTGGCGCGGCGGCGGCTGGAACACCGGCATCGACTATCTGCACGCCTTCGACCAGAACCGCGTGGCCGAGGCGGAGACCTCGACCAAGGGATACGAGCTGCTGAATGCCCGCATCGCCTATACCGCGGCGCTGGATGCCGATCGCGCGCTGACGCTGGCCGTGGTCGGCAGCAACCTGCTGGACCGCGACATGCGCAACTCGGCCTCCTTCAAGAAGGACGAGGTGCTGCTGCCAGGCCGCGCTATCCGCTTCATGGCCAGCCTCGCCTTCTGAACGCTACTGCGCGGTCGCGCCCGAGATGCGCACCAGCTCGCCGGCCTTCTCCACTTCGGCGAGCTGGAAAGTCGCAAATTCCTCGGGCGTGCTGCCGACGGGCTGGTAGCCGAGCTGCTCCAGCCGCCCCTTTGTCGCGGGCTGGCGCAGCACCGTCGCGATGGCGGTGGCCATGCCGGCGACGATCGGCGCCGGGGTTCGGGCGGGGGCGAAGATGCCCTGCCAGGTGTTGAAGACATAGCCGCGCACGGTCTCGCCCACCGGCGGCACGCCGGGCAGGCTGGGCGAGGGGTCCTGGCGGGTGACGCCCAGCGCCCGCAGCTGGCCGCTCTGGACGAAGGCCATGGCCTCGACGATGGGGGTGAAGACCACATCGATCCGCCCGCCGACCAGGTCGGCGATGGCCGGCGCGCCGCCACGATAGGGGACATGGGTGAACTTCACCCCGGCCTGCTGCTCGAACAGCGCCGCGCCGAAATGCTGCGAGCTGCCGGGGCCGGCGGTGCCCAGGTTGATCTTGCCCGGATTGGCCTTGGCGAAGGCGACGAGCTCGGCGATCGACTTGTAGGGGGTGGAGGGATGCACCACCACGACGCAGGCATTGAGCAGCGTCAGCGACACGGGCGAGAAGTCCTTCACCACGTGAAAGCCCATCTCGGGGTAGAGGAACTGGTTGGTGGCATGCGTCCCCACCGAGGCCACCACGTAGGTGTAGCCGTCGGGCGCGCTGCGGGCGACGAATTCCGAGCCGATATTGCCGGCGGCGCCGACGCGGTTCTCCACCACCACCGGCTGGCCGAGCGGGCCGCCCAGCGCCTCGGCCAGGATGCGGCCGGCGGTGTCGGTGCTGCCGCCGGGGGCGAAGCCGACAACGAAGCGGATCGGGCGGGTGGGGGTCCAGAG
>NZ_MLCO01000322.1 GCF_001982615.1 Teichococcus deserti | reverse complement strand
GCCTGGCGCGCCAGGCGGATCAGCAATGGCAGGCCCTGGATGAACGCCTCCCCCGCGCTTGCCGCTTGGCCCAATGCCTGGCGGCATGCTAGAGATTATCCGTTTTTCGCAAAACGGTCGAGCAGCGGATGCATCATGCCCGGCGCGTCTGGATCGGAGGCCTGGTGCTGGCCAGCTTGCTGGCGGCGGGCGTCGCCGTGGCCGGCGCCGGCTTCCGCGCGCCGGTGCCGCGGCCGGCTGTGGAAGAAGCCCCGTCGACGGGGGCGCATCGCAGCGGCTCGGCCTTCCTGGTGGCGCCGGGGCTGCTGGTGACCAATGCCCATGTGGTGCTGCCCTGCCGCGCCCAGGGGCTGGCGGTCCACATCGCCGGCCATCCTGGCCCCTGGCGCATCCTGGCCGAGGAGCCGGCGGCGGATCTCGCCCTGCTGCGCGGCCCGGCTGCGCCGGAAGACATTCCGCTGGCGCTGTCCGCCGCCGCCCGCCTGCCGCGCGGCGCGGCGGTGCTGGCGCTGGGCTATCCGGCGGCGGCCGGGCTGCAGGCCAGCCAGGGCCCGCTGCGCCGCGCGACGCTCACCGTGCACGACCCCGAGGGTGGCCGCGCCGTCTCCTTCCGCGTCACCGACCGCCAGGGCCAGGAGGTCGAGGTCAGCTGGGAGGACGGGTTGCGCTATTTCGGCGAGGACCAGGCCGGGCGGCTGCGCTGGCGTCTGGAAATCGACGCGCCCAGCGCCGGCGGCAGCTCCGGCGGGCCGCTTCTGGATGCGGCGGGCAATGTGGTGGGGGTGGTCTATGCGGGGGCGCGCGGATCGAGCTCGGCGGTGCCGCTGGCCGATCTGCGCGACTTCCTGGCCGGGGCGGGGGTGGTTCCGCGC
>NZ_MLCO01000321.1 GCF_001982615.1 Teichococcus deserti | reverse complement strand
TGATTTGTAGGATTGGATACATGGTTAGATGGTTGTTCTTTAACATGGTGAGGAGAGCACAGAGAAGTAGAGGGGTAAGATCGTCGGCAGCGTCAGAGGTGTATAAGGGACAGGCACGGGCTGGGAAACGGTGACCGAGGGGGCAGGCTGGGCAAAGGCGGGGGTGGAGAGGGAGAGCGGGGCCGCCATGGCGAGGGCCAGCAGCGGAAGGGTCTTGCGGAAGGGGGTCGGCATGGCCAATCTCCTGGGCCGGATGATACCGACCGGTTCGTCCCTATTGATACGAACCGGTCGGTATCATTGCAAGACCCCCTCGATCGGGGTTTCTTCGCAAATGCGAGAACGAGACGCAGAGGAGACCAGTCAGTGGCCGATGCCCCGGGACAATGGCCCGCCGAATCGACGGTGGTGTTTTCTCCCGACCTGTCCCGGGCGGACCAGCCGGGAACGGACCGCCCCTTCGGCGAGCCGCGGCCGCGCCCGTCGCCGGCGACTCGCGACCCGCGCCCGGCCGCCCAGCGGGTGCGCGACGCGGCCAAGGAGCTGTTCTACCGCCAGGGCATCCGCGCCACCGGGGTGGAGGAGGTCTGCCGCGTCGCCGGCACCACCAAGATGAGCCTCTACCGCGCCTTCCCCTCCAAGGACGCCCTGGTCGAGGCGATCCTGATGGAGGATTGCGAGGCCGAGGCCTGCTGGTACGCCAATGCGCTGCACCCCTCGGTGCCCCCGCGCGAGCGGCCGATGGCCTATCTCACCGCCGCCGCCGCCGAGCTGCGCGCCCCTGGCTTCCGCGGCTGCCCGACGGGGCTGGCCATCGTCGAATTCCCCGACCCCGAGCATCCGGCGCGCAAGGTGGCCGATGCGCGCAAGCACCAGATCCGCGACCTGCTGCGCCGCATCTGCGCCGAGGCCGGCGGCCCGGAAGCCCTGGGCGACGGGCTGCTGCTGCTGATGGAAGGGGCCTTCGCCGCGGTCCCCTATCTGGGCGGCGAGGCCACTGCCGCCGCGCTGGAAGGGGCCGGCCGCACGCTGATCGAGGCAGCCATTCCGCAGGCTGCCTGATTCTCCCTGGTTGCTGTCCCCCGCTGGAAGGAATCCAACAAGGCGGCGTCGCGGAGCGGCCGCGGCGCCGCTTTCCTTGAACCAGGCAAAGCCCCAGGTCAAGGCAAAAATGTTCTTGCTATGTTCCCGGTCGTCGGCTTGATTTGGGCCATGCCCCGACCCTCCCAC
>NZ_MLCO01000320.1 GCF_001982615.1 Teichococcus deserti | reverse complement strand
CAGCCGCAGCACCAGGCCGAGATCCTCTGGCCGGCGCGGCGCCGCGGGCAGGCGGAGCGCCGCCAGCTGGGCGCGGGCGGTCGCCGTCTCTTCCGGCGGGATGGCGCCCTCGGCCACCAGCCGGTCCAGCGCCAGCAGCCCGCGCGCCCGCGCCCGTCGCAATCCCTCCGGCCGCCAGGGATTGTGCAGGCTTGGCGCCTGGGGGATGGCGGAAAGGAACAGGATTTCCGCCCAGCCGAGGTCGCCGGCGGGCTTGTCGAAATAGAGCCGCGCCGCATGGCCGATGCCGTGGCTGCCATTGCCGTAGGGCACCAGCCGCAGATATTGCGCCAGCACCGCCTCGCGCCCATGCCGCGCGGTGAGCAGCAGCGCCGCCCCCGCCTCGATGCTTTTCGACCACAGCCCGCGCGGCGCCGGGCGCTGCAGCCGCACCACCTGCATGGCGATGGTGGACGCCCCCGAGCGCGGCCGGCCGGTCAGGTTGCCCCAACCCGCGCGCAGCACCGCCAGGGGATCGACGCCGGGATGGTCGCGGAAGCGGCGATCCTCCAGCGCCAGGGTGGCGCGGGCCAGGCGCTCCGGCGGCGGCAGGGCCCAGAAGCCGTATTCCACCCGGTCGCCGATCTGGTGGCCGAACTGCGCCAGGAAAGCGCCGTGCCGGTCGGTCAGCCAGGGGGTTGGCTCGGGGGCGGCGAGGTCCGACCGGCCGATGCAGGCTGCCAACCACACCGCCCCCAGCGCGCCCAGCCCGACGCCGCCGAGGCAGCGCGCCGCCGCCTTGGCCAGACGCCGGGCGAGGCGCCTGTTCAGGGCGCGATCTCCACCGCCGCCCCCGCCGAGGCGCCGTAGAGCGACGGCTGGTAGAGGGCCTCGGCCTCGCCCGGCGGCTCGGTGAAGCGGCCGGCGACCTGGGCGCGCAGCCGCACGGCGATCTGCACCGTGCCCTGCGGCAGGCGGGTCCAGACCGCGGTCAGCGCCTCGTCGCCCTGGCGCTGCCAGTCGGGCGGCAGGCTGGGCTGCAGGCTGAGGGTCGCCTCGGCCGGGGCGGTGGCCAGCGCCGGGTTCAGCGGCTCGAAGCCGGCGGCGAAGGGCAGGCGCAGCGCGACATGGTTGCGCGGCTCGGGGTTGACCAGCTCGGCGCGGGCCTCGACCATCTCACCGGCGGCGAGCCGGATGGCGCCGTCGGGGCCGGGCTGCAGCCGCTCCAGTGGGCCGCCGCCGGCGGGCACCCGCCACAGGCTGCGGCTGACGACGAAGCCCTGCAGCACCGGCTGCGCCTGCGCGCCGGGGGCGGCGGCCAGGTAGCGCCGCGCGGCCAGTCCCAGCAGCGGCGCGCTGCCGCGGTTCTCCAGCCGCGCGGGGCTCGGACGGTCGGTCGACCAGGAGATCAGCGGGGTGGCCGCGTTCAGCACTCCCTGCCGCGCCTCGCCGCCGAGCTGGGCGGCGACCGCGATCTCCGCCGAGCTCGCCGTCCAGCCGGCCGCCAGCGCCCGCAGCGCCGCGGCATCGGCATTGGTGTTGCCCCAGCCATTCCTGCCGCCAAGCCGCAGCAACCCGTCGCGCAGCGGGGCGAGGCGGGTGTCGCCGGGGGCGGCCCGGGCCACGGCCAGGGTCACGAAGGCCAGTGCCCGCGTCTCCGAGGGCAGCACCGCGGCGCTGCCGCCGGCCCCGTCCATGCCGGTGTAGACCAGCCGCCCGTCGCGGCTTTCCAGCCGGATCCGGCGCCAAAGCTCGGTCAGCAGCCCCGGCAATTGCGCCTGGCTGTCGGCGGGCAGCGCCGCGACGGCCGCCACCGCCTGGGCCAGGCTTTCGGTCGGCATCAGGGTGGCGCGGCGGGCGAGCTCGGCGGCATAGGCGGGTTCCAGCTTGCCGGCCTCGGCCAGGGCCAGCAGGGCGGCGACGCGCTCGCGCAGCTCTTCCCCCGCCAGCAGCCGCGGATAGTCGGAGCGCAGCGCGCGCCCCAGCACGGTCGCCATGCGGTCGAGCAATGCGGCATCCACCGCCTGCCCGGCGGCGGCGGCGGCGGTGAGGAAGCGGAAGCTCTCCGCCGTCAGCCACACGCTGCCGCGGGCGCGCGGCCAGAGGGCGACCAGCCCGTCCTCGTCGGTGGCGGCGCGGATGGCGGCGAGCGTAGAGGCCGTGTCGCGGGCCAGCCGGTCCTCCAGCCCCGCCGAGGCCAGCAGCGGCGCGAAAGGCGCCCAGGCGAGGGACGCCGAGGCGCCGGCCAGCCGCTGCTCGGTGCCGCCCCAGCGATCGGCGCGCAGGGCCGCGAAACCACCGAGGATGCGGGCCACCGCCGGATCGGCCGAGGCCGACAGCCGCGCGGCATAGCTGCCCGGGCGCGGGGCTTCGGTGGGCGCCGGCCAGTCGGCGGCCTCGCCGGGGGCGAGGGCCAGCAGCTGCTGCTCGCGCGATGGCGGGCGGTCGGGATGGATCGGCAGGGTCAGCTCGATGGCATCCCCCGCGCCATCGGCCTGGCGCCGCAGCAGGAAGCGCAGCGGCACGCTGCCGGTGGCATTGCCGGGGACGGTGAGCGGCAGCGTCAGACGCGTCGGGCGGCCCTCGTTCCAGGTGAAGGCGCGGTCGGCGGTCGGCGAGCCTTCCAGTCCGGGCGCGGAAACGCTCAAGGAACCAGCGCCGGCCGGGCCTTCGATCAGGCGCGCGATGACCGCGGCCTCGAAACGGTCGCCGGGGCGCAGAAAGCGCGGCAAAGCCGGCTGGGCGATGACCGGCTGGCGGATGCGGATCTCGCCGGTGCCGAAGCCGAAGCGGTCGGCGCCGCTGACGGCCTTGGCCCGCATGCGGAAGACCGTGAGGCTGTCCGGCATGGTCACCTTGAAGCGGGCGACCCCGTCGGCGCCGACGCGCACCCGCGGCAGGTAGACCGGCACCGGGGAGAAGTTCCGCCGGACAGAAATGCTCTCCTGGCCCCATTCCTCCTCGGCGCCGCCGCCGCCCGGATTTTCGTCCAGCGGGATCAGGCCGAAGGGCAGGCGGCGGGTGTCGTGGGCGATCATCAGCGAGGGGCGCTGGCGGATGAAGGCGGGCAGCGGGTCCAGCGGCGCCTCCCGCGCCAGGCTGAGCACGGCCTGGTCAACCATCCAGAAGGCGGCCTCGCCGGCTATGGGGCGGCCATTCTCGTCGGAGAGGCGCAGCACCACCTCGACCTCGGCGCCGGGGCGGATGCTGGCCGGCGCCTGCAGCGCCACCTGCAGCCGGTGCTGCACCGGGCTGACGGCGATGCGCTGGCTGGCGGCCAAGGTCAGCGGGCGGCCCTGGTCGAAGGGCGCGGTGGGCGAGGGCGGCGGTCCCGGCAGGCGGCCGCGCATCAGCAGCACATGCGCCATCAGCCCCGGCATCTGCAGCCGGCGGATCGGGATCGACGCCCGGCCGACGCCGCCCTGGATCTCGACCCAATCATAACCGAAGCGGCCTTCCGGCTGCTCGGTGACGACCAAGGCGCGGGCCTCCTGGAAGGGGCTCTGGATCAAGAGCGTCGCGGTCTCGCCGGGGGCGTATTCGGGCTTGTCGGTGGACAGCGTCACCGTCTCGGCCGGCGGGCGCGGCCAGGTGGTGGCGCCCTGGCCGGCCATGAACAGGTCGACGGTCAGCACCTGGCGACGGCCCAGCCGGTCAACGGCCGAGAACTCCACCAGATAGACGCCGGCGGCATCGGCCTGGAAGTCGAGCGGCAGCGGCGCCGCCGTGCTGGTCACCTGCCGCTCGGTCACCAGCGTGTCGGTCTGCTGGGTGACATAGCGTGCGGCGCCCTGGCTGAAGTCGCTGGCCTGGAGAACAGAGACCCAGTCGCGGCGGATCAGCCTGGCGGTCACCGCGACGCCCGGCTGCGGCTGGCCGGCCGCGTCGGTCACCAGCAATTCGGGGGCGATCCGGCCGGGCTGGGCGAGGTAGCGTTCCTGCTTCATCCCCAGCACGAAGGTGGGCAGGGCCACGACATTGCGGGTCGCGCGCACCTCGATGTCGTCGTCGCCGGTGACGGTGGCCTCGATGCGGTAGCGGCGC
>NZ_MLCO01000319.1 GCF_001982615.1 Teichococcus deserti | reverse complement strand
GACCTGGGACGGGCGCGGCCCGATCGGCGGGCTGGCGGTGACCCGCGGCGCCGGCCCGGTGCGCCGCGCCGTCGTCGAGGCGCGCCGCCGCGTCGCCGAGCTGCTGGGCCCGCAGCCGGTGACCGACCTGCGCGGCCTCGACCTGGAAGCGACCGGCCTCTACGCGCTGGTGACCACCCCCTCCGCCTGATGCGTCTTTTCGGTCTGTCCGTGGCGCTGCTGGGCCTGGCGGCGTCGCCGGCCGAAGCCGTGCCGGCCCCCTATGCGCAAAGCTGCTATTTCGACCGCGGCTCGCTGACCCTGAATGCCCGCTGCCGCATGGTGCTGGCCGGCGCCGTCCGCGTCTGGGAGGAGGAGCGCGACTGGCAGGCCGGTCCGGCGCCCTTGCGGGCCGCGGCGATGCCGGGCGACCGGCCCTGGTCCGGCCGGCCGCCGCGCATCCGCCTGACCGGCCATGCCCAGGAGCAGCGCGGCCGCGAGACCGACGAGCAGACCGCCTGGCGCCGGGCCGAGGCGGTGTCCCGCGCGCTGGTCGCGCTCGGCGTGCCGGCCGAGCTGATCGAGCTGGACGGCCGCGGCGCCCGCGAGGCCCGCCAGCCCGAGGACGGCCCGCATCCGCTGAACCGCCGCGTCGACCTGCTGGTCGGCTGGGAAGCGTCGGAAGGCTAGAGCGTGATGGCTTGCGGTGGGATCACCGAAAAGCCTGACTCACGCGAACGAACGAAGTCCTGGAGCCGATTGGCTTCGGTGTCCGAAGCCAATCGGCTCTAGCCGGCCTCCGCCAGGCGTTGCCCGGTCAGCGGCAGGCTGCGCAGCCGCTTGCCGGTCGCGTGGAACAGGGCATTGGCGATGGCAGGAGCCACGCCGACGATGCCGAGCTCGCCCACCGCCTTGCCGCCGAGCGCCGAGGCATGCGGATCGGGCTCGCCGACGTCGATCACTTCGATCTCCGGGATGTCGGCATTGGTCGGCAGCAGGTAGTCCCCCAGGTTGTCGTTCATCAGCCGGGCGTGGCGATGGTCGACCAGGCCTTCCTCCAGCAGCGCCTGGCCGATGCCCATGACGATGCCGCCCTTCCACTGGCTGGCCGCCAGCTTCGGGTTGTAGAGCCGGCCGGAATCGAAGGCCGAGACGACCCGCCGCAGGCGGATCGTCTGCAGCGCCTCGTCCACTGCCACCTCGACGAAATGCGCGCACCAGGAATGCATCGAATAGTCGCCGTCGGTCGGCGCCCGCATGGTCGAGACGGTGGTGAAGTTGCGGTAGTGGTCCTCCGGCTTCAGCCGGTTTTCGGCCAGCGTGTCGCGCAGGGCTTCCACCCGCTCGCGCCCGGTCGCCTTCAGCACCGCAGAGACATCATAGGCGGTGCCGTCGGGGGCGACGAGCATGCCGCCTTCGAGCCGCAGCGTGTTGGCCCCCGTGCCGCGCAGCGGCGAGCGCGGGTCGGACAGCGCCAGGCCGATCAGCACCTCCCGCGCCGCCAGCGCCGCCTTGTGCACGGCGCCGGTCATCAGCCCGGCCATCTGCGAGCCGCCGGTGACGGGCGCGCGGGGCAGGCGGGAATCGCCGAGCCGCACCTGCACCCGCTCCACCGGCAGGCCCAGCGCCTCGGCCGCGGTCTGCGCCAGGATGGTGTGCGCGCCGGTGCCCATGTCGGCGGTGCTGCTGGCGACCTCGACGCTGCCATCGGCGAGGATGCCTACCAGCGCCTCGCCCGCCGTGCGCCGCACCGGATAGGTTCCCGCCGCCATGCCCCAGCCGATCAGCAGGTGGCCGTCCCGCATCGAGCGCGGCATCGGGTCGCGCCGGTCCCAGCCGAAGGCGACGGCGCCGGCCGCCAGCGCCTCGCGCAGCTTGCGGGTGGACCAGGGTTTTCCACTCGAGTGGTCATGCTCGGCATCGTTCAGCAGCCGCAGCGCCAGCGGGTCCTGGCCGACCGCATGCGCCAGCTCGTCGATGGCGGATTCCAGCCCGAAGGCGCTGGGATTCTCGCCCGGGGCGCGCTTGGCGCCGGGCTGCACCGTATGGACCGGCACGACATTCTGCCGGCTGTCGAAGTTCGGCAGGGCATACATCAGGCCGGTGACCGAGCCCAGCGGCTCGACCGACACCGCGTTCATCGAGGTCTCGTTCCAGCCGCGCTGGCGGATGGCCAGCAGGCGGCCGCCGGCCGTCGCGCCGATCTCCAGCACCTGCCGCGTCGCCGGCCGTCCGCCGAGGCCCGTGAAAGTCTGGCTGCGGGTCAGCGCCAGCTTCACCGGCCGCCCCAGCTGCCGCGCCGCCATCGCCGCGACGGCGCCATGCGGCAGGGCCAGCGCCTTGGAGCCGAAGCCGCCGCCGATATAGGGCGAGACGATGCGCACCTGGTCGAAGCGCAGGCCGAACCATTCGGCGTAGGTGCGCGCCATGCCGTCCAGCCACTGGCTGGGCTCCCACAGGGTGAGTTCTTCTCCGTCCCACTGCGCGATCAGGCCATGCGGCTCGATCGGCATGTTGAACTCGCGCGGCGTCCGGTACTCCAGGGTCAGCCGCACCGCCGCCTTGTCCAGCGCGGCCGCGGCATCGCCCCAGGATTTCGACAGCATGTCGATCGGATCGCCGTCGCCGGCGCGGGGGTCGTCCAGCCCGGTGATGGCCGGCACCGCCTCGTAGTCGACCAGGATCAGCCGGGCGGCTTCCTGCGCCTGCTCCAGCGTCTCGGCCACCACGGCGGCGATCTGCTGGCCGTGGTGGAAGATCTCCGCATCCAGCGGGCGGTACTGCGGCTGGGCGGGGGGCGCGCCGGTCCAGCTCGAAGCCGCGGCCAGCGGCGCGGTGTTGTCGGGCGTCAGCACCGCCAGCACGCCGGGGGCGGCCTCGGCGGCGGCGGCGTCGATCCGGGTCACCCGGCCGGCGGCGATGGTCGCGCGCAGGAGCACGGCATGGGCCAGGCCCTCCACCGGCTGGTCGAGGGCGAAGCGGGCGCTGCCTTCCAGCTTGGCGACGCCATCCAGCCGGGCGAGGGCGGCGCCCAGCACCGGCAGTCCGTCGCCGGCGCCGCCGCGCTTCACCGGCGCATCGAGTGGGCTCATGCGGGCTCTCCCACCATGTCTGTCAGCGTTCGTTCGATCAGGGCCGGGACCAGCGCCAGCTTGTGACGGTTGTCGGGCTGCGGCTCGGCCTCGCGCATCGCCAGTGCCGCGGCGGCGGCGATGGCGGCGGGCGTCGGATGCTCGCCGATCAGCGCGGCTTCGACGCTGCGGGCGCGCCAGGGAATGGTGGCGACGCCGCCCAGCGCCAGCCGCAGATCCGCGATCCGCCCGTCAACGCCGAGAGACATCCCGGCCGCGAGGCTGGCGGCGGCGAATTCGTAGGAGGCGCGGTCGCGCAGCTTGACGTAGCGCGCCTGCCGCGCCACCGGGGCGAGGGGGATGCGCAGCCCGGTCACGATCTCCCCCGGCGCCAGCGCAAATTCCTGGCCCGGTGTCGCGCCGGGGAGCAGGAAGAAGTCGTGGACGGACAGCAGCCGCTGGCCATTCGGCGACCAGGTCTCCACCACCGCATCGAAGGCGACCAGCGCCACCGCCAGGTCGCCCGGATGCGTCGCGATGCAATGGGGCGAAACGCCGAGCAGCGCATGCCCGCGCGTCACCCCGCCGACCGCCGCGCATCCGCTGCCCGGGTTCCGCCGATTGCAGGAGCCGACGGCAGCATCACGGAAATAGGCGCAGCGGGTGCGCTGCAGCAGGTTGCCGCCGATCGTGGCCATGTTGCGGATCTGCGGCGAGGCCGAGGCCAGCAGCGCCTGCCCGACCGCCGGCAGCGCCGCGCGCATCGCCGGATGCGCCGCCAGCCGGCTCATCTTGACCAATGCGCCGATGCGGGCCTCGGTCTCGGAGACCTGGATGGCATCGAGGCCGGGCAGGCGGGTCAGGTCGACCACCGCGACCGGCCGCGCCACGCCGAGCTTCGCCAGGTCCAGCAGCCCGGTGCCGCCGCCGAGCGCCATGCCGCCGGCGGCCAGGGCCGCGCCTGCGGCTGCCAGGTCGGCAGGACGTGCGTAGGAGAAATCCATCATGCCAACGTCTCCTGCTCGAGGGCGCGGGCCGCGCGCTGCACGGCGGCGACGATGTGGGGATAGGCGCCGCAGCGGCACAGATTGCCGGCCATGAACTCGCGGATCTCCGCGGCCGAGCCGGCATGGCCCTCGCGGATGCAGGCCACCGCCGACATGATCTGACCGGGGGTGCAGTAGCCGCACTGGAAGGCATCCTCGGCCAGAAAGGCCTTCTGGACCGCATGCAGCGTGCCGTCAGGGCCGGCCAGGCCCTCGATGGTGGTGATGCGGCGGCCCTCGGCCTGCTGCGCCAGGGTCAGGCAGGCCAGCACCCGCTCGCCATCGACATGCAGCGTGCAGGCGCCGCATTGCCCATGGTCGCAGCCTTTCTTGGTGCCGGTCAGGTCGAGCCTCTCGCGCAATGCATCCAGCAGCGTCGTGCGGGGTTCCACCTGAAGCGCGCGCGGCTCGCCATTGACGATCAAGGTGAGGGGGCGAGGGGTGCTCATGCGGCGTTATCCGGGGTCGCGGCATGGCGGATTTGCAGGAGGACAGGCATGACAGACCCTCCGATCGGGCAGATAATGCAATTAACCAGGCAAGAGGCGTAAACGGAGAGTGCCTCCGCTTGTGTGGGGAGCTAAGGCTTGCACCGGCGGCCGTCAAGACCCGCCGGCAATGGAGTAGGGCGTTTGAAGAGTTCTGGCGCGGGCGTGATGGGGGAGACCCCCCCGGTTCTACGGGCGGATGCGCGGCGCAACCGCGACAAGCTGCTGGCCGAGGCGGCGCAGCTTTTCGCCGAGCGCGGGGTGAATGCGGCGCTGGAGGAGATCGCCCGCCGCGCCGGCGTCGGCATCGGCACGCTGTACCGGCATTTCC
This sequence comes from Teichococcus deserti, assembly GCF_001982615.1. Classification (GTDB taxonomy): domain Bacteria; phylum Pseudomonadota; class Alphaproteobacteria; order Acetobacterales; family Acetobacteraceae; genus Pseudoroseomonas; species Pseudoroseomonas deserti. Next base: position 1,993 of record NZ_MLCO01000319.1, on the reverse strand, counting down.
CGACCCGCGACGCGCTGATCGCCACCGTCTACCAGCGCGAGAGCGAGGCGCTCTACGCCGCCGCCGAGCAGATGGCTGCGACGCTGCCGGCCGATGAGGCGCTGGGGCGCTGGATGCATCGCAGCCTGGACATGATGGCGACCAAGCGGGGCCTGGGCGAAAGCCTGAAGGCGCTGCTGCGCGAGCGGCCGGAGCTGCTGACCGCCAGCAAGAGCGGCTTCCCGGGGACGGTGGAGCGGCTGCTGAACGCCGCCAAGGCCAGCGGCCGGGTCCGCGGCGATGTCGAGCTGGCCGATGTGCTGCATGCGCTGAACGGCATTTATGCCGCGCCGGAAAGCGCCGACTGGCGGGCCCGCTCGGGGCGGGTGCTGGACCTGCTGATGGCCGGGATGCGGCAGGGGGTCGCGGCGGAGTAGCTTCTCAGGGAATGCCGTTGGCGGCATGGGCGCGATGGCCGGGGCGCTGCACCAGCCGCGCCTCCCAGGCCGCGAGCGCCGGCAGGTCGGGATGCGGCATCGGCGTCATCCGCCAGCGGTTGGCCGACAGGCCCAGCACGATGTCGGCCAGGGAAAAATCCGGTCCGGCCACATAGGCGCCGGTCTGCGCCAGCTGCCGGTCGAGCAGCGCCATCTGCGCGTGCCAGCCAGCGATGCCGTCATTCAGCCCCGGGGCGTCGACGAAAGCCGGGTCGCGCCGCACCAGCGCCATGAAGGGCAGCCGCCAGGCGGCGTTGAGCTCGGTCGCCTGCCAGTCCATCCATTGCTCGACCCGGGCGCGGGCCAGCGGATCGCCCGGCAGCAGGGCCGAGCCCGCGGCCAGGTAGCGGCAGATGGTGTTGGATTCCCGCAGGTAGGACCCGTCCGGCAGCTGGATCACCGGCACCAGGCGATGCGGGTTGATCGCCTCGAATTCTGCGGTGTCGAGCGGGCGGAAGCCGCTGCCCCAATCCTCGCGGGCGACATCGCGGCCGAGCTCGGCGCAGGTCCAGAGCACCTTGCGCACATTGATCGAGGAGGCCTTGCCGAGCAGGCGTAGGGTCGCGGTCATGCCCGCGACCCTGCCCGAGCTCGCCGCCGCGCTCAAGACAGCGCGGCGGCGTCGAGGGTCAGCGCAGCGCCGTGTGGGCGGTCTCGCGCAGCGTGGCGATCACCAGCGTCGAGGCGATGGCGGCCAGGATCAGGTAGTAGGTCGGCGACAGCGGCGAGCCGGTCGCGCCGATCAGCCAGGTCGCGATATAGGGCGCGAAGCCGCCGAAGATGGCGACGGCCAGGCTGTAGCCCACCGACATCCAGGTCGAGCGCGACTTGGTCGGGAAGATTTCCGAGATCGCCGCCGGGCCGGGACCGGAGAAGGCCGCGATCATCAGCGCGAAGACGATCTGCACCAGCACCACGGTGCCGAAGCCGGCATCGCCCACCAGCAGGTAGAACAGCGGCCAGGTCAGGAAGATAAAACTGACGCAGCAGGCCAGCAGCAGCGGCTTGCGGCCGATGCGGTCGGACAGCGCGCCCATCAGCGGGATGGCGACGACCAGCACCACCAGCCCCAGCGTGTTCGACCACAGCGCCGCGCTGCGGCTGAGGCCGGCATATTTCTGGGTGAAGGTCGGCATGTAGTTCAGCATCACATAGTAGGAGACCGTCCAGAGGATGGTGAAGCCGGCCGCCTTGGCGGCAAGGGCGAAGTTGCTCGACCCGGCGGGCTCGGCCACCGCCCTGGCCGGCGCGGCCGCCTCGGCCTCGCGGAAGGCCGGCGTCTCCTCGATGTTGCGGCGCATGTAGACGCCGACCGGCACCAGCACAGCGCCCAGCAGGAAGGGGATGCGCCAGCCCCAGTTCTCCATCGCCTCGACCGAGAGGGTGGAGCTGAACAGGGCGGCGACGGCCGAGCCCAGCAGCAGGCCGCCGGCGACGGACGCCTGCTGGAAGCTGCCGAAGAAGCCGCGGCGGCTGGGCGGCGCCCATTCGACGATGAAGGCGGTGGAGCCGCCCCA
>NZ_MLCO01000032.1 GCF_001982615.1 Teichococcus deserti | reverse complement strand
CCACCGCGGCGCCGCGGTGGCTCGAAGCCCGACGAGGAAACCCTGCTGGCCGTGGTTGACGCCTGGAACGACAGCGTCCAGGGCACGATGCCGAAGGCCCACGGCCTGGCGAAGAAGGGCCGGCCCGAGCTGATCGCCAAGGCGCTGGCGAAGTCGCACGGGGACGTCGGCGCCCTGCGGGACCTGTTCCGGGCCTGCGCCGCCTCGCCTCACCACCGCGGCGAGAACGACCGCGGCTGGGTGGCGACGCTGGACTGGCTGCTGAACCCGAAGACCCGGGACGAGAAGGCCGAGCTCTGGGACGTCGACTGGGACCAGGCCCTGGCGGCCCGCGAGGCGGCCGAGGACCTGCCGCTGCTGCACGGCGCCGGGGGCTTGCACTGATGGCCCGGCGGATCGACGGGCGGCCGTTCGTCGTCGGCGACAGCCTGGCGGACATCTTCGCCGAGGCGGGGATCCAGCTCGGGCGGACGCGGCTTTCCCCGGGCCGGGACGCCAAGGTCGGCTGCCCGGCGTGCCAGGCCCGGGACGAGCTGAGCCTGTCGGTCAAGCTCGACCAGGACGGGCAGGGCGCGACCTGGCACTGCTTCCGCGGCAAGTGCTCCGGATCGTGGATCGTGCCCGGTTCCGGCCGGATCGAAACGGGCGAGCGGCGCCACATGCCTCTAGATTCGACTCCGACGCTCCGTGAGCGGCCTCCAGTGGTCGCGCCGACCCTCGACCGCGCAGAAGACCAAAAACGCCCTGACGGGCTTCTGAGACTCTTTGCGGCCAGGGGCATCTCCGAGGAGACTTTGGCCGCTTTCGGGGTCTACGGGACCACCCGGAACTGGCCTCAGCTGGACGAGGCGGGGAAGCCGCTGAAGGACGGGGAGGGCAAGCTGCTCTGGGGCCCGGCGCCGACGATCGTCTTCCCCTACCAGTGGCAGGGGGAAGTGGTGAACCGGAAGTTCCGCTCCGACCGGAAGCAGTTCCAACAGGATCGGGATGCGCTCCGGACGCTGTTCAACGCCGACGCCATCAAGACTGCGGACGAGGTGATCCTGGTCGAGGGCGAGATGGACGTGCTGGCGTGCTGGGAGGCAGGCTTCCGCCAGGTGGTCAGCCTGCCGGACGGAGCGCCGTCGAAGCTGCTGGACGAGGGCGACCTGAAGCGCCTGGACGACCAGCGTTATGACGCGCTCGAGACCTGCGCCGAGAAGCTGGCCGCAGTCCAGCGGATCCTGATCGGCACCGACATGGACATGCCCGGCGGCTATCTCGCGGAGGAATTTGCCCGGCGCCTGGGGCGGGTGCGGTGCTGGCGGGTGACCTGGCCGGATGGCTGTAAGGACGCCAACGACACGCTGCTGAAGCATGGCCCCGAGGGCGTCCAGGCCGCAGTGGCTGCAGCCTGCCCTATGCCGCTTGAGGGCATCTTCGACATGCGGGATGGCTGCCTGCATGAGTTCCTGCACAATGGCCGCGAGCCCTCAGGCCTGACCGCGGGCATCGGTGACCTGGACGAGATCGCCCGGCTCCCCGCCGGCGGCGGCTGGCTGACGATCGTCACCGGCATCCCGAGCCACGGAAAGTCGAGCCTCCTGCGGACTTGGCTGATCTGCACCGCGCTGCGCAGCGACCTGGGCATCGTCTGGTGCAGCCCTGAGGACAATCGGCCCGAAGTGCTGGCGCTGCGGATCTGCTCGGTTCTGCTGAACCATCCGATGAAGGCGGCCGGCGGCTACGTCCCCGAAGCTCTGCTGGCGAAAGCGCAGGACTGGGTCCGGCGGAAGGTGACGTTCCTTTGGTCCGACAACCCAGACACCGAGATGACGCTCGAGTGGGTGCTGGCCAGGGCCGAAGAGGCCAAGCGCCGCTTCCCGCGCAACCTGCTGGTGCTCGACCCGTGGAACGAATTCGAGCACCAGTTCACCCGGCACGAGAGCGAGACCCAGTACACCGGGAAGTGGCTGCGCAAGCTGAAGGCCTGGGGCCGCGCCGAGGGCATGGGCATCCTGATCGCAGCGCACCCGACCAAGCTGCAGAAGGATCCAAAGAAGGGGGTCTACCCAGTCGCAGACGGCTACGACATCAACGGTGGCGCCAACTGGTTCAACAAGGCTGACCTCGGGCTGACCGTCTACCGTCGGGACGAGGGCTATCCCGAGGTGCACTGCTGGAAGGCGCGATACGACGCTTTCGGCAAGCGCTATGAATTCGCCCGCCTGAAGCTGGACCCTCGGAGCGGCCGCCTGGCCAGCACGAGCAGCAGGGACGCGGCCCACTCGAACATGGAAGACCGGCACGCATGACCGACCGCATCCCGGCGGCAAAGGCCTTGATCGGCTTCAACCTGAATGCCGCGCATCGGGTGAAGGACTGTTTCGTCATCCTGGACGAGCGGGGGGAGGAATGGGTCCGCACCGGCGGCCCGGCCTGCTGGCGCAACGCGCAGATGACCTATGGCGCCTGCTTCAGCGACTGGCTGAAGGGCGGGCACGACATGACGCCCGAGTGGGTCTTCAGCGAGATGATGGCCTTCTACGGCTTTGCGGACAGCTCCGTCGCCGAAGAGGCGCTGAAGCAGTTCGGCAAGATCGAGGAATGCGGGTGGGCGCGAGCGATGATCCCGTCCCAGACCAGCAAGCGCGTCCAATGGAGGATTGCCTGATGACCTTCGGCAACATGAGCCTGGCGGAAATCCAGGCGAACCCGGTGGCGGCTATCCGTCAGTGCATGGAAGATGAGCCGCTCCTCCATGGGGGCGGTGTGGCCGACGCTTTCTATCTGAAGCAGTATGGCCGCGACGCCCTGGCCATCAACCGGCAGGAACTCGAGGGGCCAAAGGGTGTCGCTCAGGTTCTGCGAGCTGCGGAGTTCATCGCGGTGGCGCCCCGTCGAGCCACAGTGAATCTGAGGCGGTCCTGCTATGGCTGGAAGCACGTCGCCGAGCGATGGCACAAGGCCCGCTTTCCCGGGAAAGACTACTACATCGGCGAAGGCTCTTTCCTCGTCGCCTGTTGGGCAATGGGGGTTCTGGTCAAACGACACAATACTGCCGGCTACCAAGTCGGGTTGGCTGAGGCAGCGCGGGAGTTGGTCGCGTGAATACCGGCCGTGAAAAGCTGCGGCCGGCGCCACTAGCCGCCAGTCCCCTGACCGTCGTCGCGGGCGTGGTCGACCTGGGGCAGGGGCCTCGCCCCTACTGCATGACCGATGGTGAGCGGGATCAATTCCTGGCTTCCGCTGAGGCAAGCGACATCGCCGGGGCGATTACGCGACCCACCGGCGACCCTGAAGATCGTCGGCAGCGTCGGCCCGGGGAAGGGGACGCGGCCGGCTGGGATGCTTTGCAACGGGCGGCAGCCTACGAGCTTGCCCGGTTGTGGCGAGCGGCACTCCCAGTCCGCGGCTTCCCGAAAGGATATGCAGGGGCTCCAATCGGCCGAGGAAGCGTCGACGTGGACGAGGGCCAGGACGCACAGGAAGCCTGGAACGGCTACTGCGCTGCTATGGAGGACGTACGGCGCCTCTGCTCGGCCAAGCATGAACAGGCCCTTCGCATGGTCGTCGTCTACGAAGAGCCTTCACGCTTGGCGACTGCTTGGCTCGTGCGGGAAGCACTTGCCCACCTCGCCAATTTCTGGCGCTTGAAAAAGTAGTTGACGGCGATTCAACGGCCAACTACTTCAAGGGCGTGGCTGGGCACAGTTGCGTCCAGATTTTTGAGCCTCGGCATGCGCCGGGGCTTTTTTTATTCGGTACGGCGGTACAGAGCTACAGCCAATGCGCATGGCCAGATCGGCCTGCGGCCGTAGGGCGAATTGCACCTTTGGCGGAAGATGATCGATCGCGCGATGCAACAGCCCGATCGCTTCCTCTGCCCTAATATTTCCCCTCGCCACTAGTTCCTGAACCTCGTGGACGAGGGCCTTCGCAGCGGAAATCACCGCTGTGTCAGCCTTAACCACGGCACATCCTTACGTTTCGTCCCTGTGTGACGCAATGATACAACTTGCGGGCTCTCTGGGAAGTACGAATCGGGCCAAATTTGCGTTAGAAGCAAGTGCTCATGTCTGGGCTCTCACGCCACGGGGGGCTGCTTGGCAGACGCCTTAGGAGGGGCGGCTAGCCTGCTCGCGCCGCGCCCATGCGGCCTGTACTTCAAGCCGGAGTAGTCTTCGATCTTGTGGGGGAAGATGATCGATTGCTCGATGGAGCAGCGGGAAAGCATCTTTGGTGCTGATCCGCCCGGACGCGACCATGCTCTCGATTTCCCGCACCAGGGCCTCCACCACTCCTCTCGCATCAACCGCGGGGTCGGTCATGCCAGTTTTCCTGCACGCTCCTTCAGCGCAGGATGAACTTTCTAAGCCGGAGCTTGCCACTCCTGATTGACGATTCGGGTCATCCACAATCTGTGAGCCTCGAACCTCAAGAGAGGTTGGGCTCCGACAGGCAGTCCAGCGATCGCTCGATCTAGGAGGTGGGAAGCCGCTGCCGGCAGGACGTCTCCCTGCTGTACAAGGCTACTGACAGCGTCAACCATGGCGCTGGCTACGTCCTGCATTACGTCTGAATGTTGAAGATCAGTCTCTTGAAACATGAATCCCTCCGGGGGGGTGAGATCAGGTAAGAGCCCAACCTAACCACCCGTTACGGTCTAGACACGACTGCGTGAGCGTCATCTTGACAAACATACGTTAATACCCAACCCGCGTCGTCGGTAGGTTAGGGCATTGAGGACAACAGCTTCATGCTCCGATCCACCTACTCGATCGACGTCCGCCAACTTCAGGAAGCTGTCAGGTTGGTCAGGTCCAGGGCGCAGTATGCGGCGACCAGGGCGGCCACCAAGACCGCCTTCGACGTCCGGGATGCTCTGCGCAAGCAGATCGAGACGACGTTCTTCAAGCCAACCCGCTTCGTCATCAACAATGTCCGGGTGACCCAGTACGCCAAGAAGGCCCAGCCTGAGGCTGTGGTCGACATCGCCCGCACCTTCGGTGTTCGTGGTCGGCAGGTCGAGGACATCTATCGGACGCAGATCTTCGGTGGCACGCGCCAGCCCAAGCAGGCCGAGATCCGCATCGGCCGCCTCTCCCCTGGCGGCCAGTCCATCTACATGATGCCGGCCCGCTTCGCTCAGTATGACAGCAACGGCAACCCCAACCGGGGCGAGCTGACCCTGATCCTGTCGCAACTGGGTGTGCTGAACCGAGGCGACAACCGGGCGGCTCGCAAGGCTCGCCGGAGCCGGAAGGCAAGGACGCAGTACTTCGTCATCTGGGGTTCGGGTCAGGGCTTCAACTCGTCCGGCTCTGACCTTGCCCCCGGCATCTACCGTCGGAACGACGCCGGCCGAGCCCTGCCGGTCTACATGTTCATGAAGGGTCCGCCGAAGTACCGGAGGCGGCTGGACTGGTTCGGCACCGCCGAGCGGACGGTGCGGGCCAGCGCCCCCCGGCACTTCCGGGAGGCCATGGCCCGGGGCAACCAGCCCGCCAACGACCTGCCGGCCGAGGGTGCGAGCCAGGCGGCCTGACCCCAGGCAGGGCGGAGGGGGGCCACCCCCTTGGGTCCTTCCTGCTCAAAATCTGTGCGCAGGGGTTCGATCCGTGTCACGCGCCTTGGGTCAGGGCCGCCCCGGAGGTTCCGCCGCCAATGGATCTTGCGACCTGCACCGCCTGCGGGGTCGCGAAACCGAGGGCCGGCTTCTACCGGAACGCATCCAAAGAGAACGGACTGCAGTCTGAGTGTAAGAACTGCCGAAAGGCACGCTACGTCCGCCACGCCTACTGCTACCCGAAAGCGCCTGCGCCGTGTGATTCCCGCGTCTGTGGCGGGTGCCGGGCCGAATTTGTCGTTGCGCCAGGTGGCCACGCCCTCTGTCAGCCGTGCGTCTATCAGAAGCGCGCCGCGCTGCCGAATGCCAAGGACCGGCAGCGCCGCAAGGCCAAGGCCTCCTACGAACGGCACAAGGAAAAGGTTCGGGTGGCGGTATACGCGCGCCGGCATGCCGAACCTGGCACCCTCTGCGCCGAAAAACGCGCCCGTGCTGACCGGATCGCCGCACAGACCAATGGAACGCTGACGAAGGACGTCATCCGGCAGATCTTTGGCGCCGCGAAGGACTGCCCATACTGCCTGGCCCGCCTGCACTGGTCCGATAAGACCCTGGATCATATCATCCCGCTGAAGCTGGGCGGCATCCATGGCGTTTCAAACGTGCTGGTGTGCTGCCGAACGTGCAACACGCGGAAGAATGCCAAGCCGCCAGATCGATGGCTAGCGCAGATCAGGATGGATCATGGAGAGGCCGCCTTTGGGGCGGCCTTTCTGATTCTTGGGCCTGCTGTCGAGGCCATGAACGCGGCCTGAAGGGCTGAAATGGACGTCTGGGATGAAGTGGTCAGCGCATCCGTGCTGGCCCGGGGCTTGGGCATATCTGAACGACGCGTCCGCGAGCTGAGGGATCAGGGCGTCATCCCTGACCAAGCCGGCAAGTACCGTCTTGGCGACGCCGTTTTGGCCTACAGCAATCACAATCGACCTGCTTCGGGAAAGGCTGCCGGCGGCGGGTCCGAGGCGGCAGAAAGTCTCGACGCCGCCCGCGTCCGCCTCATCAATCTGCAAGCCGACGCCCGCGAGATGCTGAACGCTCAGATGCGGGGTGAAGCGGTTCTGGCCGAAGACCTGGAGGTCGTGGTCGGCGCCATCGTCGACGGCGTCCGAGCCCGTGTCCTAGCCCTGCCCACCCGTGCCGCCCCTGTGGTGCTGGGATTGCCCGGCCTCGCCGAGGTCCGCGACAAGCTGACGGAGCTGGTGCATGAGGTCTGCGGAAATCTCGCCGCAACCGAGCTCAGTGATGCCGTCAAGGATCGCGCTCGGCGTCGGGCGGGCCGCGGCGCGGACGGGGACGAGGATTCTGCGGAGGCTGGCGCCTCCTCCTAAGCTGACCGTCAGCGAGTGGGCTGATCAGCACCGCTATCTTTCGGCTGAGGCGTCTGCCGAGCCCGGCAAGTGGGACACGGGCCGCGCAGAGTATCAGCGGCAGATAATGGATGCGATCTCCGATCCTCGGGTCGAGATGCTGGTGGTGATGGCCTCTGCCCAGGTCGGCAAAACCGAGATCGTCAACAACCTCTGCGGCTACCACATCCACCAGGACCCGGCTCCGATCCTGGTCGTGCAGCCGTCAGTTGAGATGGGCGAGACGTGGAGCAAGGACCGCCTGGCGCCGATGCTGCGGGACAGCCCCTCGCTCAAGGGGCGGGTGGCGGATAGCAAGAGCCGGTCCTCCGGCAATACGGTGCGGCACAAGACCTTCGCCGGAGGCCATCTTACGGTCACCGGCGCTAACTCTGCGGCGGGCCTAGCATCCCGGCCCATCCGGATCCTTTGCTGCGACGAGGTCGACCGCTACGACACGTCGGCGGGTTCTGAAGGTGACCCGGTTAACCTAGCCGTCAAGCGCACCGCCACCTTCTGGAACCGCAAGATTGTCTTGGTCAGCACACCGCTGATCGCCGGCCAGTCGCGGATCGAGCGGGCGTTCCTAGAGAGCGACCAGCGGCGGTTCTGGGTTCCCTGCCCGCACTGCGATCATGGTCAGGTCCTCCGCTGGGCCCAGGTGAAGTGGGACAACGCTGACCCGAGGTCGGCGCGATACCAGTGCGAGGGCTGTGAGCAATCCTGGTCAGACGCCCAGCGGTGGGCATCGGTGCGCAAGGGATGGTGGCAGGCTGAGGGCGAGTTCCGCGGGATCGCGGGTTTTCACCTCTCAGAGCTCTACTCGCCCTGGCGAAAGCTGTCTGAGACGGTGGGTGACTTTCTCAAGGCGAAGAACAGCCCGGACCTGCTGAAGACCTGGATCAACACCGCCCTCGGAGAGACCTGGCAGCAGAAGGGCGAGGCGCCCGAATGGCGCAGGCTTTACGAGCGTCGCGAGGACTATCGGCCGGATCGGGTTCCGGCTGATGCTCTGGTGCTCACGGCTGGCTTGGATGTGCAGAAGGATCGCGTCGAGATTTATGTCTGGGGCTGGGGTGCCGATCGGCAGTCTTGGCTGGTCGACCTGATCGTCATCCCAGGGAATCCTTTCAACGGGGACGTTTGGGATCAGGTCAGCGAGGTCGTGCAGCGCTCCTGGGTGCATGAGAGCAGCGCCGAGATGCGGCTGATGAAGGTCGGTGCAGATACCGGCTTTGCGACGACCCAGGTTGAGGCATGGGCGCGTCGGCACGCCGGCGTTGTGATCCCGGTCAAGGGTGCCACGAGCCATGGCGCCCCAGTGTTCGCTTGGTCTGGCGTCCGCGACACAACCGCAGGTGGCAAGAAGCCTAAGCGCGGGCTGCGGCTCGGCATGGTGGGCGGCCACCTGATCACCATGGAGCTCTACGGCTTCCTGGCGCTGGACCCACCGACCGACGAGGAGAAGGCGGAAGGGATCGCCTACCCCGCCGGCTACGTCCACCTCAATGGCTTAGCCAGTGAGGAAGTCTGCAAGCAGATGGTTGGCGACCAGTGGCTCGAGGAGAAGGGCGAATGGAAGGCAGTACATGCGCGGGAAGCGCTCGACTGCTGGAAGTACGCCCGAGCGGTGTGCTCCGCGGTCGGCATGGATCGCTGGGCACCGTCTAGATGGCGCGCGCTGCGGGCCTCGTTTGGGGTGCCGGTCATTGAGGCGGCTGCGCAAGCTGAGGCGGAAGAGCCGGCTAGTGGTTTTGAGCCTGGCCGCCCGATGCCGGCCCATCTGACGCGCGTCAATGCCGCACTGCGCCCCGCGATCCGCAGCCGCTGGATGGACTGACTAAGCCGCTGCCGCGGCGATAGCTGATTGGAGGCCGCCATGGTGAACCTGACCCCCGAGCAGGTGCAGGCGGCCCTCTCCAGCAAGCTCCTCGCGCTGCGTGATGCGGAGGATCGCCTGGCGAGTGGCGTGCAGCAGGTTCGGCATGCCGATACGTCGTCGATCACCTACCAGGATGCTGAGGTGCAGCGGAAGGTGGTGGCGGATCTGAAGGCCGATATCGCCGCCCTGTGCCGCCTCTCAGGCCAGGGCCCGGGCCGCGTTCGGCAGGTCTACTACACCAGCACCAAGGGTCTCTGAGATGGCTTCTTGGTGGCCCTTCGGCCGGGCGGAAAATGACCGAGGGCGCGTCTCGGCCGCCGTCTCGTCCCCCGTCGTCGGCCCAGGCTATGGCGCATCGGGGCTTGAGGCTGGTGCTGCGGCCCGGCGGCTCCGGAACTTCCGACCGGGGCCGGCGCACGTCAACACGCTGATTGCGGCCGCCGGCGCTACGGTGCTGCAGCGCGCTCGCTGGCTGACCCGCAACAACGCCTATGCGATCAACGCCGCAGATTGGTGGGGCAACCGCGTCGTTGGTGCCGGCATCACGCCATCCTGGACCGGGGTAAGCCCCAACCAGAAGAAGGCGCTGCGCCAGGCTTGGAACGACTGGACTGATGAGGCCGATGCTGAGGGCCTCACCGACTTTTACGGCCTCCAGCGCCGTGCGGCTCGGGAAATGTTTATCGCGGGCGAGGTCTTCTTTCGGATCCGATATCGGCGGCCGGAGGACGGTCTGTCCGTCCCCATGCAGCTTCAGATGCTGCCGGCCGAGATGCTGGATGCGAACGACAACAGGGTTCTGGCTGGCGGCAACGTAGTGCGGCAGGGCATTGAGTTCGACCGCATTGGCGGCCGAGTGGCCTACTATTTTTGGCGCCAGCACCCGGCAGATTCGACCGAATTGCGCGCCGAGCAGGGCCAAAAGATCCGGGTCCCGGCTAACGAAGTGCTGCACATCTTGGATCCCGTCGAGGCAGGTCAGATCAGGGGGCTCAGCCGCTTCAGCAACGTGACGGCTAAGCTGTTCACCCTGGATCAGTACGACGACGCCGAATTGGAGCGTAAGAAGACGGCGGCATTGCATGCTGGCTTCATCACCCAGGCCGAATCCGATGGGAGTGAACTCCCTGTGGCCGGGGTTGACCCGTCATTCGGCTCGCTGGCCGGGCCATACGGAGACGACGTCGCTGTCGCATCTCTCGAGCCGGGCGCCATGTCGGTCCTGCGGCCCGGTGAGTCGGTCGTTTTCAGCGCGCCGGCCGACGTTGGAGGAAACTTCGAGGCCTTCCAGTACCGCACCCTACTGGCGATCGCGTCCGGCCTTGGCGTCCCCTACTTCGCGCTGACTGGCGACACGAACAAGGCGAACTACTCGAGCCTTCGGGCCGCCCTGGTCGATGCCAAGGGGCGCGTGGAGGCTTACCAGTGGTCAGTGATGATCTTCGGCATGTGCATGCCGGTGGTTCAGGCCTGGTTGACACAGGCGCTGCTCACTGACGCCGTCCGCGGCGTGTCACTGACCACCTACACGCGGTCGCGCGCCAAGTTCCGCAGGGTTCGCTGGATGCCTCCGCCTTGGGCCTGGGCGGACCCCCTCAAGGAACTGCAGGCCGAAGTCTTGGCCGTCGAGAAGCTGTTCAAGGCGCCCTCCGACGTCATGGAAGCTAACGGTTTCGACGCCGAAGAGACGGATCAGCGCACGGCAGACGACCAGGCACGCCAGCGACGTCTTGGGATCGCTCCAGTAGGCCAGAATCTGCCGCCGGCGCCCGATGATGACCCCGTCCAGGGCGACGAAGACGGCCAGACGCGGCGCGTTCCGCCGGAAGAGGAGTAACCAATGCCACATATGGCGCATGTGGCGGCGCGCCTGTTTGGCACGCCGCTTCTGGTGCATGAGGCGAAGCTGCAGGCGATCCTCGGTGGCATCGGAGATCGCCTCGGTCTGAAGCCCATGGCCTTCGATGACGACGACTTCGCCGCCCAGACGGTGCCGCAGCAGCCGCGCCGCCCCTATGCGGTGACGCCGGACGGGGTCGCCATCGTCCCCGTCGTGGGCGTGCTGGTGAACCGCTCAGGCCAGATGGACGCCAACAGCGCGTCTCTGCGGTCCTACGGCGAGATCCGGCGCGATATGGTCATGGCGATCTCTGACCCTGGGGTTCGGGCTATCGCGCTCGATGTCGACAGCCCCGGCGGCGAGTGTGCTGGCTGCTTTGAACTGGCTGAGACCATCCGCGGAATGCGTGGCCGCAAGCCGATCGTGGCGGCAGCCAATGGCTACGCCTACTCGGCAGCCTATGCCCTGGCTTCGGCCGCCGATGTCCTCTTCGTCGGCCGTGCCGGCGGGGTTGGCTCTGTCGGCGTGGTAGCGCTGCACGTCGATCAGTCGGCCCGGGACCAGCAGCAGGGTCTGGCTTTCGAATACGTCTTCGCTGGGGCGAAGAAGATCGACGGCAGCAGCCACGCGCCGCTAAGCGAGGGCGCCAGGTCTGACCTGAACTCTGAGGTTCAGCGCTGCTACGGGCTTTTCTCCAGCTTGGTCGCCGCCAACCGGTCGCTGGCTGAGAGCGCCGTGCGCGGCACCGAAGCCGGATGCTTCTATGGGGAAACAGCGATCTCGGTCGGCCTGGCCGATCGCGTGGGGACCCTCTCTGATGCCGTAGCGGAAGCCGCTCGGCGTGCTGATGCCGCTGCCCCTGGCGGCACAACGGAGCGCGGCCGACCCGCGCGGGCAGCTTCCACTTCGGGAGAGCACATGTCTACCAATACCGATGGGGCCGCGCCCGCAGCGCCGGCCGACCAGACCACCGTTGCCCCTGCTGAGGGCAATGCGGCCCAGGCTGCAGCCGCGGCGGGCTCCTTCAACGCGGAGAACGCCGCCGCGATCGTCGAGCTCTGCGCGCTGGCCGGCCAGCCGCAGGCGGCCGCCGGTTACATCCGCGAGGGCAAGACTAAGGGCGAGGTATCAGAGGCCCTGCTTCGCGCCCGCGCCGCCGCCCAGGACACGACCAGCGTCAGCGCCGGCCACGGCGTGGTGGGCGCGGCAGAAGCCAGTCGCACTACCAACCCGGCCGACCCGTTCGGCTGGAACGCTTCCATCGACCGCGTGTGCGGCAAGCAGAAGGGGGCCTGATCCATGGTCACTGTTCCTTACGGCCGCGGCGCCGGCCATTTCATCGCGGGCGAGAGCAACTTCTGGCGCTCCCGGCAGCACGAGACGCTCGCCTCCGGCAGCGTTGGCGTGGCTGGCACGGTGCTGGGCCGTGTGACCACCGGCGGCAAGGTGGTCCCGCATGCCCCCGGCGCCAGCGACGGTAGCCAGAACGCGATGGGCATCCTCTTCGACGACGCCGACGCCACCACCGAAGACCGGCGCGTGGTGGTGCTGGCCCGTGACTTCGAGGCTGACGGCAAGGCGCTGACCTGGGCCAACGGCATCACCAACCCGCAGAAGAACACGGCCATCGCTGCTCTCGCGGCGCTGGGCATCGTGGTTCGCTAAAGGAGCACGACGATGCCCTCTCTCGACATTCTGGCGAATGACGCCTTCAAGCCGATCCCGCTCACGCGGGCGGCACGGCGCCTGCCCTACCAGCCCCAGTATCTGGGCGGCCTGAACCTGTTCGAGGTCGATCGGGTCCGCACTGACCGGGTCGCCCTGCGCCGTCTCAACGGCAAGATCAGCCTGATCCCGACCACTGAGCGCGGCGGTGATCCGGTGATTGGTCAGAGCGACGAGGGGGCGGAGGCCTATCTTCGCACCCCGCGCCTGGCGAAGCGGCAGCGCAAGCAGGCGCACGAGCTGCAGAACCTGCGCTCGTTCGAGAACCCCGACGAGTTCGTCGCGGTCCAGGACGAGATCACCCGCATCCAGACCTCGCAGCGACAGGACATGGAGCTGACCCACGAGTTCCATCGGCTCGGCGCCATTCAGGGTAAGCTGATCGACGCCGACGGCACCAGCGTGCTGGCAAACTTCTACACCCTCTTCGGTGTGGCGGAGCCGGCGCTGATCGATTTCGAGCTAGACGACGCGGCGACCGACGTTCGCGGCAAGTGCGTCGCGGTGGTTCGCCAGATGCGCACCAAGGCGATGGGCGCCATCCTGCCGAGCACGCGCATCTACGCCATGGCCGGCGACAACTTCTTCGATGCGCTGGTGGCTCACCCCAAGGTGGTGGACACCTACCGCTACCAGGAAGGCGCTCGCCTGCGCGAGAACACGGCGTTCACCACCCTCGAGTTCGGCGGCATCACCTGGGTGAACTATCGGGGCACCGACGACGGCTCCACCGTCGCGATCAACACCGACCAAGCGCGCTTTTTCCCGGTTGGGGCGCCGGGCGTCTTCGGCGTGGTCTATTCGCCCTTTGAGGCGGAGGAGTTTGTCAACACTCCCGGCGAGGACATCTACAGCATCATCGTGCGCGACCAGGAGCGTGGCTTCTGGTTCCAGCCGGAGATTTACTCCTATCCTCTGCACTACTGCACGATGCCGGAGCTCCTGCTCCGGGCGAAGAAGTTCTGATCGGCAGGCGGCCATGGACCCTTTCGCGATGGCGCGGAGAGACTTGGCCGCCTCCGCCCTTGGGGTGGATGCTGTCTACCAGTACAAGGGCAGCAGCACTCCCTTCCCGGTCCGCCTCATCTTCAGCCAGGCTGAGAATTCCGGGATGAGGGGTTTCGACACCCCCGGCAAGGGCGCCGTAAGGACCGAGGCGGTCATCACCGATGCCTCGCTTAACCCATTCAGCGGATATGGCCCGAAGGCTCGCCCTCAGCCGGGCGACCTCATCGGCCTCGGCACTGAAAAGGGCTGGAAGGTTGCCACCGTTGAAGCCGATGCCCGCGGCATAAGCTACACGCTCACGCTGGCGCGGCAGGACTGATCATGCCGCGCACTCCTTTCCGAGAAGCCGTCTATGCGGCGCTTCACCAGCATCTCCGGGCAGCTTTCCCGGAGATGAACGATGCCGAGCGGTCGATCGAGCGCAATCCGACCGACGAGCTCCCTTCCGATGCCATCTTCCCGGCCCTGCGCTGCTACGATGGGCCTCATTCTCAGGCGCCTGCGCCGGCGGTCGGCGAGACAGCCTATCGGATGACGTGGACGGTTGAGGGCTTCGTTGAAGCGGAGTTCGCTGGCGACGCGCCTGGCCTTGATGCCGAGATGAATGCCCTCCTGGCCCGCGTCATCGGCGCGATCATCCTCCCCGAGGCCGCCCTCGAGATCCCTCTCGCTGACGGCACCCTGGAGCTCTGGGGCGAAGACACCGCCTTCGACATCGAGCGCACCGGCGCCGCGACTTCGGAAAAGGCCGGCATCCGATTCACCCAGGAATTCGTGTTCCAGGTCTGGACCACGCGCGGCAACGCCTTCGTCGAGACGCTCTAGGAGACCCCCCATGACCGACAAGACCTCCGACGCCCCGGCGGAAGCCGCGGCGCCCACCGTCGCGACCGCACCTCTGCCGGACCTGAAACGGGTTCTGGTGGTCAGGGAGATCGAGCGCGAGTTTGGTCCGGCCCTTGCGCCTGGTCAGATCGCCTATCTGCCGGCTGACCATGAGGCGCTCAAGGACGGACGCGCGAAGGACCCGGATGCTGCTCTGAAGGCGGCCGACAAAGCCGCGGACAAGCAGGCCGAGAAGGCCAAGGACTGACCCCAGGGGCGCCGCGAGGCGCCCTTTCTAATTCCAGCATGAGGAGGCGGGCGCATGGCGACCGACACCACCCGCACACGGCTTTCTGCCGTCGCGGTCAAGACGGAGACGGTCGAGGGCCAGGACGCCTTCGCCGGCACCCCCGCGCTCACCGACTTCATCGGCGCCGAGGCGACCTGGTCGCTGCCGCAGCAGACGGTCGAGGATCCGACGCTGACGGGGTCGTTCGACCCGAATGCGCCAATCCCGACTGGCATCCGGCCCCAGATCACCATCCGCATGCCGCTCCGCGGGAGTGGCTCGGCGACCGTGGCGCCGGAATGGGGCCGCCTGATGCGCGCCTGCCGCTTCGAGGAGGTCCAGCAGGCGACCTCGGTGGGTGCCCCGACGGCCGCCACGGCGGGCACGGCCACCACTGCGACCCTGGCGACGCCCTTTGCGGCGACTGCCCAGGCCTATCGCGGCATGCCCACCGTGCTAACCGGAAATCCGACCGGGCCTCAGCTGACCACCATGCTGGACTACACGGCCGGGCGGGTGGCCACCTTCCCGATGACCTTCAGCCCGGTCCTCAGCACGGCCACGCTGGCGCAGATCCCGGCGAACTGGCTCTACCGCGTTACCGACGACGAGACGCAGTTCCGCCCGGTCACGATCTACGTCTATCGTGGCGGGCAGCGCTGGCGCCTGGTGGGCTGCAAGGGCTCGATGAGCCTGGAGATGGTCGCCGGCAACCCGGGCTTCATCACCTTCACCATGCGCGGCCAGCTGCTGGGCGCCTATGAGACCGTGGCGCTCCCGACCGGCTGGAACACCATCAGCCGCCCGCAGGCGCCCATCTGGGCCAATGGCCTTTCCCGGCTGGATCGGGTGGTCGCGCGCTGCGCCCGCTACACCTACAACGCCAACGTGACGATGTACGACCCAGAGAACCCGGAGGCGCCCGAGGGCTATGACGCCCCGGAGATCACCGCGGCCAACTCCTCGGTCACCATCGATCCCTTCAGTTCGACCACCAACAGCGCCTCTCGCTTCGGCAAGTTCCGGGTCGGCACGAGCATGCCTTTCGCCGGCCTGATGGGCTCGACCGTCGGCAACCGGATCGCGGTGACCAACCCCAGCCTTCGCATCAGCGCCTATGACGACGCGAACCGCGGCGAGATGGGCGTCGACAACCTCACCCTCGTCCCGGACGTCCCCGGGCAGGGCATGTTCTTGTCGGTGTTCTGAGCATGACCGTGGTGACCAAGACCGGCGTCCGCACGACGAAGAGCTTCGAGGGCCGCCGTTACACCGTGCGCGCGCCGAGCTTCGACGAAGCCGGCAATCTGGCGACCGCGTCCGGCTACGCCATGAGGCCGACGGCGGCGGTGATCAATTGGGAGATCCGCGAGGCCCTGGGCCGCGCCGGCAAACCCGAGATGGCCGCCGCAATCGACGAATACGAGGCGGCCGAGATCGCCTTCCAGGATGCGCGCCTGCAGCTGCCGATCGGCGAGACCGACCCCGAGGCGCTGCGGGAGCCGAACAAGCTGGTGTCCGATGCCCGGCAGCGGCTGATGAAAGCCGATGTGGCCCGCAAGGTGGCGGAGTGGGCCGTGCGCGACGACAAGGCGCTGCAGGAGATGCGCGCCCTGGCCCTCAAGCTCGACCGCTCCGAGCACGCCGAGCTGGTTGCCCTCTGCGTGGTCGGCTGGGAAGGCGAAGGTCTGCCGTCCTTTGAGCCGCCGGCCGAGGGGGAGAAGCTCGAGGGCTCCTACATCTCCAAGAGCCTGCCTGCTGGTGACGTGGCCGCCCTGGCGCAGGTCGCTCTCGGCATGATCAACCCGACGAAGGAAGACGCGGGAAACTGACAGCCGCCTTCCAAGTGATGCGGTCGGCGCCCGGTGCTTTCCCGGACGTTGTTCGCCCACCGGAAGGCGGCTACTGGGAGGCTGGCGGCCGGCTCTGGAAGCCCAACCCTCGCTTCTACATTCCGCGGAACATCTTCCACGTCGTCAGCCTCTGGTTTCGCTGCCAGGGCGGCATGGGTGGACTGGCTCAGCTGCCGGGAGTCGGCGGCGTGGGCGATCAGGCTGCTTGGCTGATGCGCGCCTTCTCTCTCCTTGACGGAGAAGAGGCCAAGGCGCGGCGCGCCAAAGAGTCATAAGGCCCATTCGCGGCCATTCGCTTTGGCTTGAGGAGGTCAGATGTCCGGATCCGCGGGTGATCTGCCCATCAAGATTGGCGTCGAAGGCCTTCCTCAGGTTGATGCTGCATTTAGTCAGCTCGAGGCGCGCCTGAATACAACGGCGGGAAAGCAGCGCCAGTACGAGCAGGCTACCCTACTGGTGCAGCGCGCCCAGGAAGCTGGCGTGGTTAGCACTGAGCGGGCATCGCAGGTGCTGCAGGCTCTGCAAACTCGATACGAGAGCAACGGCCGGGCCGCGGCCCAGTTGGCGACTGCGAACGATAACCTGGCGCGGTCATCGAACCAGGTTGCGCACCAGGTCCAGAACGCATCGTACCAAGTGGGCGACTTCTTCGTTCAGGTAGCGAGCGGCCAGTCAGCCATCACGGCTTTGGCGCAGCAGCTGCCTCAGCTCCTCGGCGGCTTTGGCATGATTGGCGCGCTTGCTGGGGCGGGTGTGGCGATCGGCGCTGTGGTCTATCGCCTGCTAGAGGGGAAGACTGTCCTCGAGCAGCACGACGAGGTGATGAAGCGCGTCAACGCCCAGTATGAGGCGACGACGAAGGCGGCTGAGGAATGGGTGTCCGGCCTGGACAAGCAGGCCGAGCGACTAAATGTCCTGCGCTCCCGGTACCAGGGTCTCACTGCTGACGTGAAGCAGTATGAGGAGCGACAGCTGGCGGCGCGCCGTGCCGAACTGACGGCCGATACCGACCGATTGATGGACCAGGGCGTCGATCTTTCACCCATCGTGAGCCGACTTCGGACGGCGCGGTCGGTCGCCACGGGCAGCATTGCAGATGTCAGCTTTGGAGATCTGCCGGCGCAGGTCCAGGCGGTCACGCGCGTTCTGGATCAATACAGCCTGTCGACTGCGAACGCGGCAGAGCGCTCTCTGGAACTGTCCAACGGGCTGTCTGCCGCTCAGCGTATGGGTGGCCCTCTCACCAGCACGCTTGAGCCGCTGGTCAAGGGCCTCGACGGGCTGCGGCCCAAGCTGCTCGACAACAGCGATGCACTGAAGCTTGTCGACCAGATGCTCAACGCCCTTCGCGGTGAGAGCATTCCAGGGGCTGTCGGCGCACTTGCCGACCTCATGCGCCAGGCCGACGCGGCAAAGACACCTTTCGCGACCCTCCAGCAGAGCATTTCCGACACCAACGCCCGACTGCAGGCGCTGAGGACAGGCGGCCTCGATGCGCTGAAGGCGGCGACTGAAGCACAGTCGGATGCCGCCAAGATCCGCAAGACAGAAAACGAACTCGCCGCAGCGGAGGCACAGCGGCTTCAGCAGACTGTGCAGGATGAGGCAGAGCGCAATCGCCTATTCATCCAAGGCGCGGCCGAGCGCACGCGTGCTGCGACAGAAGCCGTCCAAGCCGAGCGCACTCTTGCGAATGAGACCGCCAAGGCCGAGGAAGCGAAGCGAGAGGCTGAGCGTCGGGCGCGGGAATCCGCCGCGGCATCGCGCCGGGCTAGCGCTGAGGCCTTGGCGCAGGAGCGGGCCGAAGCGACAGCTCTAGCCCGCGTCTGGGACACGCTGCGGCGAGATGGCCAGTCGGGGCTCCTGGTCGGCAGCGAGAACGACGTCACGGCTCTGCGCGCGATACGCGACAGCATGCGTGGCACTGCGCTCGACCCCAAGGGGGTCGAGAAGCGGGCCAAGGAGACCGAGCGGCTGCTGGAGAAACAGCAGCAGCAAGCCGAGCGCACCACCGACGATGTGGTTCGCTATGGGTCGGACCTCTTTGCCGACATGTTCGCCACGACCGAGGGCGGCTGGGACCGCATGTGGTCGAACATGCGGCGGACGGCCACGGGCATCCTCGCGCGCATTGCGGCCGAGGCGATCATTCGGCCGATTGTGGCGCCAATCGTCTCTGGGGGAATGGCATTTGGTAGCGCCGGTTCTGCTGCGGCCGCAGCCGGCGGCCTTGGCGCGGGCGGGAGTTCGGGAGGCGGCCTAGGCAACCTGCTCCAGCTGCACGGTATGGGTTCCAGCTTCAGCGAGGCGCTTGGGCTTGGCGGCGTCAGCAGTTGGCTTGGACTATCTGGTGGGACTGCGGCGGCGTCGAGCCTAACGAGCTTTGGTTCGCTCGCCGGGCTGATGTCGATGCCGATCCTGACGACAGGTAATCTCGGCGCCGCGACGACGGCGGCTCTGGCCGGCATGGGAGGGGTAGCAGGTCCGGCGACCCCGGCTGCCGTAGCTGCGGCCGGCGCGTCATCGCTGTCGCTTGGGAGTTTGCTTGGCGGCGCCGGGCTCGGCTTCGGCGCCGGCACGCTGCTGAACACTCTCGTTGGAGGCAAGAGCACGGGCGGCATGATCGGCGCCGGCGCGGGGGGATTGGCGGGCGCCGGCCTCGGCTTTCTGCTTGGTGGGCCGGCGGGCGTCCTGCTTGGCGGTCTACTGGGTGGCTCAGGCGGTGGTCTGCTGGGCGGCCTATTCGGCGCTAACGCGCCACGGCCTGCTGCAAGTGTCCAGTTTGGCGTCAACGCTGACGGCCAGCTCGATGTGACCGGCTCGAAGTCCAAGTGGATGGACGACGCCGAGGCGATCGGGGCTGTGCAGGAAGCTCTGGTCAAGCTGAACACGACCATCAACGGGCTTGGCCTGTCGCTCGACAGCGGCGTGGTCGGGCAGCAGCATTTCGGGAAGGACTCTCGTCCCGAAGAAGACCAGCGCAACATGACGCTGGCTCTGCTGGGTGGTCTGCGCGGTGGCAGCGCCGCCATGCAGCAGGTGATCCAGAGCGAGCTCGGGAAGGCCTACGCCGGCGACGACAACTTGGACCGGGCGCTGGCCAATGTCGCCTGGGTCAAGGAAGTGTTCGACCCGCTGATCAACCCGCCCGAGGCGGTCAGCGCGTTCCAGCAGTCGATCGACGCGGTGATGGCGTCCTTCGACAGCGCGAAGGTGCGGGCGGGCGAGCTTGGCCTGGCGACGGACCAACTCGTACAGAAGCAGCTGGAGCAGGTCTTCTCGCTGCAGCAGCAGCGTGATGCGACAGTTTGGGGGATCGACCGCGGTCTCGACATTCGCCGCATGCGCGCGACGGGGAACGATCGGGACGCCGACCTTCTCTCGTTCGATATCGCCGCCATCGCCGAGCGGGCCAGCTTCCGGTCTTCGCTCGAGGCTCTCGGGCTGACCGCGGATGCCATTGCGCAGCGTATGGTCACCCTGGAGGAGACTCTGGGCGCCGAGCGCCTGGCGGTGCAACAGCGTTATGCCGAGCAGATCAAGCAGGCCGAGCAGCAGGCAGCCAGCAACGCTGCAGGGGTGATCGGCAGCCTCGCCGACTATGCCCGCAGCCTGAACTACAGCGATGCCAGCCCGCTGGGCGCGTCCGAGCAGTTCATGACGGCGCGGTCGCTCTACCTGAGCAATCAGGAGGCGGCGCTTCGCGGCGATGCTGGCGCACTTGGGCAGTTCCAGGGCCTGTCGCAGGACTACCTAACCGCGGCGCGGAACCTCTACGGCTCGGGCAGCGGGTATGCCTCGGCCTTCGAGCAGGTGAAGTCGGCGCTGGACCAGATCGGGACGCTGACGCCGGACACGCTGACGGCGTCGTTCCAGCAGCAGATCACGCAGACCCAAACGGAAACGCTGGTCGCTGCACTGGGGCGGATGCAGGAGGAGAATGCGGCCATGCGGCGTGAGCTGCAGCAGTTCACAGCGCTCATGGCCCGCAGGGCCGCATGACCGGCCCCGCCTTCACCACGATCGAGGTCGCCGCCTATCGGCCTGGATCCGTCAGCAGCACAGGCCGCTATGGCTGGAGCGCCATCGGCGCCTGGGGCAGCCCCATGCCGGATGCCGCGGTGCTCGAGGACACGACCACCGTGCGCGCCTCCGACGTCGGCTATCGGACAGAGCAGGCGGCCGGCGACGTCATCAATTACCCGGCGGTGCTGCTTGAAGCGCCTGACATCGACCGGCACCTCGAGCTGGATCCCGCTTCGTCCGCTGCGCCGATGACGGTAGGCCGCGCTGTCCTGGTCAACGACAATGGTCGCTTCGACCAGCTGGCGACGGATTACACGAGCGACAGTCGCCGGGTTACCATCAAGACAGGGCGCCGGGTCTACGACAGCGACCGGGGCTACTTCGTTGATCCGGTGTCGACGGCACTTACGACGCTGTTTGCTGGATTGGCGGAAAGCTGGCGGCTCACTGAGGCCGAGCTTGAGATCCCCCTGCGCGATCCGACTTACGCGCTGCAGCGGCCCTACCTCCGGAACACCTACGCGGGGACCGGAGGTCTGAACGGGGCTGCGGACATGGGCGGGACTACGATCCCCCGAACGAGAGGAGGCATCACTTCCCTCCCTGTCCGGGGAATCCAACCTCTACTGATCGATCCTGTTGCACGCATCTACCAGTACAACGACGCGCCTGGGACCGTGGTGCAGGTCTACGAGGGAGGCGCCGCAGTTTTCACCTCGGCCGGGGACGTGGCAGACCTCTATACGGGCACCACTCCAGCAGGGCAGTTCAGGACCAACAATGCCCGCGGAATTTTCCAGCTGGGCAGCACCGCGGTCGGCGTTATCACCGCTGACGTAACCGGCAGTTTCCCAATAGCTGGGACCGTCAACCGCGCGGCGCTCGTCGCTCAGTACATCATGACAGAGGATCTTGGCATCCCGTCGTCAATGGTCAACTCGGCGGCCTTCACGGCATTGAGCGATACCTATCAGTACCCCGGCGGCTGGTATTGGCCGAGTGGCGACGCGACCACAGGCGCCGGCGCTGTCGGGCTGTTTCTTCGGTCCCTGGGGGCAAAGTTGGTGCCGATGCGCGACGGCCAGCTGTCGTGTGTGCTCTTAAGATCGATTCCATCGAACATTGCGCCAGCGGCAACACTGTCTACTGCACAGATCATCAGGCTAGCCGCACAACAGCTGTCTGCTCCCCTGGACCCGCCGGCCTATCGCTGGCGACTAGGCGGTCGCCGCAACCATACGCCGATGACGTCAAGCCTCAACGCCGGTCTCACCGATGCGCAGCGCAGAGCCGTCGGCCAGGAGTGGCTGGTAGGCACATGGTCGAGCAACAGCATTCTGGCCGTGTATGCCAATCCGTCAGATCCGGATCTGATCCCCACGGCGCTCCTGTCCGTCACGCATGCGCGGCTGATTGCCACGGCGATCGGGGCGCAATGGGGCTCAAGACCCCGGCTCTATGATATCGACTTGCCTGAGGAGATCGCCATGAGCCTGGACCTCGGCTCTGTGGTCCGCGTGACCTATCCGGCGGCAGACCTGCGCGCCGGGAAGCTGGGCCAGGTTGTGGGCGAGCAGCGGCGTGCTGGTCAGACTGCGGTGACGCTGCAGGTGCTCGTCTGATGCCGGCTTTCTGGGGGATCCTGAACCGGGCGGCGACGGGCGTCATCACCGCCTCGGCGGCCCTGGCTAGCGCGCCGGCGGCAAACCTGGGCGGCGCGCATGGCGACCCGGCGAGTAGCTGGCAGACGCCCGCGGGCACGACGACGGCGACAGTGCGCATTGACGGCGGGGTGGGCGCGACCTGGCGCCTCTTTGCGGTCTGCAACGCCAACTTATCGGCGACGGCGATCGTCCAATGGACGGTGAGCGACAACGCCGACATGTCCTCGCCGACCTACTACAGCGGCAATGTGGTCGGCGTGTCAGACCGGCAGACGGTGCATGTCGCGCCGGCCGAGGTGACGGGCCGCTACTGCCAGGTTCGGATCGTCAACGCGTCGAACGTCGATGGCTACCTGCGCGCCGCCAACCTCTGGGCGGGCCCGGCGATCGAGATGAGGCGCGGGCTGTCCTATCAGTCGGCCTGGGATCGCACGGCGACGCAGGAGACGCAGACCACCCGTGGCGGGCAGGAATACCCGATCACGCAGTTCCAGCGCCGGGGATGGGACCTCCGCTTCGGCTCGATCCCCGCCGCTGAGTTCGCCGCCGGCCTGGCGACCCTCGACGCCGTGATCCGGGTGGGCAACGCCGGGGACAACGTCCTCTTCGTCCCCTTCTCGACCCAGACCGACACCATCAACCGCGACACCATCCTTGGCCTGCTTCGGCCGGCGGCTGTCGGCTACGTCAACGGCACCGGTCTCTATCGGACCTGGTCTGCCCGCATCACGGAGCGCCTCTGAATGCTTCGCGACCTCGTCGAAGAAATCGTCAATGCGCCAGGCTCCTCGGCCACGATCAACCTGGCCGGCCCCCCGACCGGACGAAAGGCCTGGATCAGCGCCTCGACCTTCTCGGATGGGGATCAGGCGTACTACGTCCTGACTGACAACGGCTCGAACTGGGAATGGGGCGTCGCGACGCTGGCGGCCGGCAGCCCAAACACCCTCACCCGGACCACCGTGCGTGGCAATTCGGCCGGGACCACGTCACGGCTTACCTTCACCGGGACATGCCGCGTCTACAACTGGGCGATCTCGACGGCGGTGGCGATCCGCCTGGCCAATGGCGCAATCAGTCTCGGCGGCGACGCCCTCGGCGGCGCGATCTGGTGCAACACGGCTGGCGGCACGGCGAACGCCATCACGGTGAGCCCCGCGGTCGCTCTGGCCGGCAACACTGCTGGGGCGGCTGTGGAGTTTGTCGCCACGCTCACCAACACCAGCACGGCGACGCTGGCTGTGGGCGCTCTGGGGGCGCTGCCGCTGATCCGACAGACCAGCGCGCTTCTGCGGCCTGGCGATATCAGCGCAGGGCAGCTCATCCGCGCCATCTGCGATGGCTTTTCCTGGCGGCTAGCGCACGCCATCACGCGCGAGATCGGCGAGCTCGTGCCCTACACTGGCGGCGACCTCCCGCCTGGCTACCTCTGGCCGGATGGGCGGAACGTCAACCGCGCCGACTATCCAGCACTCAACGCGCGCTATGCCGCCGGCGGATATCCGCACGGCACGGGCAACGGGACGACCACCTTCACTCTGCCCGACCGCCGTGGGCGAGTGATGATCGGTCGAGACAACATGGGCGGCACGTCGGCCGGGCGGCTGGCATCGACCATCGGCAACGCCAGCGCGTCACAGCTGAACTTCTCGGGTGGTGACGACCGCACCCCGGCCCACACCCATGGGATCACTCAGACGCCGCACGCCCACACCTATTCGCAGGTGGCGCACGCCCACAACTACGATCAGGTAATCCCTACCGTGGCCAAGCTGCTGGCCGGCCCCAACGACGTCAATGTCATCGCGGGCGTCAACAACGGCGCAACCAGCAGCGTGCCGGCCTCGATCACGATCCAGCCCGAGAACGCCAACATCACGGTCAACTCCAGCGGCGCTGGCGTGTCGCAGAACCTGCCGCCGTTCTCGATCGACAATTTCATCCTCTACGTCGGAGGCGCGTGACCGTGGACATCCCTTATGAGGTTTGGTCGTCCTGGGGGGACGGGGAGCTTGCCGCTCGAGTGGCTGCATTCGCTGCGGCGCTCGATGCGCACAAGCAGACGGTCAACGTTCCTCGACCGGTGGAAAATGGTCTGGTCGAGCAGATCGTCGCCGCTGGGGGGATGAGCAAGGTCACGCTTCTCCCGCCTCCGGGCCCGGTCGCGCAGCCTGCCCCGCCCGGCGTGACCTACAAGGCCGACATCTGGAGGCGCACCACGGACGCCGAGGCCGATGTGCTCGACGCCGTGATCGACCAAGTTTCCGCACGCCTCCGCCGCTACTATGAGGGTGCGGCGTATCTCGATCCGCGCGATGCGGATTTCCCAATGCTCCGCGATGCAATGGCTGCGGCCCTGGCGCAACTCATGGGCAGTGCCGCGGCGGCGAATGCCCGAACAGCCCAGATCCTGGCCCCTTCATAGGAGACCCAGCATGGCAATGCCGAAGGGCGAACCGGCCAAGCTCCCTCTGACCGGCGCGGAGAAGGCCAGACTTCTGCAGGGCTCGCCGATGCGGCCGGTCATCGCCGAGATTAGCGCTATCGTGCAGCTGGTTCTGAGCCAGATCACCACGACCAAGGGCGACCCCGGGCTGAGCGCCTACCAGATCGCGCAGAAGCTCGGGTTCACCGGCAGCGAGGCGGACTAGGTGGCTTCCCTCAAGGGGGCGGCGTCGACCGTCCCGGGCCCGGCCGGGAAGAGCGCCTATGAGGTGGCCAAGGTCGCGGGCTTCGCTGGCACCGAGGCGCAGTGGCTCGCCAGCCTCCAAGGCGCTCCTGGAGCACCCCTGCGGGTCGAGCAGTACACCGCCACAAGCAATAGCTCGGCGGTGGCCAGCTACGCCTTTTCATCGGCTTTCGTCGCCGCCCCGCTCGTCTTGGTCCGCTCCGGCTGGTCGGGCAACCAGGAGATCGGCGGCGGCATCACGGCCACGACGACCACCGGCTGCACGGCTGCCGTCAAACGCAGCAGAGGCACGCTCCTGCTGACAGATGGCCCGTTCGAGCCCGCTCCCAACACGGCGCTGACCGTCGTCGCCATCGGCCGCTAGGCCACCCCTAAAATCTGGAGATTGCGCATGTCGAGCACGCTCGCCGTGGATGTGGTCCTGCGTCCGCGCCTTGGCGCCTACTATTCGGCTCGCCGTCAGCGCGTGAACATCGGCTCGACCCAGCCGGTGTATTTCGATGTCGTGGATGCGCAGACCCGCGCTCTGGTGCCCGGAGCAGGCGGCGCCTCGGCGCTCTACTGGATGCCCGGCACGCTGGGGACAGATGCCCCTGGGCAGCCGCTCGCCATCGCCGAGAGCAGCCCTGGGACGCTGCGCGTCGACGTCCCGTCGGATGTGCCCGGCGCCTGGCGGGTCTGGCTGCGGATCGAGTCCCCTAGCGCTGAGACCGCCGACATCGTCTATGACGTCCCAGACGATGGGGGCGCTCCTACGCTGCTCACCATTGAGGAATGGCGCTCGATGCAGGCCGCCGCGGCCGCGGCTGGTGCGTCCGCGGCTATCCCCGAGGCTAATCGCGTCGGGGCGGAGGCGGCCCGCCCCTTCGCCGAGAGCGCTGCGGCAAGCGAGATCATCGCCCTCGACGCAGCCGACATGGCGCGGGATGAGCGCATAGCGGCCGGTGAATTCGCGGAGACCGCCCAGACGGCGGCCGCCGCGCTGACCGACCCGAGCGTCGCCCCGAACCTGGTGAAGAACGCGGCGGGGACCGATGTCGGAGATCCTTTCAAGTTCGACAAGCTGGTCCTGCCGACGGCGCCCGCCACTGATCTTTCGGGCTCGGCGCGAAAGGCCATCACGGTCGAGACGCTGCCAATTTTGCCGCTCGACATCGACACTGAATTCGCATCCCCGTATCTACAGCGCTCCACCATCCAGGGAGAGCGCGGCGACTGCGTCGACATGAATGCCCGTCTGCTGTTTCGAGGCCGCGATGCGGCCGGAGACGCGGTCTGGAACAATGCCTGCTGGGATAGCTTGATCGCTGACGCGAACGCTTACTTCGCTTCGACAGGCCGCCGCCGAACCTACAAGGTAAACCGGCGGCAAATCTTCCAGTTGTCCAAGACCGGCCTCATCATCCCTCCCTGCCGTATCGATCTCAACGATAGCGTGCTGCAGTATCAGGGGCCGGCGACGAGAAGCTATGTTCACGTCTTTGCGGGTGAGGTGGAGCTTGACAGCTACAACCTCTATTCCCGAGCCGGCTTTATAGCCTATCGCGCTGCGTTGTTTGGTCGCCTGACCGAGGCTCAGGGTCCACTGGTCCACAGCGTCAAAATCGACGCGGATGTCCAGATCAACAACAAGGCGGCATCTGGCGCGAACAAGTTTGACGTCGCTGTCACGATTGGTGGCCCCGGAACCCGCATTAAGTCGCTCCACATCAAGCGCCAGGACTTCGCCTTCAACTGCAATGCTCAGGCCACGCAGCTGGTGGGCGCTCGGATAGATGACGCTGTGGTCGAGTTGGCGCGGGCTGGTCTGGCCTGGGACAACTGCAAGGACATCGAGATCGGACGGTATCGCTTCGATGGCGCGAGCCCGAACGCGACGCCTGGCCCTGGCGAGAACGCGCTCCTGTTCGAGGGCGTGGTCCAGGCGCGGGTCGGCCCGGTCTTCAGCCGCGGATCGCCTGAGCATGCTGTCCGCGTCGGCGGCGTCCGCTCCGGAACCATCCCATCGAGCGACATCCACTGCGACGACATCATCACCTACCAGTCCGGGCAGACCGCTCTCAAGACCTGGACCGCGAACTTGGCGACGCCGCTGAAGCGGTTCTCGGCGAAACGGGTCTACGCCATCGATTCCGGCTGGTTCCTCTCGAAGCAGGGCTCCGCGCCGCGTTACAACGACTATGGCGTGAACCTGCAGAACATCGAAGACGCCGACATCGGCCAGGTCTTCATCGGCACCGAGCAGGCCACCTATTCGGCCTATGACGGCATGCAGATCTCAGGCGCGACCCGCCTCACTGTGGGCCAGGCCACAATCAACAGCGCGGCGCGCCACAGCGTCTTCATCACGCCCTACTGCAACCAGGCCGTGCCGCAAACTGGCACTGCTTATGGGATTGATCCCGCACCCAATCGCGGCATCACCCTGGCAGGCGTGGTCTCGAACAATCCGCAGGGCAGTGCGCTGCAAGTCGAGGAAGCGGCTGGCTACGCGCTGGAATGCCTAGAGGCGCGGCTGACCGCTTCCGGTGGTCAGCGCTACGTCGGCTGGACGGGGGACGGAACCATCGCCACCAAGCGTGTGCTGATCGACTACAGCGGAGTGGATGCCGCTGTGCCGACTTACACCGGGCCGTCCAACGCAGTCATCAAAGTCCGTGATCGCTCGGCGTAAGCTGGGAGGATGGACATGCCCAATTCCGGGATGACCGATGCAGTGCCCGAAACGCCCTTGAACAAGGCTGAACGGTGATCCGCAGAATGGCTCGCACCTTTGGGGAGGGCATGATGGCTGGCCCCTTGCTGCCTATCGTCCGCATCGGCCAATGGATTTCGAGAATTGTGCACCGCCGTGCCGATCTGCTGGAGGTTTTCTCTGGCTGCGGCACAGTCGGCCTGGCGGCGATAGCACTGATCAACCACAGCAACGGCAAGTCGGCGCCGAGTATGGACCTGCTTTCGCAGTCCGTCTCGGAGCCGATGACGCTGTGCTTAGTCGGCGCCCTTGCTGCGTTGCAGCCCTGGGCCCTGCATCTTGATGATCCGCGCGATCATCGGCACCCATTCGAGCAGCCGAAAAAGTGGCTGCGCGCCCTCACTGCCGGGACGATGGTCATCTGGTACTTGACGCTCGCATGGGCGGTCGGTCTGAGCACCGGCCTGTCGCAGGTGCAGGCGATGTACGGGATGGCGTCTGGGATGAACCTATACATCCTGGCTCATGTGCTGACCCGGAGAGCCAACGCGTGCAGCTCGCGCTAGAGAGTCTCCCACCCGCTGCTCAGGCGCTGCTTGGCGGCGTCGGCACCGGAATCTTAGGCATCCTCTTCTTCCTCTGGCGAGCCTATCGAGACTATCGGAAGGACAAGCGCGAGGAGGAGAAGGCGGACGCTGAGCGCGAGGCCCAACGTCGTGATCGGCAGGATCGCGGGTTCGCTGCGCTCGACGAAAGCCGCGACCGCAATGTGAAGCGCCTGAACGATGAGATCGAGGCGCTCGCGAAGCGGCACAAGGAAGAGATCGAAGCGGTCCGAGCCCGGGCCGCAGAGGATCTCGCCATCGTTGAGCGGGCCAACGCCAGGAAGCGCGGCGAGATTGAGCGCCTCGAGGCCAAGCTTCTTGAGGTCGCCGCCAACCGCGACGAGGGGTGGGACAAAGGGCGGATGGCGGAGGAGCTCGGCCGTGAGTTCCGGCACGAGCTGGTCAACCTCTACATGGCTGTCCATGCGGCCGGCAAGTTCAGCGCGCCGATGCCCCAGGCGCTGCTGAGCCTCTACGAGGCCGGCAAGAACCGGCAGCCCATCCCGCAAGAGCTTCTGCCGGCGCAGATGCCCCAGCTGCAGCACATGCCTCGCAAGCCACCGCCAGGAACGCCGGCCTCCCACTGACCCCGCGCGGCCGGCTGCCGCACCCCTGACAATCTGACCTGAGGAGGGCCCGCATGGCGCCCCTGATTGCGGCTGCGCTGGGCTTGGCCCCGGTGCTGGTCGAGATGCTGGCTGGCAAGAAGGCGGGCGGGCTGGTCGAGGCTGCAGCTGAGGCCATCGCCGGGACGACCGACGCGGAGGTGATCCGCAATCTGCCGCCGGACCAGCAGGCGCAGCTTCGACAGGAGCTTGCCCGCATTGCGCTGGAGGTGCGCCGGGCCGAGCTGGCCGACGTGCAGCATGCCCGCGACACGGCGACGAAAAGCAACCTAGTCGCCTGGGCGCAGGTGACCGGCGCCGCGGTCATCTTAGGCATTTGGGGCGTCATGGCCCTCCGGCTCGCCTTCACTGGGCTGCCCAGCGGCAATGAGGTCGTCTTCTCGTCGGTCTTCGCCGGCGTTTCCGGCGTGCTCGGCGCAGTGCAGCAGTTCTTCTTCGGGAACTCGACGGCGAGCCACGCCGCCAACCAGCGGCTCGATGCCATCGCGGCGTCTGCGCCGATGCTGTCTCTGCCGGCGCCTCAGGCCTCCATCCCCACCCCATCCACCGACGATCTCAACGGCCGGTCGCTGGCCGCAGCGCGAGGTATGCGATGACCCATGCCGATTTCCTACGCCGCATCATGCGCCCGGCTGCTGCGTGGGCCGAGCAGGCCGCGGGCATCCGGTCCTCGCCCGAGGCACTCCGCTTCCTGCTGGCTGTGGCCGGGCAGGAGAGCGCCTGCACACATCGGTTCCAGATCCTCGCAAATGGCAATGCCGGGCCGGCTCGGTCGTTCTGGCAGGGGGAACAGACAGGCGGAATGATCCTCGTGCTGCGCCACGGCAAGACCAGCGCCATGGCGCGCCAGTTGTGCGACGCGGCGTCCGTCCGCCCCGAGCCGGCCCATGTCTGGCGCGCGATCGAGGGGCACGACGGGCTGGCCTATGGCTTCGCCCGCCTCCTCCTGCTGACCGACCCCTACAAGATCCCGGTCGACCAGGCGCCGGCCTGGGAGTGCTACGCGGAACGGCTGTGGAGGCCGGGTCGGCCTCACCGAGGGGCCTGGGAGGCGAACTGGGATGCCGCCAGCGTTGCGGTCCGGGCAGAAACCGCCTGATGAATCGGATGTGATGTTCGGCCCAAGCCGGCGATCTGGCCGGAGAAGTGGAACGCTTTACAGTGCAGGCATGGACACAAAATTCGGACGGCTGCTGATTATCAAGGCTCCGGTTCGGGCTAAGGGGAAACTTACTGTTTGCTGCCGCTGTGAGTGCGGGACAGAAAAAACTATCCAGCTTCGCCATCTGAAATCTGGAGCCACCACATCTTGCGGCTGCATCCGCAAGGAGGTGCACGCGGCGCGGTTCGAGAAGCTAAGATTTATTCCGCCGGGGACAACTCGGCTGAGCTACAGCCAAGCAAAATCTGCGGGGGTGACAACTTACTTCGGGAAAGTTTGTCGCCTCCACCCTGATTGGGAAGGCAAGAGATTTACGTCAAGCGCCAACTGTTGCGAATGCGAGCGACTGAAAGCGGTCGCCTCCGCTGCCAATCGTACACCTGAGAAAGCAGAAGAGATCCGGAAAGCACGATCGGCTTACCAGAAAGCTAACAGCGCTCGCCTTTATGAAAAACGGAAAGAAAGGCTAGCTTCAAATCCGGAGCGCCGAGAAAAATACTTGGCCTACCTTCGAAATTATCAGAAGAACAAAGACCCTGAGAAAGAGGCCGAGCGCAACAAAATGCGCCGGGCTGATCCGGAATATGCCGCCTTACAGGTCGTTCGTAAGAAGGTGTGGCGTGCGAACAACCGAGAACGTCACCTAGCAACATCTCGCGCCTATGACGCCTTGCAGCTGGCAACAAACCTTCAGCGGCGCATCTCCAAAAATCTTCGGCATCGGCTCTGCAAAGCAATGATGGGGAAAACTCGGGGCGTCTCTGCGGTTCGTGACCTAGGCATGACTATCCCAGAGTTCCGTAGCTACATAGCCAGCCTCTTCCAGGATGGGATGTCGTGGGAGAACTATGGCCGCTGGCACCTGGATCACATCCGCCCCCTGATTGCATTCGATCTGACGGATCCAGCGCAGGCAAAAGCTGCCTGCCACTACACCAACCTTCGCCCGTTGTGGGCGCTGGAAAATCAGCGGAAGCACGGCAAGGTGCTCGAAGCAATTTAGAAGTCGTCACCTTTGTCCTGCCAAGGCGTCACTCCGGAAGGAGGGCGCCTTTTCTGCGTCCTTCACGGGAGAACAAGATGGCTGAGTTTGGCTTCTACCCGGGCTACGGCCTGAGCCGCGTCAACGCCATCGTGGCTTGGCTGGGCAAGCCCGACTTCCTTCAGCTCCATGGCGACATCCGGGACTGGCCAAACTTCATCAGCTCCATGCGCGGCAACGTGGATGAGAGCGAAAAGTACACCATCGACGACGCCAAGAAGGTCGGCGTGAAGCTGCAGATCACGCAGCCGGCCTTCCCTCGTGGCGGGAACATCACCGATGCGGCAGCTGGCAAGTACAACGGCTACTATGACGATTCCGCCAAGGCGATCGACGCGGCGCTGGGCGATATCGCATATGAGCCGGTGTTCCGCAGCTGGGTGGAGTGGAACGGGCGATGGATGCTTTGGTCTGCCTATACTGAGGCCGACGGCAAGAAAGTCGCCGCCGGCTTCCGGCATCAGGTCGACGCTTTCCGCCGGTATCGCCCCAAAGCGATCATCGACTGGAACTACAACCGCGGCGAGAAGCCGCCGATGTGGGGCTGGCCGGGCGACGAGTATGTCGACGTTATCTCCTGGGATGGGTACATCGAGGCCCAATATGTCGGGCAGGAGGACGGCGCGGCCGTCTTTGAGCGGTTCCGCACCGAGGGCTACGGCCTAGACTGGCTCGCCAACTTTGCCCGGTCCAAGGGCAAGCTGATGGCGATATCCGAGACCGGCCTCAAGTCGGTGTCGGACAAGCAGGGGGCCGCCTACCTGCGGGCCATGCGGGCCTGGTGCGTGAAGAACCTGGACGTGCTCGCCTGGGTGTCGCCGTTCCTGGAGACGTTCGACCCGAAGAAGTCGTCGCAGTGGGAGGACGTTGAGCTCCGCGCCTCGGGCAACAATGCTCGCCCCCTGTCCATGCAGGCGATGGTCGAGCTCCGTGACGCCATCCGCGGAAAGCAGCCGAGCGGTGCGATCACCCCCCCGGTCGTTACCCCGCCCGTCAC
>NZ_MLCO01000318.1 GCF_001982615.1 Teichococcus deserti | reverse complement strand
GGCCTGGGCAGGTGGGGCCTGGGCAGCCAGCAGGGACGGCGGCGGCGCGGCCGGCGAGGGCTCCAGCCATTGCGGCAGGTTGAGGATGCCAAGCCCGCCGAGACCCAGCAGCGCCGCCGAGCCGGCGAAGGCCAGCACCCGTCCGGGCCGCCAGCCGCCATCCTCGCGGTCGGCGCCGGGATAGCCGCGCGGCTCCACCCGGGCGGGACGGGCAGGCTGGGGGGCGTGCTGCGAAGGGCTCATGGTTCAGCCACCGTCCGTCCATTCGGCGCGCGGCCAGGGGCGCGGCGGCACCGCGCGTCCCAGGGCCACCGAGTCAATGCCGCAAGAAACAATCGGATGTCGGACCATCCCGCCGAAGCCGCCGGCGGCCATGGCCGGGTCGGAAAGCTGCCGGACACTCCCCTCGCTCGCGCGCTGCACGGCGCGTGATTTTTCCTTGTTCGATCTATCGATGAAAGAAATTTTCATTTCTTTCAGTTATTACCAAACGACGACTGGCACGCTATGGCCGGCAAGTAAAATCCACAATCTCTTTTTTCCGGCATGGAGGCGCGACCGCCCGCGGCGCAGCCGGCGGCACCGCGGGCCAAGCCAAGCCATGCCAGGCCATGCCAGGCAGGCCGGCTCAGTAGGTGCGGCGGTCCTCGGCGCCGCGCAGCGCGCCGGCACGCACCTCGGCGACCGCGGCGGCGAGATCGGCGAGATAGGGCCCGACCGTGCCGGCATGCACGGTGTTCAGCGCCAGGTGGATGGATTTCGGCTGCATGTTGCGGCCGACGAACCAGCCGCGGGCGCCCAGCCGCTCGGCCAGGGCGTCGAGATCGATCGCCGGATCCTCTGCCCCGTAGAGCAGCATGCAGAGCTCCGAGGGACGCAGCACGCGAAGGCCTGGGATCGCCTCGATGCCGGCTGCGAGCCGCGCCTTGGCGTCGTGGATGATCCGCGCATTCTCGACATAGCCCGCGCGGCCGAGATGCCGCAGCACCGCCCAGGCGGCGGCGATCGAGCCGGCCGGGCGGCTGCCGGAAAAGGTCTCGGTGGCATAGGTGCCGCGCGGCCAGGCGTCGAACTCGAAGGAATGATGCCGCTTCAGCGCGGCGTCGCGCAGCAGCAGCAGCGAGGCGCCCTTGGCTGCCATGCCGTATTTGTGCAGGTCGGCCGAGAGGCTGGTGACGCCCGCCACGCGGAAGTCGAAATCCGGCACGGCATCGGGCCAGAAGGGATTGAGGAAGCCGCCGATGCAGGCATCGACATGCAGCCAGAGGCCGCGCGCGGCGGCGAGCGCGCCGAGCGCCGCGACGGGGTCGAAGACGCCATGCGAATAGCCGGGCGCCGAGGCGCCGATCATCACCGTGTTGTCGTCGATCGCCGCCGCGATGGCCGCCGGATCGGCGCGGAAATCGGCGGTCATCGGCGTGCGGATGACGTCGAGGCCGAGGAACATCGCCGCCTTGTTGAAGGTGGCGTGCAGCGTCTCGCAGCAGACGATGTTCGGCCGGCCGGCCACCGGCTTCGCGTTGCGCGCCGCGCAGACCGCCAGGAAGATGCTTTCGGTGCCGCCGCTGGTGAAGGACCCGCCCGCCCCGCTCGGCGCGTGGAACAGCGACAGGCCCATCTCGACCACCTCGCCCTCCAGCCGCGCCAGCGAAGGGAAGGCGCGCTTGCCCAGCGCATTCTCGGTGAAGTAGTGGGCATAGGCGTCCTGCGCCACCTGCAGCAGCGCCTCGTCGCGGTAGTAGGTGTAGACGGCGAGCCGCCCGGCCCGCCAGTCGACATCCTTCTCCTTCGCCTGGATCAGGCCTGCCTCCAACTCCGGCCAGGCGGCGCCGGCATCGGGGAAGGGCAGGCGGGCGGTGCCTGGGGCATGGTCCGGCATGGCGGTTCTCCCTTGGGATCAGGCGGTGGCGGCGCGGCCGGCCTCGAGCCGCGCGGCGAGCCAGGTCAGCGCGGCGTCGATGTCGGCGGCCATCTCGGCGCGCGCCAGGGCAGCGTCGCCGGCGGCGATGGCCTCGGTCAGGCGGCGGCGCTCCTCGCCGGTGCGGCCGCGCGCGTAGTCGGGGAAGAGCAGCGGCACATAGGGGCCGGTGCGCAGCCAGAGCGAGGCGATCAGCCCCTCCAGCGCCGGCATGCGGGCGCCGCGATAGATGGCGAAGTGGTAGTCGCGGATGGCGCGCGCATCGGCGGCGACATCGCCGCGGGCGCGGGCGGCGCGGATGCCCAGCGCCTGGGCGCGCAGCTCGGCCACCAGCGCCGGGGTCACGGCGCGGGCGGCGCGCCCGGCGGCCAGGCCTTCGACCTCGATGCGGATGTCGCGCAGCTCGCGCAGGTCGTCGGCGGTCAGCAGCGGCACGCGGATCGAGCGGCGGTCGCGCGATTCCAGGGCGCCCTCGGCGACCAGGCGGTTCAGCGCCTCGCGCACCGGCATGGGCGAGACGCCGAGCTCCTCCGCCAGGCCCCGCAGCACCAGCTTCTGCCCCGGCGCGAAGCGGCCGGAGGACAGCGCCAGCCGCAGCGCCGCATAGGCCTGGGCGCGCAGCGCGGCGCTTTCCGTCATGCCGGCACCGTGGCATCGGCGGGCTGGTGCCGGCCGAAGCGCCGCAGATGGATGTCTCCCAGTTCCAGGGTTTGGATTTCCGGCCAGAAGCGCGACTTGGTGTAAGGGAAGAAGCCGGCGCGGTAGCTGCCCATGCCCGGGGTGTCGACCACCAGCGGCGTCGCGATCCCGGCGAAGCTCAGCTTGAAATGGTTGCCGGATTTGGCGACGACGAAATCCAGCCCGGCGATGTCGATGCCCTGGCTGGTGAAGGCCGCCGGGTCCTGCGTCATCGCCGCCGCGGTGGTGGCCAGCAGCAGGTTGCCGCGGTCGTCCTGCAGCACGGCGCAGGGTCCCAGCGTGCTGCGCTGGCCGGCCTGGTAGGGGCCCTTCTGCACGAATTCGCCGACCGGATCGGTGCGCAGCACGGTCAGCCGCAGCGGCAGCGGCGCGAAGCCCGGGGTCATGCGGCCGCCGACCTGCCGATCCAGCACAGCGCCCACCCCGCCGGCGATGGCGGCCGCCGCCGTCTGCGGATCGGTCACCGGGAAGGCGCCGCGCAGCGGCAGGCCGAGCCGGCGCAGCCGGTCGAGCAGATGCAGCCCGTCCCCCGGCGCGCCGGCCAGCACGCGGTCGCCGCGGTCGGACAGGACGAAGGGCCGCGCCGCGGGCCGCGCCAGCACGTCCTTGAGCGCCGCATCGGCATCGGGGAATTCATGCCTGAACTGCGCGCGCCATGCCCACATCGGCCGCGCCACGGACAGCGCCGCGCGGTCGGCCGCGGCGTCATCCGCATCGGCGATGGCCAGCACCGCCTGGCCCATGTCGGGCACGTCGCGAAAGGGATGCACGTTGAAGATCGAGACGTCGAGCAGCGCGGGATCCGCCGCCACCGCCCGCCGCGCGATGGCATGCAGCGTGCCCAGCGGCTGGTCCACCGTCTCCGACCCGCCGGGCAGCAGCATCGGCAGCTTGATCATAGTGGTCACCGGGCGGATGCGCCCCGACAGCGTGTCCAGCGCCAGGCGGGCGGCGCATTCGCCGGCCTCGACCACGTCGGAATGCGGGTTCTCCTTGCAGGCGGTGACGATGTCGCAGGCGCGCAGCAGCGCGTCTGTGACATGGGCATGCAGGTCGAGGCCGACGGCGATCACCACCGCGGGGCCCAGCAGCGCGCGCAGATGGCCCATCAGATCGGCCTCCGGGCTGTCATGGCCCTCGGCGGTCATGGCGCCGTGCAGCTCGAAGACCACCGCGTCCAGCGGCCCGGCCTGGCGCGCGGCCCCGAGGATTTCCTCCCGCAAGCCCTCATAGACGGCGCCGGCCACCTTGCCGCCGGGGCGGGCGCGGGCGGCGAGCGTCGGCACTGGCTCCACCCCCGCCGCGCGCAAGGTCCGCAGGATGCCGCCCAGCGTGCTGCCGGCCCCGGCATTGGCGGCGAGCATCGCGGCGCCCCGCTCGACGGCGAAATCAGCGGCGAGGGTGGGGACCGGGTTGAAGTCGTGGCTTTCCTGCCAGAGCTGGCCGACGAGGATGCGGGTCATGGAAAACTTGATCACAAACGGACGGTGCCCCGGAGGATGGCGGGGCGCCATTTCGCTGTCAAACCGGAATTTGACAGTTTGTGATCAAGTTTCCGGTGCGGACCGGCGGGCGCCGGGCTGCCCCGCCGCCATGGGCGGACTACTTCGCCAGGGCAGCGCGCAGCCGGGCGATCCGCGCCGGATCGCGGGCGGTGGCCACCAGCACGGCGGTCGCGCCATCCAGGCTGACGGCCAGGCCGGCCGCGAAGTCGCCGCCCATCTCCCGCCGGGCCAGCTGGTCGAGCAGCACGGCCAGCTTCTCCTCGGGGCTGGTGCGCTCCAGGGTGAAGACCTGCGTGGTCCAGCCCTCCTGCTTCGGGATGGCGGCCAGCGCCGCCCGCCGCAGCGCGGCGCGCAGCTCGGCCCCGGGCGCCAGGCGGAAGACGCGGCCGGCGTCGCGGATGGCGGCGCCATAGGCGCGGACGCGGAGGGTGCGGGAGAGATCGGTCTCGGTCATGCGCCCAGCCTGCCACGCAAGGGACCGCCGGGGAACCGCGGCTCAGCCGGGCAGGACGGCCGCGCAGGCGGGGCGCGGCGCCGGGCGGCGGCGGGCCAGCGAGTCCTCCATCGGCATCAGCCCCTGCAGCGCGTCATGCAGCGCGGTGCGCGTCGCCTCCCCGGCCCGGAGCAGCGGCAGGCGCGGCGCGCCGTCGCAAAGCCCGAGCAGGCCGAGCGCCGCCTTCACCGGCACCGGGTTGGTCTCGGCGAACAGCGCCTGGTGCAGCGGAAAGAGCCAGTCCTGCAGCTGCTGCGCGCGCTCGATGTCCTGCGCGCGCCAGGCCTGCTGCAGGGCGGCGCAGAGCCCGGGCACCAGATTGGCGGTGACCGAGATGCAGCCCAGGCCGCCCGCCGCCAGATGCGCCAGCGCGGTCGCGTCGTCGCCCGAGAGCTGCGGCAGCTCAGCGCCGCAGAGCCGGCGCAGCGCCGGCGGGCGGGCGAGCTCGCCGGTGGCGTCCTTGAGGGCGGCGACGACGCCGTCCTCGAAAAGACGGGCGACCGTCGCATCCTCGAAGCGCACCCCGGCACGGGCCGGCACGTCGTAGAGGATGACCGGCAGGCCGCAGGCACCGGCGACGGCGCGCAGATGCGCGCGCAGCCCCTCCTGCGACGGCCGGACATAGGGCGGCGCGGCGCAGAGCAGCGCCGCGGCGCCGCAGGCCTCCGCCGCGACGGCCAGGGCGACCGTCGCCTCGGTGCAGCTTGCGGTGGCGCCGGCGATGACCGGGACGCGGTGGCCGACCGCCTCGGCCACGGCATGCAGCGCGCGCGACTGCTCGTCGGGGGTCATGGCGGCGGCCTCGCCGGTGCTGCCGCAGACGACGACGCCGCCAGCGCCGCGGTGGACGGCGCGCTCGGCCAGCCGGGCCAGCGCGGCGGCGTCCAGTGCGCCGTCGCCGGGGCGGAAGGGCGTCGCGAGCGCGGGGATGGCGCCGCGCAGCGGCAGGAAGGAAGGGCGCATCGACACGGGGCGCGGACCTCAGGCGACGGGAGACAGGACGGGAAAACGGCCGGTGATCACCAGCGCCTGGCCGGCGCCGTGGCGCAGCCGCAGTCGGGCATAGCCCAGGGCCTGCAGGCGGCTGACCAGGCGGCGGGCCAGGTGCCGCGGATGCGCGCCGCGCAGCCGCATCGCCAGCCGGCCCTCGTGGCTGCCCTGCCGCAGCGCCTTGCGGGCGCAGCAGGCGATCTCCTCGGCCTGCTCCAGCGAGGCGACGCGCGGCGCCAGGACCACCTCGGCGGCGTCCGGATGGGCCGGGGCGCGGCAGACGCCGGTGGCCGCGCGGCAGCCGCGGCGCACCGAGGCGCAGAGCAGGTCGGCGGTGCTGCCGCCGACGACCAGAACGCGGTCCTCGGTCGAGGCGCCGACGGCGTCGAGCAGGCCGCCATCATGCTCGCTGGACTGGCGCAGGATGGCATGGATGCGGGCAGGGCGGGTGAGCAGCGTCATCGCGGCGTCGGTCGGACTGTGCGGGTCGGTGCTGTCGGCAGGAATGGGCATGGGTACCTCCACGCCGCGGTTCTGCGCCCTGCCGCCATCAAGAAGCGATGCGGATTGCGGCAGGGATCCATAAAAAGTCAATAAAGGGATCGGCGGCCCGCCTCAGAACCTGCGGCTGAGCGTCAGCATCACGCGGTCGTCGCAGATCTTCTGGCCGCCGGAGCAGCGTCCCCGCCCGATGTCGGTGCCGTAATAGCCGACGGCCAGCGTCACGCCGGCGGCGAGCTCGCGCGACAGGCTGGCGGACCAGGTCAGATAGTCGGGCGTGCCGAAGCGCGGCTCGCGCTCGATCCACTGGTAGCCGAGGCGGCCCGAGGCGGTCAGGCCGAGCGGCAGCGCGACATCGGCGCCGCCCTCGACATAGACGCCGAGGCCGGACTGGCCGAAGAAGTCGGGCGAGACCGCGGCGGTGCCGAGCAGCGTCACGGCGTCCAGGCTCCGGCTCGCCTTCAGCACCGCCTCGGCATAATCGAAGCGGTAGCCGCCGGCCGGCCGGTCATAGCCGGGATAGCTGTAGACAACGCCGCCCAGGTCCCAGGCGATGGCGAGCGCCTCGAAGCGGTAGCCGGCCAGCAGGTCGAGCTCCTGCCGCGCATTGCTGCCGGCGAAAGCAACATTGCTGGCGAAGACGCCGAGATAGAAGCCGCTGTCATGCAGCGCCTCGACGGTCAGCTGGGCGCCCGGGCGGTTGCGCGTCTGGCTGATGCCGCGGAACAGATAGTCGCTGGCGGCGGCGGGCGTCGCGCTGAGCGTCAGGCCGAGCGCCTCGACGCGCATCTGCGCCGAGGCGGCCAGGGGGGCGAGAAGGGCTGCGGCCATGGCGAGGCCGGCCGCGCAGGCAAGGCGGGTCATGTCGGTATCCAGGATGGGGAAGGAGAAGGAGGGGGCCGCGATGGCAGCCCCCGCCGGGAACACCTCAGCGCAGCGCGTCGAGCGCCAGGTTCAGCCGCAGCACGTTGACGCGCCGCTCGCCGAGCAGGCCGAATTCGCGGCCTTCGACATGCTCCTGCAGCAGCGCCTGCACCCGCGCCTCGGGCAGGTTGCGGGCGGCGGCGACGCGCGCCACCTGCCGCGCCGCATTCTCCGGCGAGACATGCGGGTCGAGGCCGGAGCCGGAGGCGGTGACCGCATCGGCCGGCACCGGCTGGGCGCCGGCGGCGGCGACGCGCTCGCGCACGGCCTCCACCAGCTTGGCGCTGGTCGGCCCCTGCTGCGAGGCGGCACCGGCGCTGGCGTCATAGCCATCGCCTGCCGCCGAAGGCCGCGGCTGGAAGTAGCGCGGCTCGGCGAAGGCCTGGCCGATCAGCGACGAGCCGATCACGGCGCCGTCGCGGCTGACCAGGCTGCCACCGGCCTGGTCGGGGAAGGCCGCGCCGGCCAGGCCGGTCAGCGCCGCGGGCGCCGCCAGGCCGAGCAGCGCGGTGAAGAGGACCACGGTGGTGGCGGCGGGACGAAGGATGCCGGTCATGGCTCAGAACACCCCCAGCAGAACGAGAATGATGTCGATGAGTTTGATGCCGACGAAGGGCGCGACAATGCCGCCCAGGCCATAGATCAGGAGATTGCGCCGCAGCAGCGCGGCGGCGCCCGATGGCGTGTAGCGCACGCCGCGCAGCGCCAGCGGCACCAGCGCCACGATGATCAGCGCGTTGAAGATCACCGCGGAGAGGATGGCGCTTTCCGGGCTGGCCAGATGCATGACGTTCAGCGCGCCGAGCTCCGGATAGGAGGCGACGAAGATCGCCGGCAAGATCGCAAAATACTTGGCGACGTCGTTGGCGATGGAGAAGGTGGTCAGCGCGCCGCGGGTGATCAGCAGCTGCTTGCCGATTTCCACCACCTCGATCAGCTTGGTCGGATCGCTGTCCAGGTCGACCATGTTGCCGGCCTCGCGCGCCGCCTGGGTGCCGGTCTGCATGGCGACGCCGACATCGGCCTGGGCCAGCGCCGGCGCGTCGTTGGTGCCGTCGCCGGCCATGGCGACCAGCCGGCCTTCCGCCTGGGCCTTCCGGATGTAGCCCAGCTTGTCCTGCGGCGTGGCCTCGGCGATGAAGTCGTCGACGCCGGCTTCCGTCGCGATGGCGGCGGCCGTCAGGCGGTTGTCGCCGGTGACCATGACGGTGCGGATGCCCATGCGGCGGAGCTCGGCGAAACGCTCGCGGATGCCGGGCTTGACGATGTCCTTCAGCTCGATCAGGCCGAGCAGCCGGCCGTTCTGCGCAACCGCCAGCGGCGTGCCGCCGGCGCGGCCGATGCGCTCGACCTCCTGGCGGAAGGCAGCCGGCGCCTCGATGCCCAAAGCCTGCAGCAGCGAATCCACCGCGCCCTTGCGGTAGTTTCCTTCTGGCGTGTCGAGGCCGGAGAGGCGGGTCTGCGCGGTGAAGGGCACGACCTGGGCATCGGCCGGCAGCGAGGGCAGCGGCAGGTGGTGCCGCTCGCGGGCGAAGGCGACGATCGAGCGGCCTTCCGGCGTCTCGTCGGCCAGCGACGCCAGCAGCGCCGCCTGGGCCAGCGTGCCGATCTCGACGCCGGGCGCCGGCGCGAAGCCGGCGGCCTGGCGGTTGCCGAGCGTGATGGTGCCGGTCTTGTCCAGCAGCAGCACGTCGACGTCGCCCGCGGCCTCGACCGCGCGGCCGGAGGTGGCCATGACGTTGAAGCGCACCAGCCGGTCCATGCCGGCGATGCCGATGGCGGACAACAGCCCGCCGATGGTGGTCGGGATCAGCGTGATCAGCAGCGCCGCCAGCACCGGCACCGAGGGCGGCCGGCCGTTCCAGGAGGCCAGGCCCACCAGCGTCGCCACCGCGATCAGGAAGATGATCGTCATGCCGGCCAGCAGGATGTCGAGCGCGATCTCGTTCGGCGTCTTCTGCCGCGCGGCGCCCTCGACCATGGCGATCATGCGGTCGAGGAAGGTCGAGCCCGGCGCTGCCGTGATGCGCACCACCAGCCAGTCGGAGACGACCGTGGTGCCGCCGGTCACCGCCGAGCGGTCGCCGCCGGATTCGCGGATGACGGGCGCGCTCTCGCCGGTCACCGCCGCCTCGTTGACCGAGGCGATGCCCTGCACCACCTCGCCGTCGGAGGGGACCAGGTCGCCGGCCTCGACCAGCACCAGGTCGCCGACGCGAAGCTCGGTCGCGGCGCGCGGCTGCCACAGCGTGCGGTCGTCGGCACGCAGCAGCAGCTTGGCGCGGGCCTCGCTGCGGGCGCGGCGCAGGCTTTCGGCGCGGGCCCGGCCGCGGCCCTCGGCGACGGCTTCCGCGAAGGTGGCGAAGAGCACGGTGACCCAGAGCCAGCCGGCGATGGCGGCCTGGAAGCCCCAAGCATCGCCACGGATCGCGGCGGCGACGGCCAGCAGGGTGACCAGCAGCGAGACCACCTCGGTGACGAAGATCACCGGGTTGCGCAGCAGCTTCGCCGGATTGAGCTTGACCAGCGCGTCGAGCGACGCGCGGCCGAGCAGCGCGCGGTCGAGGCCGATGCCGCCGGCCTCGCGCCGGCTGCCGCTCTCGGCGGGGAGTGACATGTCCATGGGATCGGGACCTCAGAAGGTCTTGCCGGCGAGCATCGAGAAATGCTCCGCCAGGGGACCGAGGGCGAGCGAGGGCAGGAACTGCAGCCCGCCCAGGATCAGGATGACGCCGGCCAGCAGCCCGGCGAAGAGGGGGCCATGCGTCGGCAGGGTGCCGCTGCCTTCCGGCGTCTTCACCTTGGCGGCCAGGCTGCCGGCGATGGCCATGACGGGGACGACATAGGCGAAGCGGCCGAGCAGCATGGCGATGCCGAGCGTGGTGTTCAGCCAGGGCGTGTCGGCGGTCAGGCCGCCGAAGGCCGAGCCGTTGTTGCCGGCGGCCGAGGTATAGGCATAGAGCATTTCCGTCAGCCCGTGCGGGCCGGCATGGGCCAGCGAGGCGACGGCGGCCGGCAGCACCATCGAGACGGCGGTGAAGCCAAGGATCGTTGCCGGCAGCACCAGCACCGCCAGCATGGCCAGCTTGATCTCGCGCGCCTGCACCTTCTTGCCGAGATATTCCGGCGTGCGCCCGACCATCAGCCCGGCCACGAAGACCGCCAGCAGCGCGAAGACCAGCATGCC
The DNA here is from genome assembly GCF_001982615.1 of Teichococcus deserti. Lineage (GTDB taxonomy): Bacteria > Pseudomonadota > Alphaproteobacteria > Acetobacterales > Acetobacteraceae > Pseudoroseomonas > Pseudoroseomonas deserti. The sequence goes on along the minus strand of NZ_MLCO01000318.1, from coordinate 11,060 downwards.
GTAGAGGCCGGAGCCGACGCCGCCCGGCAGGATCTCGCCGAGCTGGATCAGGAACAGCGGCACCATGCCGCCCAACGGGGTGAAGCTGCTCAGCATGGCATTCACCGCGCCGCAGGAGGCGCCGGTGGTGGTCGCCGTGAACAGCGCGGCCAGCGCCAGGCCGAACCTGACGTCCTTGCCTTCCATGTTGCCCTGCGCCGGATCGACGCCGAGGGCGGCCATGACCGGCGTGCCGGCGGCTTCGGCGGCGTAGATGGCGAGGGTGGCGGCGACCAGGAAGCCCAGCATGACTAGCATCAGCGCGCGGCCCTGGCGGGCGTCGCCGACGATGCGCCCGAAGGTGACGCAGAGCGCCACGGGAATCACCGCCTGTGCCCAGGTCTGCAGGGCGGTGACCAGCGCGCTGGGCCCTTCGAAGGGGTGCAGCGAGTTGACGCCGAAGAAGCCGCCGCCATTGGTGCCCAGATGCTTGATGGCGATCTGGAAGGCGGCCGGCCCCAGCGGGATCAGCTGCGTGCCGCCCTCCAGCGTCGTCGCCGAGACATAGTCGGCGAAGCTCTGCGGAATGCCGAGGGCGACGAAGACAAGGCCGAGCACCACCGCCATCGGCAGCAGCACATAGAGAGAGATGCGGGTGAAGTCGGCCCAGAAATTCCCCAGGCTCTGCAGCCCGCCGCGGGCAAAGGCGCGCGACACGGCCAGCGCCAGCGCAATGCCCGTCGACGCGGACAAAAAGTTCTGCACGGCCAGGCCGGCCATCTGCGAGAAGTAGGACATCGCCACCTCGCCCGAATAGGCCTGCCAGTTGGTGTTGGCGACGAAGGAGACGGCGGTGTTGAAGGCCAGGTAAGGCGGAATGCCATCCAGCCCGCGCGGGTTCAGCGGCAGCATGCCCTGCAGCCGCAGGATCAGATACAGCAGCAGGAAGCCGGCGGCGTTCACCGCCAGCATGGCGACCGCATAGCCGCGCCAGCTCTGCCCGGCGTCAGGATCGATGCCGCCGGCGCGGTAGAACAGCGTCTCGACCGGGCGCAGCCAGCGGGCGCGGCCCGCGGCGACCAGCGCGACATAGCGGCCGAGCGGGATGGCCGCCGCGACGATCGCGGCGAGCACGAGCGCGATCTGCGCCCATCCGATCAGGGTCATGGGATCACAGGTCCTCGGGGCGCAGCAGCGCCCATAGCAGATAGCCGAGCAGGCCGAGGCAGACGCCGGCGCCCAGGATCAGGTCGAGCATGGCGGTCAGACCTTCTCGCAGGCCGCGGCATAGGCGACCATCAGGCCGAAGAAGCCGAGGCCCAGCGCCAGCAGCAGGATGTCGATCATCGGGGACGAACTCGCGCGATGGAGAACGGGAAGCCTTCTCAAGGCCTGCCGTTGCTAGGCGCCGGGCGCGCAAAAATTCGATATGTCCTGCCGGGCAGCCGCGTAAAAAACCCATAAACACGCGGCGTCGGGGCGGCCGGTTTTATGGGATTTTTATGCGCGGCCGCATGACTTGCTATAGCCTCTTGATGCCGCCGCCGCGTAATGCCCGGCCGCCCGCCTGGAGCCGCCCCCGCCCCCGATGCCCCGCCGCCCATGAACGAGCCGCCGCCGCGCCCGGATCCCGATGCCCTGCTGGCCCTGGCGCAGCGGGAGGGGCGCGGGCGGCTGAAGGTCTTCCTCGGCGCCGCGCCCGGCGTCGGCAAGACCTACGAGATGCTGGGCGAGGCGCATCGCATCCGCGCCGCCGGCGCCGATGTCGTGATCGGCCTGGTCGAGACGCATGGCCGCCAGGACACCGTGGCGCGCATCGGCGAGCTGGAGCTGCTGCCGCGGCGGCAGATCCCCTATCGCGGCCAGGCGCTGGAGGAATTCGACCTGGACGGCGCGCTGGCCCGCCGCCCGGCCGTGCTGCTGGTCGACGAGCTGGCGCATAGCAACGCCCCCGGCAGCCGCCACCCCAAGCGCTGGCAGGATGTCGAGGAGCTGCGCGACGCCGGCATCGAGGTCTGGACGGCGATGAACGTCCAGCACCTGGAAAGCCTGTCGGAGGATGTCGCGCGCATCACCGGCATCCGCGTGCAGGAGACGGTGCCCGACCATGTGCTGGCCGGCGCCGACACCGTCGAGCTGATCGACATCCCGCCGACCGAGCTGCTGGAGCGGATGCGCCAGGGCAAGGTCTATCGCCCCGACCAGGCCGCCCGCGCGCTGAAGGGCTTCTTCCGCGAGGGCAACCTGGCGGCGCTGCGGCAGATCGCGCTGCGCCGCACCGCCGAGCGCGTCGATGCCGATGTCACCGGCTATATGCGCGCCAATGCCATCTCCGGCCCCTGGCCCTCGACCGACCGGGTGCTGGCGCTGGTCGGCCGCGACGCGACCGCCGAGGAGGTGGTGCGCCAGGCCCGCCGCATCGCCGATGCGCTGCACGCGCCGCTGCTGGCGCTGCATGTCGAGATGCTGGGCGCCGCCGCCGGCCTCAGCCCGTCGCCGGCGCTGCGGCTGGCCGAGCAGCTGGGCGCCGAGGTCGAGACCACCGTCGCCCGCGACCTGCCCGCCGCCGTGCTGCGCCATGCCCGGGCGCACAACGCCACCCATCTGGTGATCGGCCGCGGCCGGCCCGGCTTCTGGCGGCGGCTGGCCGGGCGGACGCTGACGGCCGCGCTGGTGCGCCAGGCCGGCTCCTTCACCCTGCACCTGGTGCCCGCCCCCTCCGGCGTCACCCCCCGCATCCGCCGCGAGGCCGCCGGCCTGCCGCACTGGGCGGCCTGGATCGCCGTGCCGGCGATGGCCGGCGTCACCACGGCGCTCAGCCTCTGGGCCGATGGCGCGGTGCCGGAAGGCGGGCTCGGCATGATCTACCTGGCCGGCGTGGTGGCGCTGGCGGCGATGCTGGGCCCGGCGGCGGCGGCGGCCGGGGCGCTGCTCTCCTTCCTGCTCTGGGACTTCTTCTTCCTGTTGCCGCGCTACACCTTCGCCATGTCGGGGATGCAGGAATTCACCGGCGCGGCGATCTTCTTCTGCGTCGCGCTGCTGCTGGCCGGCACCACCGGCGGGCTGGGGCGCTCGGTCAGCACGGCGCGCGCCCGCCTCTACGGCATGCGCCGGCTGGTCGAGCTGTCGCGCCGGCTTTCCGCCGCCAGCTCCACCGGCGACCTGCTGAGCGTCATCGCCCAGGAGGCCGGCGGCCTGGCCGACCGCCCCGCCTGCGTGCTGCTGCCGCTGGACGAGGAGCCGGTGGTGCGCGCCGCCCGGCCCATCGAGGCCGAGCCCGACGCCGCGTCCATGGCCGCCGCGCGCTGGGCGCTGGCGCGCGGCACCCGCGCCGGACATGCCACCGACGCGCTGCCCTCGGCCGACTGGCAGTTCCGCCCGATCCGCACCGCGAACGGCGTCATGGGCCTGCTCGGCCTGCAGATGACCGGCGGCGTGTCGCGCGAGATCGATGCCGAGCGCGACCGCGCCCTCGACGCGCTGATCGACCAGGCCGCCGTCGCGCTGGAACGCGCCCAGCTGATGGAGGCGCATGCCCGCAACGCCGCGCGGGCCGAGACCGAGGCGCTGCGCTCGGCGCTGCTGGCCTCGATCGGCCATGACCTGCGCACGCCGCTGACCTCGATCCGCGGCGCGCTGGAGACGCTGCAGGCCTCGGGCCGCCAGCTGTCCGACGCGGTGCGCGACGACCTGCTGGCCACCGCCCGCGAGGAGACGGTGCGGCTGGCCCGCTACCTCGGCAATGTCATCGACATCGTCCGGCTGGAAAGCGGCCAGGTGGCGCCGAAGCGCGAGCCGGTCGACCTGGCCGACGCCATCCGCGTCGCGGCCGAGCGCGTCACCCGCCGCAGCGGCCGCGCCATCACCCTGGAGCTCGAGCCCCGCCTGCCCGAGCCGCGGCTGGACCCGGTGCTGCTGGACCAGATCCTTGCGAACCTGCTCGACAACGCGCAGAAATTCTCCGAGGCGGGGACGCCGATCCTGGTGCGCGCGGCGCGCCGCGGCCCGGAGGTCGCGATCGCCGTCGAGGATCGCGGCATCGGCGTGCCGCCCGACCAGCTGACGCAGATTTTCGATCCCTTCTTCCGCGTCCGCCGCGGCGATGCGGCGCCGGCTGGCAGCGGGCTGGGCCTGGCGATCTGCCGCGGCCTGACCCATGCCATGGGCGGCCGCATCACCGCCGAAAGCCCGATCGAGCATGGCCGCGGCGCCCGCATGACGATACACCTGCCGGCATGAGCGCCAGCCGCCCGAAGCTGCTCGTCGTCGACGACGAGAAGCAGATCCACCGCTTCCTCGGCCCGGCGCTGGAGGCCGCCGGCTACGAGCCGCTGCGCGCGGAGACCGGCGAGGTGGCGCTGCGCCTGGCCGCCACCCGGCATCCGGCGCTGATCCTGCTCGATCTCGGCCTGCCCGACATCGACGGCCAGCGGCTGATCCCGAAGCTGCGCGCCTTCCTGGCCGCGCCCATCGTCGTCGTCTCGGCGCGCGGGCAGGAGGATGAGAAGGTCGCCGCCCTCGATGCCGGCGCCGACGACTATGTGGAGAAGCCCTTCGCCCTGGCCGAGCTGCTGGCGCGCATCCGCGTCGCGCTGCGCCGCGCCGCGCTGGGCGAGGCCGCGCCGGAGGAGGCGATGCTGGCGGTCGGGCCGCTGACCATCGACATCCCGCGCCGCCAGGCCCGGCTCGACGACGACCCGCCGCTGCATCTGACGCCGCGCGAATGGTCGCTGCTGGTCACGCTGGCCCGCGCCCGCGGCCGGGTGCTGACCCAGCAGCAGCTGCTGACCGCCGTCTGGGGCCCGGCCCAGGCGGAGGAGGCGCAGTATCTGCGCGTCTATGTCGGCCATCTGCGGCAGAAGCTGGGCCGCGCCGCCGGGCTGCTGCGCACCGAGCCGGGCGTCGGCTACCGCTTCGCCGAGTAGCCGCTGCCGCCAGCCGCCCTGCCGCGCAGCATCCTCAGCCGCAGCAGCAGCGCGAAGGCGCCGAGGCTGAGCGCGCCGAGCAGCGCCAGCACCGCCTGCGGCCCGATGCCCGACAGCAGCGCCGCCAGCGCCGGCGGCGCCAGCGCGTTGATCAGGTTCATCGGCAGGGCGATGCGCGCCATGGCGGCGGCGTAGTCGCCCCTGCTGTAGAAGACCAGCGGCATGGTGGCGCGCGCCACGGCGAAGGCGCCGCTGCCGAGGCCGAAGAGCAGCAGGAACAGGCCGACCGGCAGCCAGCCGGCGCCGCCCAGCCCGATCGCCGCCAGCCCCAGCGGGATCATGCCGCCCGCGACCAGCCCGGTGGACAGCCCGTCCCAGCGCTGGCCGCCGAGCAGGTCGATCACCCGCCCGCCCACCTTGAAGACGCCCAGCAGCGAGGCGATGGCGATGGCTGCCGGCAGCTCGGCTCCCATGGCCTGCAGCAGGGTGATGCCCAGCGCCTCGATGCCGAAGGTGACGAAGCTGTTCAGCGCGATCGCCGCCACCAGCAGCCCGAAGATCTTCCCCGGCCGCGCCATGCCGGAGGCGCCCGGCGCGGCGGTGGCGGCCCCGGCCGCCGGCAGGCCCAGGCGAACCAGCGGCGCCACCAGCAGCAGCATCGCCGCGCCGTAGAGGCCGGCTGCGCCGCGCCAGCCGATGGCGTGCTCGAGGAAGGCGGTGACCGGCCAGAAGACGCTGCTCGCCAGCCCGGTCGCCAGCATCAGCGTGCCGATCAGGCCGCGCGCCGCGTCCTCGGCGACCTCGGCGAGATAGGCATAGGCGGCGGTGGTCAGGAACAGCGCGCCGGCGACGCCGAGCAGCGCCCAGGCCGCCCAGAAGGCGGCCAGGCCCGGCGCCGCCGCCAGCAGCAGCAGGCCGAGCCCGATCGCCGCCGCCCCCGCCGCCATCGCCTGGCGCGTGCCGAAGCGGCGGAAGCCGCGCCCGGCCCAGGGTGCTGCCAGCGCCATGGCGACGAACATCACCGAGCTGCCCAGGAAGATCTCCGGCAGCGTCGCGCCGAACTCCTCTGCCACCGGCCGCGCGATCACCGGCAGCACGCCGACGGCGCCCCAGCCGGTGATCTGGGTCACGGCGAGGATGATCAGGATGGCCAGGTGTCGCGGCATGCCGCGTTATAGGCCGTATCCTTGACAGGCTGATGACAGCCGCGGCACCGCTTCAGCGGCCGCGCGTCGCCAGCCCGACGGCGATCGCCGCGGTCAGCATCAGCGCCGCGACGGCGGCCAGCATGGCCGACAGCGACACCGCGGTCAGCAGCGCGCTGGCGAGGATCACCCCCAGCGAATTCGCCGTGCGCAGCAGCGAGAAGACCTCGGCGCGGCGGTGCGGCGGCGCCAGGCCGTCGAGCACCAGCGAGTAATGCGTCCCCAGCGGCGCCAGCACCAGCCCGACCACCACGGCGCCCGCCATGGTGGCGGCGACCGAAAGCTGCAGCGCCACCAGCGCCGCACCCAGCGTCATGACGCAGAGCTGCCCGACCACCACCCGCGGCCGGGCCATGCGGGCGCGCCAGCTGGCCCAGACGCCGCCGGCGACGGACGCCAGGCAGAGCGGCACGGTGAAGAGGAAGGCGAGCTCCGGCGCATGGCCGAAGCGCAGCGCCAGGGCGACGGCGCCGATCTCGAGGGCGGCGACCGTGGCGCCGCCGGCGGTGGAGCAGAGCAGCCAGAGCAGGATGGCGCGGCTGAGCACGCCGCCACCGCCCGCCACGGTGCCCGCCGGCTGCGGGGCGCGGCCCAGATGCGGCACCAGCAGGATCGGCGCCGCCCCCAGCGCGGTCAGCGCCAGCAGGGCGAAGACCGGCGAGATGCTGCCGAGGCCCGAGGCGGCGACCGGCGCCAGCACGAAGGTCAGCTCGTTCAGCGTCGCGGAAATGCCGAGCGCCCGCGGCAGCCGCGCCGCCGGCGCCAGCTGGTTCAGCACCGCGCGCAGATAGCCATGCGCCGCGCCGTTCACCGAGCCGGCCAGGCCGGCGGCCGCCACCAGCCAGGCGAAGGGCGCCTCCGCCGCGGCCAGCGCCGCGATCGCCAGCAGCGCCGCGCTGCGCAGCCCGACCAGCAGCTTCAGGTAGAGCACCGCCGGGACGCGCCGCCCGAGCCGCGCCACGGGAATGGCGCCCAGCACCTGGGCCAGGGTCATGGCCAGGATGATGGCGGCGCCCTGGCCGGCATCGCCGGTCAGCCCCAGCGCCAGCAGCGAGAAGGCGATGGGCCCGGCGGCCTGGGGCACGGCGAAGCTGGCCGAGGCGGCGAACCAGCGCAGCAGCCGCCGGCGCTGCGCCGCCTGGTCAGCTGGCGGCATCGGCGGCGGCGGCGTTCAGCGCGGCGAGATACTTCGCCGCCGTGATGTTGCGGCCGCAGAGCACCACCGCGACGCGGCGGCCGCGCATCTCCTCCGCCAGCGTCAGCAGCCCGGCCAGCGCCACGCCGGCGGCGCCTTCCACCATCCAGCGGTCATGCTCGGCCAGCAGCCAGAGGGCGCGGCGCATCGCCGCCTCGCTGACGGTGACGCGGCGGTCGATGACGCGGGCGCAGATCTCCAGCGTCACCGCGCCGGGCTCGAGATTGCCGGCGGTGCCGTCGGACAGGGTCTCCTGCTCGGCGACGGCGTGGATTTGGCCGGCCTCCAGCGCGCGCAGCAGGCAGGGCGAGGCCTCGGGCCAGCAGCCCACCACCGCGGCCTTCGCGCCATGCGCCTTCAGCGCCGTGCCGATGCCGCCGACCAGCCCGCCGCCGCCGACGGCGACGAAGACCGCGTCCAGGTCGGGCGCCTGCTGCAGCAGCTCGAGCCCGAGGCTGCCCTGGCCGGCGACCACGTCGAGGTCGTTGTAGGGCGACAGGAAGACCCGGCCGCTGGCCCCGGCCTCGGCCCGCGCGGCGAGCTCGGCCGCCAGGCTGTCGCCCTCCAGCAGCCGCAGCTCGGCGCCATGGCCGCGGATGGCGGCGAGCTTGGCCGGCGAGGCGTCCTGCGCCACGAAGACCGTCACCGGCACGCCGGCCCGCCGCCCGGCCAGCGCCACCGCCTGGCCGTGATTGCCGGTCGACGCCGTGACCACGCCGCGCGCCCGCCGCGGCCCGTCGAGCAGCCGGATGGCATTGGCGGCGCCGCGATACTTGAAGGAGCCGGTGGTCTGCAGATGCTCGGCCTTCAGCAGCACCTCGGCGCCGAGCAGGGCCGAGAGGCCCGGGCTCGGCAGCAGCGGCGTCACCAGCATCCCCTCGGGGCGGTGCGCGGCGGCGTCCTCGATGGCGTCGATCAGCGGCATGGCGGGCGTTTCCCTCGTCTGGCCGGCAGGTTTATGCCCGGGGTGACGGGGCCGCAACGCGGCGGCCTCGGCCCGGCCGGCGGCCTGTGCCAGGATGCCGGGCCGCCGAGGAGTCCTGCCGATGCCGACCCCGCCTGTCACGCTGCGCCGCACCGACCCTGCCCTGGCCGCCGCGCTGGAGCGCAGCACCGCGCAGGCCTGGACGCTGATGGCCGGGATCGGCCGCGCCACCGGCGAGCCGGCCCCCGGCATCACCCGCGCCGCCTTCGGCGAGGGCGAGGAGATCGCGCTGCAGGCCGTGCTGCGCCATGCCGCGGCGCTGGGCCTCGAAGCCGAGGCCGATCCCTTCGGCAACCACCACCTGCTGCTGCCGGGCGAGGACGGCCAGGCGCCGGCGGTGGCGTCCGGCTCGCATCTGGATTCGGTGCCGAACGGCGGCAATTTCGACGGCCTGGCCGGCGCCGTGGCGGCGCTGGCGGTGCTGGCGGCGGTCCGCGCCAGCGGCCTGCGCCCGCGGCGGCCGCTGCGCGCGGTGCTGTTCCGCGGCGAGGAAAGCCCCTGGTTCGGCACCGCCTATCTCGGCAGCCGGCTGATGCTGGGCCGCAGCCCCTGGGCCGAGATCGGCGCCCTGCGCCGCCGCGACAGCGGCCTGACCCTGGCCCAGCATCTCGCCGCGCTGCGCCACGCGCCGGGCCCGAAGACGCCGCTGGACCCGGCCGGCTTCGCCGCCTTCCTGGAGCTGCATATCGAGCAGGGGCCACTGCTGGAAAGCCGGGGCGTGCCGCTCGGCATCGCCACCGCCTGCCGCGGCAACATCCGCTTCCCGCAGGCGCGCTGCCACGGCGCCTATGCCCATTCCGCCGCCATGCCGCGCGGCCACCGGCAGGACGCCGTGCTGGCGGTGGCCGAGCTCGCCCTGGCGCTGGACCGCTTCTGGCAGGAGCGCATCGCCGCCGGCGACGACAACTTCGTCGTCACCATCGGCGAGTTCGCCACCGATCCGGTGCAGCATGCGATGACCAAGGTGGCCGGCGAGGTGGCCTTCACGCTGAACCTCGGCGGCACCGACCCGGCGGTGCTGGAGGCGGCGCGCGGCGTGCTGGCCGGGGCGGTGGCGCGGATCGAGCGCGAGCGCGGCGTCCGCTTCGCGCTGGGCGCCGAGGTGGGCACCGCGCCGGTGGCGCTGGATGCCGGGCTGCGCGCGCTGCTGGCCGGCTGCGCCGCCGAGGCCGCAATTGCGGCCATGCCGCTGCCGACGGTCGGGCATGACGCGGCGATGTTCGCCCTGTCCGGGGTGCCGACGGCGATGCTGCTGGTCCGCAACGCCCATGGCAGCCACAACCCGCAGGAGACGATGGCGGAGGCGGACTTCGCCCGCGGCGTCGCGGTGCTGGCGCGCGCCATGCTGCGCCTGGCGGATGGCGAGGCCAGCGGGACGGCCAGCGGGACGACCAGCGGCCAGGATTGACGGGCGCCTCCCTTGAGGGGCCGTCGGTCCCGGCGCATCCTGGCCCGGGGCGCGCGGGCCGCCGGCCAGGCGCCCCCAACCAAGGAGGAGTCCCGGCATGAATGGTGCCGAAAGCCTGGTGCACAGCCTGCTGAAAAGCGGCGTCGATGTCTGCTTCGCCAATCCCGGCACCAGCGAGATGCATTTCGTGGCCGCCCTCGACCGCGTCCCCGGCATGCGCTGCGTGCTCGGCCTGCAGGAGAATGTCGTCACCGGCGCCGCCGACGGCTACTGGCGCATCGCCGGCCGGCCGGCCGTCACGCTGCTGCATTGCGGCCCCGGCCTGTCCAACGGCATGGCCGGGCTGCACGACGCGCGGCGGGCGCATTCGGGCATCGTCAACTGCGTCGGCGACCAGGCGACCTATCACCGCCCCCTCGACGCGCCGCTGACCGCCGACACCGAGGGCTATGCCCGCGGCGTCTCGGCCTGGGTGCGCACAGCCTCCAGGGCCAGCGAGGTCGGCGCCGATGTCGCGGTGGCCGTGCAGGCGGCGCGCACCGCGCCGGGGCAGGTGGCGACGCTGATCCTGCCCTCCGACACCTGCTGGGACGCGGGCGGCCAGGTGGCCGAGGCCCTGCCGGTGCCGGCCATGCCGCAGGCCGACGGCCATGCCATCCAGGCGGCGGCCAAGGTGCTGCGCGAGAAGCCGGACGTGCTGATCCTGCTGGGCGGCCCGACGGCGCTGACCGCGGCGGCGCAGGCCGAGCTGCAGCGCATCATCGCCCATACCGGCGCGCATGTGCTGGCCGAGACCTCCAATGCGAAGATCGAGCGCGGCCAGGGGCGGATGCCGCTCGACCGGGTGCCCTATCCGCCCGACGCGGCGGTGGAGCGGCTGAAGGGCTACCGGCAGCTGATCCTGGTGGGGGCCAAGGCGCCGGTCGGCTTCTTCGGCTATCCGAACCACCCCTCGCTGCACTATCCGCCGCAGGCGGAGATTACCGTGCTGACCCGGCAGGAGCAGGATGCGGTGACGGCGCTGGCGGCGCTGGCCGAGGAGCTGGGCGCACCCCGGGTCGCGATCCCCGGCAACGGCCCGAGGCCGGAGCGGCCGCGCGGCGCGCCCTCGCCCGAGGGGCTGGCGCGGGTGCTGGCGGCGCTGCTGCCGGAAGGCGCCATCGTGGTCGATGAATCGGTGACCTATGGCCGCGGCCTGTCGCCGCTGACCCATTGCGCCGCGCCGCATGACTGGCTGCAGAATCGCGGCGGCGCCATCGGCTACGGCTTCCCCGTCGCCATCGGCGCGGCGATCGCGGGGGGCGGGCGGCGGGTGGTCGCGCTGCAGGCGGACGGGTCGGGGATGTACACGCTGCAGGCGGGC
>NZ_MLCO01000317.1 GCF_001982615.1 Teichococcus deserti | reverse complement strand
GATCCTGCGCCAGACCGCCGCGCGCGGCGGTCTGGCGCAGGATCTCGGCGCGGAGCGCCTCGGGCGAGGGACGGGTCGGGGGGTTGTTGGCCATGGCAGAGAACTCTACGGAAAAAGCGGACAGAAACATCAGGCGGCGCCGGGGCGGCGGCCGGCCAGGCGGGTGAAGCTGATGACGGCAGCGGCGCCGGCAATGCAAGCGGCAACCGACAGGGCCACCGCCGCACCGTTCTCACCGGCCAGCCGCAGGGTCAGGGCGGCAAGCGTCGCGCCGGTGGTCTGGCCCAGCAGCCGCGCGGTGGAAAGCATGCCGCTGGCGCCGCCCGAGCGCTCGCGCGGGGCGGCGGAGAGGAGCGCGCGGTTGTTCGGGCTCTGGAACAGGCCGAAGCCCATGCCGCAGAGCGCGGTGCGCCAGCCGATGTCGATGGCGGTCGGCGCCGCCGGCAGGGTGGCGAGCAGGGCCAGGCCGGTGGCCATGACGATCAGACCGATGCCGCCCAGGAGGCCTGCCGGGATGCGGTCGGACAGGCGGCCGGCCAGCGGCGACATGACGATCAGCACCAGCGGCCAGGGGGTCATCAGCAGGCCGGTCTCGACCTGGGTTCGGCCCAGGCTGTGCTGCAGGAAGAAGGGCAGCGCCACGAAGGCCAGCATCTGCGCGGCGAAGGAGCAGATCGAGGTCGCCACCGACAGGCTGAAGACCGGGATGCGCAGCAGGTCGACCGGCAGCAGCGGCGCCGGGCGGCCGGACTGGCGGCGGACCAGCAGGATGCCGGCGATGATGCCGCCGGCCAGCAGCAGGCTGCCGCGCCAGGCGGGGGCGCCATGGGTGAACTGCTCGAAGGCGGTCATGGTCATGCCGAAGGTGGCAGCGCTGAGCAGGGCGGAGGCGGCGTCGAAGCGGCGGCGGGCGCGCGGCGTCTGCGGCAGGAAGCGCCAGGCCAGGAGGAACGCCAGCAGGCCCACCGGGATATTGACCGCGAAGATCCAGGGCCAGTGGGCGATGCTGAGGATGCCGGCGGCGACGCTGGGCCCGGTGACCGAGGAGAGGGCGACGACCAGGGCATTGATGCCGACGCCCTGGCCGAGGCGGCTCTGCGGGTAGATGAAGCGCAGCAGGGCGGTGTTGACCGACATCAGGCCTGCGGCGCCGAAGCCCTGGACGATGCGCGACAGGGTCAGCCAGGTCAGCGAATCCGCCATGGCGCAGAAGCAGGAGGCGACGACGAAGAGGGCAAGGCCGGTGCGGTAGACGCGCTCATGGCCGACCAGCTCGCCCAGCGAGGCGAGCGGCAGCAGCGAGCAGACGATGGCGATCTGGTAGGCGTTGACCACCAGGATGGCTTCGGAGGGCGAGACGCGCAGGTCGGCGGCGATAGCGGGCAGGGCGACATTGGCGATGGAGCTGTCCATCACCGCCATGGCGATGGCGACGGCCAGCGCCAGGATCGCCCAGCGGCGTCGTTCCGGGGGCAGGCCGTCCGTGTCCGTCTGCATGCCGTCGCCGATCCTCCTGTGGTGCGAGGCTCGACCATGCGCCGGGCGTGTGATGCGCGCCAGTAGCGCCCGTGACAGAGCGGCTGCGCAGCGGCCGCGTGCCACCGGTGGATGGCCTGAGCGTTGGCGCCGGTGGGGAAAGGGCCGTTCGCAGAAAGAGAAGAGGGCCTGGGGGAATTCTTTCCCCCAGATTCTTAATGCCTTTTAAGCGAAAGCCCGCTCGACCAGCGGCCCGGGCGGCGGGTTGAGGGCGATCTCGCGGATGATCTTGCGGCGGACGGCGTTCTCGAAGGCGTCGAAGCCTTCGGCGACCATCAGGAAGGCGCCGGGCCCGCCGATGACCTGGTCGCGGTAGTATTCGTCGAGCGGCGGGTTGAGGGCGGCGAACTGGCTGGGCGGCGGGGTGCGGTCGAGCACGGCCAGCCCGTTCAGCACGATGCCGCGGTCAAGCGCCGCGGCGCGCGCCTCGGCCAGCGGCCGGCCGGAATTGTTGACCCCGTCGCCGGAGATGTCGACGACCTGGCGGGTGCCTTCGAAGCCCTGGCCGAACAGGGTGGCGGCGAAGTCGATGGCGGCCGAGATCGAGGTGTAGAGGTGGGTGCGGCGCGGCGCGGCGTCGATGGCGCCGGCGAAGGCCTCGGCCGTGGCGGCGCCATCGATGCGCATCCAGGGCACCAGCAGCTCCTGCACGTTCCAGTCGGACCAGGTGAAGAAGCTGACGGCGATGGCGCCGATGGCGCCGCGGCTGATGCCATCGATCAGGCGCTGGTCGCGGAAGGCGGCGGCATAGCCGCGGAACTGCAGCTCCTGCTCCTCGGCGTCGACCGAGCGGCTGACATCGACCGCCAGGGCGAGCTCGATGTCGACGGGTTCGTTGGCGGAGGTGGTATTGGCCTGGGCGCGCCGGCCGGTCAGCAGCGCCGGGGCGGCAATGAGCCCGGCAGAGAGGGTGACGAAGTCGCGGCGACGCATGGGGGCAGACCTCCAGGGGGGACTGGGTTGTGGTTGTTTCCTCCTGAAAGCCGGGACCCATTATATTGTGCGCCGCAACAAAACTGCCATAGGTCGCGTGTGCCTCACGCCACCGCGAGGACCGCTTCCGCCCTTGCTGTGGCGGGCCTGCAACATGCGGTAACCGGGGAGGCAGCAACCCCAGGGGCTACCCGGCAGTTCCCTCCAGGAGCAGCCCCTTGGAGGAAGCATGACCGCCGAAGTTTTCCGCCTCTACGACGGCAGCGTCGGCCGCCGCCTGCCCGCGGGGCCGCCGCTCTGGCCGGCGCAGGCCTCGACCCTGCCGCCGCTGGAGATGCAGCTGCCGATCCCGCCGCCGGACGCGCCGCCGCCGATCCCCCCCGTCCCGCCGCCGCCGCCCGGGCCGGACCTGCCCGAGCCGCCGATCACCGAGCCGCCGGGGCCGGACCAGCCGACGCCGGACGCGCCGGACATTCCGCCGCTGGGCGATCCGCCGGAGGAGCCGCCGCTGCGGATGAACTGACGCAGAAAGGGGCGCCCGGAGGCGCCCCTTTCCAATCCTGCGACCTGGCTGACGGGATCAGCGCAGGACGATCTCGACGCGGCGGTTCTGCGGCTCGCGCACGCCATCGGCGGTCGGCACCAGCGGGCGGCTTTCGCCGAAGGCCTGGATGGTGATGGCCGAGCGCGCGACGCCCAGGCGGACCAGCTCCGCCGCCACCGCATCGGCGCGGCGCTGCGACAGGCGCTGGTTGTACTGCGGCGAGCCCGAGCGGTCGGCATGGCCGGAGACTTCGAGGCGCGTGGTCTGCACGCGGGTCGAGTTCTGCGCCGCCTCGGCGACGATCTGGCGCGCGCGGTCGGTCAGGTCGGCCCGGTCGAAGTCGAAGAACACCAGGTAGGTGCGGGTCGGCGAGGGCGCCGCGGCCGGGGCGATCGGCGCGACCGGCACCGGCGCCGGCGGGGTCGGCTGGTTGAAGGCGTAGCGCAGGCCGACCAGGACCGAGTGGTGGTAGTTCTCGAACTCGACCTTGCCGCGCTGCGGGGCAGTGCCGTTGGCCTGCCACAGGGTGGTCTTGTACTCGTTGTCCAGCGTGCCGAAGAAGCGGTACTCGGCGGTCAGCGCCAGGCCCGGCACGGCCGAGATCGGCAGCGAGGCGCCGACGATGCCCTGGAAGGCGAATTGCGCATCGGTGTCGTCGATCGCCAGCCGCTCGCCGCTGACGCGGCTGGTGGCGCGGACCTTGTCGAAGTCGGTCCAGGCATAGCCGATGCCGGCGCCGATATAGGGCACCACCGGCCAGTTCAGCTGGTGGAAGTCGAAGAAGGCATTGGCCATCACGCCATAGGTCGAGGCCGAGCCGCGATAGGTGCCCCAGGGCGCGAGCGGGGCGTTGCCGCTGTAGCTGTCGAATTCGGCGCGGCGGAAATTACCCTCGATCTCGGCGCGGACGCCATTGCCGAAGCCCCAGCCCAGGCTGAGCACGCCGACGCCGCCGGTGCCGAACTCGGCCTTGCCGCTGCGGCTGACGCCGCGGGCGCGCAGCGTGTTCTGCAGGCCGCCGGTGGCCTCGGTGTCGCTGTCCATCTGGAAGTCGACGCCGGCGCCGGCGCCGAGATAGACGCCGGTGACGGGCACGGTCTGGGCCTTGGCGGCAGCCAGCGGCAGGGCCAGCATCGTGGTGGCCAGCAGCAGCTTACGGATCATCATGGGACAGGCCTCTCTTCGGGTCCGGACCTTGTCCCGCGCCCTGCGGGCTGCGTCCGAGTACCACAGGCTTAACTTTCTACCACCCGGTTCACCAGGGTTAAGCCAGGCAATTTAACCGTCACGTCGATGTGATTGCGTATTCCGCAACAAGACTGCCGTCAACGCAAAGAACCCGGGCCGCGCAGGGCGCCCCGGGACCAGTTCCGCCAAGAAGAAACCGGCCCCGGGGATGAACCCCGGGGCCGATCAGATCAGCGCAGGACGATCTCGACGCGGCGGTTCTGCGGCTCGCGCACGCCGTCGGCCGTCGCGACCAGCGGACGGCTCTCGCCGAAGGCCTGGACGGTGATCGCCGAGCGGGCGACGCCCAGGCGGACCAGCTCGGCGGCCACGGCGTCGGCGCGACGCTGCGACAGGCGCTGGTTGTACTGCGGCGAACCGGCGCGGTCGGCATGGCCGGCCACCTCGATACGGGTCGTCTGCACGCGGCCCGAAGCCTGCGCCGCCTCGGAGATGATCTGGCGGGCGCGGTCGGTCAGGTCGGCACGGTCGAAGTCGAAGAACACCAGGTAGGTGCGGGCCGGGGCCGGGGCGACGGCCGGGGCGGGCGCCACGACCGGCACCGGCGCCGGCGGGGTCGGGGTGTTGAAGGCGTAGCGCAGGCCCAGCATCGCCGAGTGGTTGTGCAGCTGGTCGACCTCATACTTGCCCGAGGAGACGCGCTGGCCGGCCGGGTTGGTCACGCTGCCCTTGTAGTGGCCCTGCAAGGCGCCGGTGTAGCGGTACTCGGCGGTGAGCGACAGGCCCGGCACGGCGGCGATTGGGAAGGCCAGGCCGGCGATGCCCTGATAGGCAAACTGGCCGTTGGTGTCGTCGATGCGCACGGTGTTGCCGCCCGGGGCCAGGCGGGTGGCCTTGGCGTCCAGGTCGGTCCACTGGTAGCCGACGCCGCCACCGATGTAGGGAACGACCGCAACCGGCATGGTCGGGAACCACTGCGGCAGCTGGAAGTCGTAGAAGACGTTGGCCATCACGCCGAACTGCTGCTGCTCGCCGTCGATGCCGCGGAAGGCGACGCCGGGCGCGCCGCCGGTGCGACGCTGGAAGCCGCCCAGGCGATCGACGCTGTTGTAGCGGTAGTTGCCCTCGATCTCGGCGCGCAGGCCGTTGCCGAAGCCCCAGCCGACCGAGAGGACGCCGCCGAAGCCTTCCTCGAAGCCCAGATTGCCCTGGCGGTTGCCGGAGGTGTTGTTGAAGTAGGTGCCGTTGCCGCCGAGCGCGTTCAGGCCGCGGGCGTCGGAGTGGTTCCAGCCGGCGCCAGCGCCGAGATAGACGCCGGTGATCGGCTGGGCCGAGGGGTTCGGCAGGTACCAGGGGGTGGTGCTGGACTGGGCATGGGCCAGACCGGCGGTGGTGGTCAGGACCGTGGCGGCGAGAAGAAGGCGGCGAAGCGTCATGTCGATGTTCCCTAAGGCCCAGTTGGCAGGCGCAGGGAGAACCTGGGTTTCATGCTGCGGTTGCTCTGCGGCTTTGCAACGAAGCAGGCCTGTGGCGAAACTGCCACAGCATTGCCATGGCCTTGTCATCGCACGCGAAAGTCATGGTGCAGGTCGCCGAATCTAAACGGCTTTTTCATCAAACGCCGTGCCGTTCGGCCCTCACGGTGCGGCGCTGTCGCACCTTCCTCCGGTCGGTTTCTTCGATCCGACGGTTTCTCGCGACCGGTTGCACACGGGGACGTGAACAAACCGGCCGCCAGAAGGCCTGCAACCCTGGCTCAGAAGCCGGCGCCCGGCTGCGCGAGATAGGTTTTCTCGTCAGCCGTATTGGTGCGGCCGAGCACGGCATTCCGGTGCGGAAAGCGGCCGAAGCGGCGGATCACCTGCCAGTGCCGCCAGGCATAGTCGATGCCAGCGCCGGGCGCCCGCTGCGGCGGAAAATCGCGAAGACCTTCGAACAGGGCAACGCAGAGCGCCTGGTCGGCCAGCGCCTCCGAATGCTCGAAGGGCAGGTAGAGGAAGGCGCGCTGGTTCGGATGCAGCGCCATGTCGTGGCGGTCCCGCAGCACGGCGCCTCGGGCGATCTCGCGCGCATGCGGGTCGCTGGCGAAGGCTTCCGGGCTGCCGCGGAACAGGTTGCGCGGGAACTGGTCCAGCAGGATCAGCAGCGCCAGCGCCCCATCCGGCGTCGCGGCCCAGCCGTCCAGCGCGCCGTCGCGGGCCGGCGCCACCAGCGCGCCGAAGTTTTGGCGGATGGCGTCGTCGAAGGCGTCGTCGCGCTGGAACCAGGCGGCGCGGGGCAGGGTGACGTCATCCTGGAACCAGAAGTCCAGGATGGCCTGGGCGTCGCTCATGCCGGCTTCGGGGCCGGCTTCAGGGCGCGCGCCAGCAGCTGCACCGAATGCAGCGCCTCGCGCCCCGACAGGTCGCGGATCTGGTGGCGGCAGGAGGTGCCGTCGGCGAGGATGACATCCTCGGGCGCCGCGGCGCGCACCGCCGGCAGCAGGGAAATCTCGGCCATGGCCTTGCTGGTCTCCAGTTTCGACGCCTCGTAGCCGAAGCTGCCGGCCATGCCGCAGCAGGAGGAGGCGATCGGGACCACCTCCATGCCCGGAATCTTCCTCAATGTCTTCACCGCGGGCAGGAAGGCGCCGAAGGCCTTTTGGTGACAATGCCCGTGGATATGGGCGCGGGCCGGGCCGGGGGACTGCAGCGGCAGGTCCACATTCTCCTTGGCCAGGAACTCGGTCAGCAGGAAGGCACGGGCAGAAAGCTTCTCGCTCTCCCCGCCGGGGAGCATGGACAAGAACTCGTCGCGCAGCGTGGTCAGGCAGGAGGGTTCCAGCCCGATCACCGGCGCGTCGCTGACGGCCAGCGCCGCCAGCGTCCGCCGCGCCTCGGCCCGCGCCCGGTTGACCATGCCGGCGGCCAGATAGCTGCGGCCGCAGCACAGCGCCCGGCCGCGCGGCGCCGCGGCCGGGCGGACGCGATAGCCGGCGCGGCCCAGCACGGTTACCGCGTCGCGCAGGATCCCGGGTTCGTAGTGGCGGTTGAAGGTGTCGGCCCAGAGCAGCACCTCGCCGCGGTCGCCCTCGGTCCGGGCCTCCTCGTTGCGGAAGGGGTGGCCGACGAAGCGGGGCAGCGGGCGGGACGCCGCCAGGCCCAGGAAGCGCTCCGACAGCGCGGCCAGCCCCGGCAGCCGGTCGCGCAGATTGGCCAGCGCCGGCAGCCGCGAGGCCCAGGGTGCCCAGCGCGGCAGCTCGGCGATGATGCGGTCCTTCAGCGGCACCCCATGGCGCTGGGCCCTGGCATGGGTTGCCTCGATCTTCATCTTGGCCATGTCGACGCCGGTCGGGCATTCCCGCTTGCAGCCCTTGCAGGAGACGCAGAGCGACAGCGCCTCGGCCACCTCCGGCCCGGCCAGCGCATCGGGGCCGAGCTGCCCGGTCAGCGCCAGGCGCAGCGTATTGGCCCGGCCACGCGTCAGGTGCTGCTCGTCCCGCGTGGCGCGGAAGGAGGGGCACATGACGTTCGCGTCGAACTTCCGGCAGGTGCCGTTGTTGTTGCACATCTCGACCGCGCCCAGCAGCCCGCCCTGAGGGCCAGGCCAGGCCGACCAGTCCAGCGCCGGGGTGATCGCCGCATCCGCCGCATAGCCGGGCGGGTAGCGGAACAGGCTGCGGTCATCCATCCGCGGCGCGCGCACCACGCGGCCGGGGTTGAGCAGGGCGGCAGGGTCGAAGGCGTCCTTCACCGCCTCGAAGGCGCGGGCGATGCGGCTGCCGAACATTACTTCATTGAATTCGGAGCGGACGATGCCGTCGCCATGCTCGCCGGAATGGCTGCCCTTGTATTCGCGGACCAGGGCGAAGCATTCTTCCGCAATCGCCCGCATCTTGGTGACGTCCTCGCCCTGCTTCATGTTCAGGACGGGGCGGACATGCAGGCAGCCGACGCTGGCATGGGCATACCAGGTGCCCTTGGTGCCGTGGCGGGCAAAGACCTCGTTCAGCCGCTCGGTATAGTCGGCGAGATCGGCCAGATCGACGGCGGTGTCCTCGATGAAGGAGACCGGCTTTCCGTCACCCTTCATCGACATCATGATGTTGAGCCCCGCCTCGCGCACCTCGGCGACGCTGGCCTGGAAGGCGGGGTCCGTCACCCGCACCACGGCGCCGGGGTAGCCCAGGTCGCCCATTTTTTCTTCCAGTCGATCGAGTTCGCGCAGCAGAGCGGCGTCCTCGTCGCCATGGAATTCGACGATGAGCAGGGAGTCAGGCTCGCCGATGACGATGGCGTCGATGGTGGGTCGGTAGATGGCGATGGACCGGCCCAGGTCGATCATGGTGCGGTCGACCAGCTCGACCGCTTCGGGCTGCAGCGCCACCAGGTGTTCGCTGGCGGCCATGGCGGCGCGGAAGGTGGGGAACTGGCAGATGCCCAGCACCTTGCGCGGCTTGATCGGCGACAGCTTCAGCTGCAGCGCCGCCGAGAAGGCCAGCGTGCCCTCGCTGCCGACCAGCAGCCGCGCCAGGTTGCCGCGCCCGGCGGCGCGCGCGGCCGGCGTCAGCGCGTCGATATTGTAGCCGCCGACCCGGCGCAGCTGCTTCGGGAAGCGCGCCGCGATCTCCTCCGCCTCGCTGGCGCCGAGGCGGCGCAGCGCCTGGATCAGCGCCGCGGTCGGGCCGGGGATGTCGTCGCCCAGGTTGTCGGGCAACTCGGAGAAAGTGAAGCGGCTGCCATCGGCCAGCAGCGCGTCGATCGCCAGCACGTTGTCGGCCATCAGCCCGTAGCGGATCGACTTGCTGCCGCAGGAATTGTTGCCCGCCATGCCGCCGATGGTGCAGCGCGCCCAGGTGGAGGGATCGACCGGAAAGAACTTCTTGCCGTTCTTCAGCGCGTCGTTCAGGGCGCCCAGGGCAATCCCAGGCTCCACCCAGGCGGTGTCGCCCTCGACCGACAGAACCCGGCGCAGATGCTTGCTGCAATCGATCACCAGCGCCCGGTTCACCGTCTGGCCGCACTGGCTGGTGCCGCCGCCGCGCGCCAGCACCGGCACGCCGGCCTCGCGGCAGATTGCCAGGGCCGCGGCGACATCCGCCTGGGTCTTCGGCACCAGCACGCCGATCGGCTCCACCTGGTAGATGCTGGCATCGGTGGCGTAGCGGCCGCGATCGCCGGGGGCGAAGCGCACCTCGCCCTCGACGGCGCGCTTCAGCCGCGCGGCGAGCGCCGCATCGCCCGGCAGCACCTTGGACTGGTGGATGGCATTCATGGACGGATCCCGCGCTCTTCTTGCCGCCCAGGCTAGCGCGCGGGCGGGCGCCTGTCCGATCTATAATGCTCATCAATCGGACAAGGCGAACTCATTGGCGCCCGTCATGGAACCCCCCCTAGACCGGGGCAAGAAGCGCGAGGGGAGGCATCCATGGCCTATTACCAGTCGAAGCCCGTGGCGGGCCGGCATTTCCTGCAGATCCCGGGTCCGACCAATGTCCCCGACCGCGTGCTGCGGGCGCTGGACAACCCGACCATGGACCATCGCGGCCCGGATTTCGGCCTGTTCGGCGCCCAGCTGCTGGAGAAGGTCAAGGCCGTCTTCAAGACGAAGCAGCCCGTGGTGATCTACCCGGCCTCCGGCACCGGGGCCTGGGAGGCGGCGCTGGTCAACACCCTCTCGCCCGGCGACACCGTGCTGATGTGCGAGACCGGGCAGTTCGCCTTCCTCTGGCGTGAGATGGCCGAGCGCCTGGGCATCCGCCCCGAATTCATCCAGACCGACTGGCGCCGCGGCGCCGATGTCCCCGGCATCGAGGCCCGGCTGCGCGCCGACCGCGACCACGCCATCAAGGCGGTCTGCGTGGTGCACAATGAGACCTCGACCGGCGCCACCTCCCGCGTCGACGAGGTGCGCCGCGCCATGGACGCGGCCGGCCACCCGGCGCTGCTGCTGGTCGACACCATTTCTTCCCTGGGCTCGATCGACTATCGGCATGACAAATGGGGCGTCGACGTCACGGTGGCGGGCAGCCAGAAGGGGCTGATGCTGCCCCCGGGCCTTTCTTTCAACGCGATCAGCCCGAAGGCGCTGAAGGCGTCGGAGAGCGCCAAGCTGCCGCGCAGCTTCTGGGACTGGCGGCCGATGCTGGCCAGCAACGCCACCGGCTACTTCCCCTACACGCCGGCGACCAACATGCTCTATGCGCTGGACACCGCGCTGGACCTGCTGCTGGCCGAGGGCCTGGAGAATGTCTTCGCCCGCCACGACCGCCATGCCGAGGCCACCCGTCGCGCCGTCCGCGCCTGGGGGCTGGAGATCCAGTGCGAAGACCCGCGGCACTATTCCTCGGCCCTGACCGCGGTGCGCGTGCCGGAGGGCCATTCGGCCAACGACCTGCGCGCGGCCATCCTGCAGAAGTTCAACATGAGCCTGGGCAACGGGCTGGGCCGGCTGAACGACCGGGTGTTCCGCATCGGCCATCTCGGCGACTTCAACGACCTGGCGCTGATGGGCACGCTGACCGGCGTCGAGATGGGGCTGCGCATCGCCGGCGTGCCGCACCAGGACCAGGGCGTGAGGGCCGCCATGGACTACCTGGCCGGCAACAGCTGAGCCGCGCGGGTGGATGAAATAACGCTTAGCCGTCGGCAGGGCCGACCCGGACCGATCCGGCAGCGCAGCGGCCCGAAAAGCCACCCGCTGCCGGGGAAGCCTTGCAGGACCGCAAATAATCCGGCCGATGCGCTGACTTAAAGTTGCGCGCTGGAGAGCCGCCGGGAAATGAACTATCGACTCATAGGACGGACTGGCCCAAAACCCCCGCCGACCCGGCCCCAGGGCTGGCTGGCATAAACGACTTCGGGGGAAGCGCTATGGGCGCAGCTTTCGGCCAGGGCTCGGCCCCGGCCGCCACGCAAGAGATCAGCGCCGTCGAGCGCAGCACCATGCGCAAGGTCGCCTGGCGCCTGCTGCCCTTCCTGATCGTCTGCTACTTCATCTCCTATCTCGACCGGGTGAATGTGGGCTTCGCCGGCCCTGCCATGCGCGCCGACCTGGGCCTGTCGGCCACCGCCTTCGGCACCGCCGCCGGCATCTTCTTCCTGGCCTATTTCGCCTTCGAGGTGCCCAGCAACCTGGCGCTGAACCGCTTCGGCGCGCGGATGTGGATCGCCCGCATCATGATCACCTGGGGCATCCTGTCGGGCGCCCAGGCCTTCGTGACCGGGCCCACCAGCTTCAACATCGTCCGCGTGCTGCTCGGCGCCGCCGAGGCCGGCTTCTTCCCCGGCGTCATCTTCTACCTGACGCTGTGGTTCCCCAGCGCCTATCGCGGCCGCATCATCGGCTGGTTCATGTTCGCCATCCCCTTCTCCTCGGCGCTCGGCTCGCCGGTCTCCGGCTACCTGCTGAACATGGACGGGATCTGGGGCCTGCATGGCTGGCAGTGGATGTTCATCATCGAGGCCATCCCGGCCGTGCTGATGACCGGCGGCGTGCTGTGGTACCTGACCGACCGCCCCTCGGAAGCCACCTGGCTGACCACCGAGGAGAAGACCTGGCTGCAGAACCGCCTGGCCGAGGAGGAGCGCGCCCGCGAGGCCGTCGTCACCTTCAAGTGGTGGGAGACGCTGGTGAACCCCAAGGTCATCGGCTACGGCCTGGTCTATCTGGGGCTGGTCTCGCCGCTCTACACCCTGGGCTTCTTCCAGCCGCAGATCATCAAGGCGCTGGGCGACCTGTCCAACGTCCAGGTCGGCTTCCTGAACGCCTTCCCCTATGCCGTCGGCGCCGTGACCATGGTCCTCTGGGGCTTCTTCTCGGACAAGGTGAAGGAGCGGAAGTGGACGACGATCTTCGCCGCCGCCTGCGCCACCGCCGGCCTGCTGATCGCCGCCAGCAATGACGGCCTGGTGCTGAAGCTGGTCGGCCTGGCGCTCGCCAGCTACGGCATCTTCGCCGCGCTGCCGATCTTCTGGTCGCTGCCCACCGCGATGCTCAGCGGCGTCGCCGCGGCGGCCGGCATCGCCTGGATCAACTCGGTCGGCAACCTTGGCGGCTACTTCGGGCCGCAGGTCTTCGGCATCATCAAGGACCGCACCGGCGGCGACTACTACGGCCTGCTGTTCATGGCCGCCCTGCCGATCCTGTCGATCGTGCTGGTGCTGATCCTCGACCGCAAGCCGGCGGCGTCTTCGCAGGCAGCAGCAGCGGAGTAAGGGAAGACAGAGGCAGGCGAGGGGAATGAATTCCCCTCGACCCCTTCTTTTTTCTTTCAGACTGCCGTGTCCAGGTGGAGACCGTACGTGAAACGGCCAATACGCAGCGCGACCTTCAAGGTCGCGCTGTTTTTGTATTCAGCGTCCCGCCGTGATGCCCTGGTGCCGCTGCCGGCGAAGGCGCTGGTCTGTTCACGGCCGGTGAACAGAAAGAAGATGGGGGTTTGGGGGAATTCATTCCCCCAACCTTTTCCCCTTGTCTTCTCTGTCAGACCGCTTCTTTCACCGCCACCAGATCCTTGCAGATCTCCGCCGCGATCGAGAAGGACCGCAGGCGGGCCTGATGGTCGAAGATCTGCCCGGTGAGCATCAGCTCGTCGACCTGGGTTTCGGCCAGGAAGGCCTCGATCCCGGCCCGCACCGTGGCGGGGCTGCCGACCGCCGAGCAGGCCAGGCTCTTGCCGACGCCGGCCCATTCGGCCTCGCGCTGCAGGGTGGCGACGTCCTCGGCGGGCGGCGGCAGCAGGCCGGGGGTGCCGCGGCGCAGGTTCAGGAACTGCTGCTGCAGCGAGGTGAACAGGCGCTGGCCTTCCTCGTCCGTCTCGGCGGCGAAGACGTTCATCGCGGCCATGCTGTAGGGCTTTTCCAACATCGCCGAGGGGCGGAAGCCTTCGCGGTAGATCTCCAGCGCCTGGATCATGGCCTGGGGCGCGAAGTGGCTGGCGAAGGCGAAGGGCAGGCCAAGGGCTGCCGCCAGCTGCGCGCTGTAGAGGCTGGAGCCCAGCAGCCAGATCGGGATCTCCATGCCGCCGCCGGGGACGGCGCGCACCGGCTGGCCGGGCTGGACCGGGGCGAACCACTGCTGCAGCTCGACCACGTCCTGGGGGAAGCTGTCGGCCTCGCCGGACAGGTTGCGACGAAGGGCGCGGGCGGTGCGCATGTCGGTGCCGGGGGCGCGGCCGAGCCCCAGGTCGATGCGGCCGGGGAACAGCGCGTTCAGCGTGCCGAACTGCTCGGCGATCATCAGGGGCGCGTGGTTGGGCAGCATGATGCCGCCCGAGCCCACCCGGATGGTGCTGGTGCCGGCGGCGACATGGCCGATGACCACGGCGGTCGCGGCGCTGGCGATGCCGGGCATGTTGTGGTGCTCGGCCAGCCAGAAGCGGTGGAAGCCCAGCGTCTCGGCGTGCTGGGCCAGGCTGCGGCTGTTCTCGAAGGCGGCGGTGGCGTCCTGCCCCTGGGCGATGGGGGCGAGGTCGAGGACGGAGTAGCGGATCATGGATGGCTCCCGGAGCGGGTGCGAAGGCAGGGCCCCTGGCCAGTCGGCCGGGGCGGGTTGCCCTCGATATGGGGCGCCGCCGGGCTGTGGGTAGATACCCGGTGTTCGCGGGGTGCTTGGCATCGTGGGGGGCGCGGCCCAGATTGCGGGCCGAAGGAGGGCTCGTCCCCATGACCACCGAGATCGACGCCGCCACCACCACCGAGCTGGAGGCCGCCGCCTTCCGCCGCCTGGTCGCGCATCTGCGCGAGCGCAGCGACGTGCAGAACATCGACATGATGAACCTGGCGGGGTTCTGCCGGAACTGCCTCAGCCGCTGGTATCGCGAGGCGGCCGAGGCCCGGGGCATCGCCCTGCCGGACCCGGAGGCGCGGGAGATCGTCTACGGCATGCCCTACAAGGAGTGGCAGGCGAAGCACCAGAAGGCGGCGACGCCGGAGCAGCAGGCCGCCTTTGCCGCCCAGCCGAAGCACGGCTGACGGGGGCGGGGGCTTCTCGATTGCCCCTGGGGTGGAGCCTCGCTATACCCGCGCGCCCCGGCCATTCGCGTGGCCGGCCATTTTTCCGGAGACGATGATGAGCGATTTCGACGAGCAGGAGGCCAAGGCCAACCGCGCGCGCCAGGAAGCCGATCCCGATCCTGAAGTCGGCGGCATCGCGGTCGATCGTCTGCGCTCCATCATCGAGCGGGTTGAGCGGCTGGAGGAAGAGCGCAAGGCGCTGGCCGATGACATCAAGGACATCTTCGGCGAGGCCAAGTCGGCCGGCTTCGAGGTCAAGGTGATCCGCCAGATCATCCGCCTGCGCAAGCAGGAGCCGGCCGAGGTGGAGGAGCAGGAGACCCTGCTCGACCTCTACCGCCGCGCGCTCGGCATGTGAGGCGCGGCGCGGGGGAAGGTTCCTTCCCTCGCGTAACGATGGGCCCGGGGGTTCGCCCCCGGGTTGCGGCCGGCGGGACCTGCGGCTTGAATGGTGCCGCGGCCCCTGCCCGAAGCCGCATCGCCGCGACGGCAGCCGCCGTCCCGGCGGGCAGGGGTCCCGGCCGTGCCACGACCCGGAGCCCGCTCTTGCAGAAAACCCCGCTGACCGCCGCCCTTGCCACCGTCATCGCCCTGCTGTCCGGGCATGCCATGCTGCAGATGGGCAATACCCTGCAGTCATCGCTGCTGACGGTGCGCGGCGGGCTCGAGCATTTCACCGCGACCGAGATCGGCCTGGTGGGCAGCGGCTTCTATGTCGGGCTGATGGTCGGCTCGCTGCGCATCGGCGCGCTGATCCGCGGCGTCGGCCATACGCGGGCCTTCGCGGCGCTGGCGGCGCTGGCCTCGGCGGTGCCGCTGCTGCATCTGATGTTCGTCTCGCCCTGGCTCTGGCCGCTGGGGCGGGCGCTGACCGGCTTCTGCTTCGCCGGCCTCTTCATCGTGGTGGAGAGCTGGCTGAACGGCGCCGCCTCCTCGGCGGTGCGCGGCCAGCTGCTCAGCATCTACGGCATGGTCGGGATGATCGCCGGCGTCGGCGGGCAGCTGCTGCTGACGGCGGCCGACCCGCATGGCTTCGTGCTGTTCTGCCTGGTGTCGATGATCATCTCCTTCGCGCTGGTGCCGGTGGTGCTGTCGCGCGCCCAGGCGCCGCTGCAGGCGGAGGGGAAGGAGGTGCGGCCCAATCTGCGCAACCTCTACCGCATCTCGCCCTTCGGCGTGGTGGCGGGGTTCCTGGTGGGGGTCAGCACCTCGTCCTACTACTCGCTCGGGCCGCTCTTCGCGCAGCGGGTGGGGCTGGAGGCTTCGGGCGTCGCGCTGTTCATGGCCTGCGGATCGCTGGGCGGCTTCGTCGCCACCTGGCCGATGGGCTGGCTGTCCGACCGCGTGGACCGGCGCGGGCTGGTGGTGGCGCTGACCGGCTGCGCCGCCACGGCGCTGCTGGCCATGGTGCTGCTGGTGCCGGAGGATCCGCCGCGCTGGCTGCTCTATGCGCTGGTGGCGGTGTTCGGTGCCATGGTGATCCCGGGCTACAGCCTGGTGCTGGCGCATGTGAACGACCATGTGCCGCCGGGCGAGTTCGCCGCCGCCTCGGGCGGCATGCTGGTGCTCTGGGGGGCGGGGGCGGCGCTGGGGCCGGTGAGCGGCGGCGCGGCGATGTCCTGGC